>CAYGCV010000364.1:0-2557 GCA_964348425.1 uncultured Vicinamibacteraceae bacterium | reverse complement strand
GGCACGCGATGAGGCCGCAGCCGCCCGCCGCCGCGTGGAAGAGCACCGTGTCGCCCGGCTGCACGGCGTACGTCCGGCGCACGAGGTATTGCACCGTGCACCCCTTGAGCATCACCGCCGCCGCCTGCTCGTCGCTGATCCCGTCGGGAATCCTCACGAGCTGCTGCGCCGCGACCAGCCGGCGCTGCGTGTAGCTGCCGAGGTTCATGCAGTAGACGACGCGATCGCCGACCGCCACCTCGGTCACGCCGTCACCGACCGCCTCGACGACGCCGGCGCCTTCATTGCCGATGGTCAGCGGGAACGACGGCGCCGGGTAGAGCCCGGTCCGGAAGTAGACGTCGATGTAGTTGAGACCGGCTGCGGTCTGGCGGATCAACGCCTCGCCCGGTCCCGGATCCGGAACGTCGACCGCCTCCCAGCGCAGGACCTCGGGACCGCCGGTCTCGTGAATGCGCACCGCGTGTGTCATCGATCGCTCCCCTGTCTGCCGTCGTGTCGGCGCCGTCGCAAGCCCATCCTAGCAGTCCCGGGAACGGGGGCGCGCGTTGCGCTACCATTAGGAACGCTCCATGCCCCCCGACACCGGCGCGTTCGACGCGCATCACCCGCCGTCAGCGGACCTGCTCGCGGACTGCGTGCACTGCGGCTTCTGCCTGCCGCCGTGCCCCACGTACGCGTTGTGGAGCCGCGAGACCGACTCGCCGCGCGGGCGGATTCACCTGCTGCGGGTGGCGCTCGAGGGCAAGGCGTCCATCACGCCGGAGTTCGCGCGCCACTTCGACACGTGCCTGGGCTGCATGGCGTGCCTGACCGCCTGTCCCTCCGGCGTGCAGTACGACAAGCTGGTGGAAGCCGCCCGGCCGCAGCTCGAGCGGCACGTCCAGCGGCCGCTGGCCGACCGGCTCTTCCGCCGGCTGATCTTCGCCCTGTTTCCGTACCCGCGCCGCCTGCGCTGGCTCGCGCTCGAGCTGTGGGCCTATCAGGGGCTCGGGCTGCAGCGGCTGGCGCGCGCCAGCGGCCTGCTGGACGCGCTCCCGGCGCGCCTGCGCGCCATGGAGGCGGTGGCGCCCCGCGTCTCGGTCGCCGGCGCCTGGTCGTCGCTGCCCGGCGTCGTTCCCGCGACCGGGCCGCCGCGGCGGCGGGTCGCGTTGCTGCTCGGCTGCGTGCAGCGCGTCTTCTTCAGCGACGTCAATCGCGCGACGGCCCGCGTGCTCGCCGCCGAAGGCTGCGAGGTGGTGATCCCGCAGGCCCAGGGGTGCTGCGGGGCGCTGATGCTGCACGCCGGCCTCGAGGACGACGCCGCGGCGCTGGCGCGGCGCTTCATCGACGCGTTCGAGCCCTCGCTCGCCGCCGTCGACGCCATCGTGATCAACGCGGCCGGTTGCGGGTCGACGCTCAAGGAGTACGGTCACCTGCTGCGCGACGATCCGGCGTACGCGGCGCGCGCGGAGGCGCTGGCCGCCAAGTGCCGGGACGTCTCCGAGGTGCTAGCCGACCTCGAGCCGCAGGCGCGCCGACACCCGGTCCCGATGCGCGTGGCCTACCACGACGCGTGCCATCTGCAGCATGCGCAGGGCGTCAGCGCCGAGCCCCGGCGCGTGCTCGCGACCATCCCGCAGCTCGACGTGCGCGAGGTGCCGGAAGGCGGGCTCTGCTGCGGTTCCGCGGGCATCTACAACCTCGTCGAGCCGGAGGCGGCGGACGCGCTCGGGCGGCGCAAGGCCGGGAACATCCTCTCGACCGGCGCCGACGCGGTCGTGTCGTCGAATCCGGGTTGCCTGCTGCAACTCGGCAGCGCGCTGGAACGCCAGGGCCGCCCCTTGCGCACGATGCACCTGGTGGAGATCGTGGACGCGTCCATCCGCGGCGAGACGACGCCGGCGGCGGCCGCGGGTTCGGGGCGCAGCCCCGTCTGAAGGAGGTTTTTCATGACTGCTCGAGTTGCCGCGCTGGTGTTGACGATCGGCCTGTTCGGACTGCTCGCGCCGGCGCCGGTCGCCGCTCAGGATGACGGCGCCTGGTCCGCGCCGCGAACCGCGTGGGGCGATCCGGACCTGCAGGGAATCTGGTCGAACACGACCACGACGCCCATGGAGCGGCCGGCAGACCTCGCGGGCCGCGAGTTCCTGACCGAGGAGGAGCGGGCCGCGCGGAATCCCGGCTCCGGCATCTCGGCCGAGGAGCAGTCGGACTTCATGCCCACCGGCGCATACAACGACTACTGGCTGGAGAAGGGCGAGCTGTCGCTGCGCACGTCGCTGATCGTGGAGCCGCCCGACGGGCGCTACCCGCCGCGGACGCCTGCCGCGGAGGAACGCCGGGCGCGGCGGTTCGCCAGCTTCACCGGCGGCGGCGAGCTCGCGTCCTGGAACGACTTCAGCACCTATGACCGGTGCCTCACGCGCGGCATGCCCGGCGCCATGACGCCCGGCTTCTACAACCACAACTACCAGATCCTGCCGCCGCCGGACCATGTCGTGCTGGTGGGGGAGATGATCCACGACGCCGGCGGCCCGTCCCGCCGGGCGAGCGGCACGCGGCGGGCGTCGTGGAT
>CAYGCV010000363.1:0-2575 GCA_964348425.1 uncultured Vicinamibacteraceae bacterium | reverse complement strand
CCCGACCTACGGGTTCGAAGCCCGGCGCTCTATCCATCTGAGCTACGGGCGCGCATCGTCGTTTCCCATCTTAGGCCGAACCCTCCGCCGCCCGCAACGGGCGCGCACCGTCGGGCGGGCGGCAACACGACCGCCGGCTGCGGGCGGCCCTCACAGCCCGGCCTGCTCGCTGACGTAGCGCGCCACCTGCTCGTGCGTCGCGAACCAGACGTCGCCGCGCGCCCTGATGTGCTCGATCAGCTCCTCGAGGATGACCATGCGCGAGCGGTGGCCGATGATGTGGGGGTGCGTCGTGAGCAGGAACATGGTGCCCTCCTCGTACGCCCTGTCGAACTCGTCGATGTAGACCTGCAGCAGCTCGCGCGGCGGCGTGTAGCTGGCGCCGCGGGGGTTCAGCAGGGGCGCGTCGTCGAGGATCCACTCCACCGGCAGCTCGACGATGCCGGTCGGCTCGCCGTGCTGCAGCAGCTCGTAGGGCCGGTCGTCGGCCATCAGCGAGCTGTCGTACAGGAACCCGAGCCCCCTGATGATGTCGAGCGTGTTGGGGCTGAAGTCCCACGACGGGGCGCGGTAGCCGACGGGCCGGCGTCCGGTGGCCTCCGCCAGGTAGTCGGTCGCCCGGCGGACGAACTCGCGCTCGGTCTCCGCGTCTAGGGCGCTGTTCAGCTCGTGGATCCAGCCGTGCACGCCGAACTCGTGCCGGCCCGAGGCCTGGATGACGTCGACCATCTCCGGGTGCAGCACGAGGCTGACGGCCGGTATGAAAAACGACGCCGGGATCTCGTGGCGGTCCATGAGGTCGACGACGCGCTGCAGGCCGACGCGCGCCCCGTACTCGCCCTGCGACAGGGCGCCGATGGACGGCTCGGCGTTGCGCACGATGGTCGTGGTGTGGTTGTCGACGTCGAACGAGATCATGACCGCGACGCGGGCGCCGTTCGGCCAGGCGGCGGGCTGCAGGCTGCGGCCGGCGGTCACCCGGCCGGCGATGGCCCGGACCTCGTCGACGTCCAGGTGCAGGCCCGGCTGGCGCGTCTGGGCGCCCGCCCCGCCGGCCGGCAGGCCGCTGGCCAGGAAGCCGAGGGCACAGCCGGCGGCGGCTGTTCTTGCAATGCGCGTCCAGGTCATGGTCGTTGCTCCTCGCCATCAGGCTGGTGGTACAGGCCGACGTCGTCGAGCCACAGCGTGCCCGCCGTGCCGGCCGGCACGGAATCGACGTCGACGATGAAGATCACGGCCTCGATTTCGTCGAGGTCGAGGCGGCCGTCGGTCGCGGGATCCCGCGACTGCAGGCGGCCGAACGGAACGGTCAGCCGTTGCCACTCGGGGGTCGCCTTCAGCGAGGCCGACCACCACTCGCTGCCTTCGGACGAGCGCGGATTGCGGTCGCGGAGCTGGACCCACAGGCGGTACTCGCCGTCGGCCCGCACGGACAGCGTGAGCCCGGCGTAGCGCGAGAGATCCCGCGGTGCGAAGCTCGTGAGCGCGACGTACGGCGACGGGGTCGCGCGCGTCCGCGCGCCGAGCCGGTAGGCGACGCGGGCGGACGCACCGTCCGCGCCGGCGCCGCGCGGCTCGATCGACACGGCGATCGACGACGTGGGATCGGACGCCGGCGCGAAGATCGATCCGTTCTCGAACCTGTCCAGGTACGCGGCGGCGGCGGCGACGGCCGGCGGGAGCGGCGCCAGCGCGGCGCGGGCCCGGCGCCGGCGGCTCTCGGCGTCGTCGAACACGTAGATCGGGTTCGACAGGATCCAGGGCACGTCCCACCCGGGCAGGCTCACCTCGACCCGGTAGACGCCGCTGCCCGCCGCCGATGCCTCGACGGCGCCGCTCCCGGCCGCCACGACGGCGCCGTCCTTGAGCAGGCTGAACCGTGCGGGTGCGCCGCCCACGCCGCCCGCGCGCAGCGTGAGGGCTGGATGCGGCGGGACGGTGTCGCCCATCGTCCACGTGCGGTCGCCGCGCTCGGCGGTAAAGGAGAAGGCGTCTGCGGGGGTAATGGCGTCGATGCCGACGAACAGGCGCCCGCGGGCCAGGGCGTCCACGATCGCGCGGCTGTCGCCGGCGGCGTCGCCGGTCGGGGGGGCATCCAGCAGCACGTGGTTCCGGACCACGTCGAAAACGGACTCGTAGGACGGCAGGCGCGTGTGCGCGTCGGCCCCGGCGATGCCCGCGGCGTGCCGCCGGCTCAGGAGCTCGTCCCACAGCGCCAGGGCGGCCGGCCTCGTCAGCAGTCTCGCGAGCGCGTGCCCGCTTCGCAGCGGGTAGACGAACAGGCTGGCGAGCAGGTTCAGCCGCGGCGCCGAGCGCCACTGCGTGTCGCCGTTGAGCACCTCGATGCCCCAGCCGCCGGGCAGCGCTGGCGCCTTCCAGCGGAGGTCGCCCCGCGGGCTGGTCGGGTGCGCGACCAGCGCCGTCCCGCCCAGCTCCGCGACGTCCCGCAGCACGTCGGCCGCGGTGGGCGGGAAGCGATAGCTCGGCTCGTCGAGGCCGAGCGCGAGCAGGTGGCCGGCGTGCGTGGAGATCTCGGTGCCCACGCTCAGCAGCAGGTCGCCCGCGTAACCCTCCG
>CAYGCV010000362.1:0-2587 GCA_964348425.1 uncultured Vicinamibacteraceae bacterium | reverse complement strand
GTCGATCGGCCGCAGGGCGACGGCACCTCCGCCCTGCACTGGGCCGTCTACTGGGACGACGCCCCGACGGTGCGGCTGCTGCTCGAATCCGACGCCGCGGTCGACGCCGTCAACGATCTCGGGGCCACGCCGCTGTGGCTCGCCGCGAGCAACGGCAGCGCTGACCTGCTCCAGACGCTGCTGGCCGCCGGCGCCGACCCCGACCGGGCGCTGCCGTCGGGCGAGACGCCGCTGATGACCGCCTCGCGCACGGGCAATCCCGCCGCCGTGCAGGCCCTGCTCGACCGCGGCGCCGACCCGCACGCGACCGAGCACACGTACGGCCAGACGGCGTTGATGTGGGCCGTGGCGCAGCAGCATGCGGAGGTGGTCCGCGTCCTGCTGAAATCCGGCGCCCGCGTGGACGATCGCTCGCGCGCCTACCCGCAGGTCGTCAGCTCCGCCGGCAACGCGGACCCCAGCGGCGTCTTCGAGGTGCTGCAGGGCGGCTACACGCCGCTGCTGTTCGCGGCGCGGCACGGCGACGTGGCGTCCGCCCGTCTCCTCGTTGCAGCCGGCGCCGCGGTGGACGACGCGGCGGCGAGCGGCACGACGCCGCTGGTCGTGGCCGCCCACGGCAACCACCGCGAGTTCGCGACCTTCCTGCTCGAGGCCGGCGCCGACCCGAACGCGGCGGGCGCCGGGTACGCGGCGCTGCACGCGGCGGTGCTCCGCGGCGACCCGCAACTGGTCGCAACGCTGCTGAGGTTCGGCGCCGACCCCGACGCCGTCCTGGAGCGCGGTACGCCCGCGCGCCGCGTGAGCGCCGACTGGCGGCTGCCGCACCGCATGATCGGCGCCACGCCGCTCTGGGTGGCGGCGTCGTTCCGCGAGCCGGCGATCATGCGGCTGCTGGCCGCCCACGGCGCCGATCCGTCGGCCTCGCTGGGTGGCGAGACCGCGGCGATGGCCGCGATACTCGGCGGCAGCACGCGGCAGCGGTTCGGCGTCCCGCGCCCCGCAGCCGAGGTCGAGCAGCGCCTGGCGACCAACGCGGTCGTCGCGGCGCTCGACGCCGGCGTGGACGTCAACGCGCGCGGCGGGCGCGGCGAGACGGCGCTGCACCTGGCGGTGTCGCGCCGCCTGGACGAGGTTGTCGCGCTGCTGGCGGAGCGCGGTGCCGAGCTGGACGCGCGGAACCAGCGCGGCGAGACGCCGCTGGACCTGGCGCTGGCCGCGGGAGAGGCGGCCGGCAGCACGGCCAGACTCCTCCGCGAGCTCGGCGCCACGACACGGGACGGCGAGCCGGTGGCCGCCCGCTAAATTCATCAGCTTACAGACCGCGGGCGCACGCGGCAGTCAATCCGACTGCTTCCACCCTTTCGGCCAGACGGAACCGGGAGGATCCGGGGAAGACGACGTACAGGCGACCGATCCGCAGGTCGGCCAGCGCCGACCGCATCGACCGCGTGAGCCGTGGGGCGCTCGTGCGCTTGAACTCGAATCCTGTCCGCTGCCCGCCATCGAACACCAGCAGATCGAGCTCGGCGCCCTGCTGCGTGGCCCAGTAGTAGCACCGGTCCCAGTCGACACCCAGGATCCGGACGATCTCCTGCATGGCGAACCCTTCCCAGGAAGCCCCCGCCTGCGGATGTCCCAGGAGCGCCGCCTCGGTGTCGAGCGCGAGCAGCGTGTGCAACAGCCCGGTGTCGGCGACGAACATCTTCGCCGCCTTGACCTGCCGCTTCTTCAGGTTCTCGTGCCAGGGCGCGAGCCGGCGCACCACCAGCGCGTCGACGAGGTGGTCGAGGTAGGCGTTGATGGTCGGCCCGGACACGCCGAGTGCGCGGCCGATCTGGGAGCTGTTCCACCGGTTGCCGTGGTAGTGGGCGACCATCGTCCAGAAACGCCGCATCGTCGCCGCCGGCACGGACACGCCGAGCTGCGGCAGGCCGCGTTCGAGGAAGGTCCGGACAAAGGCCTGCCGCCAGCGGACGCTGGCCTTCTCGTCGGGAGCAAGGAACGACGGCGGAAACCCGCCGCGCACCCAGAGCCGGTCGATTGCGCCGGCCCCCGTCTCGTTGGCGCGGAACGGCGGCAGCTCGTGATAGGCGATGCGCCCGGCGAGCGTCTCCGAGGATTGCCGCAGCAGGTCAGGTCCGGCACTGCCGAGCACGAGGAACCGGGCCGCGCCGCCCGGCCGATCCACCAGCACGCGCAGCAGCTCGAAGAGTCCCTCCCGGCGTTGGACCTCGTCGATGACCACGAGGCCCCGCAGCGGTTCGAGCGCCAGCTTGGGATCCGCGAGCCGCGCCTCGTCGGTCGGGTCCTCCAGATCGAATGAGGTGACAGGTTGCGACGCCGCGGCGACCACGCGCCGCGCAAGCGTTCTCTTGCCGACCTGTCGCGCACCGATGAGGCCGACGACGGGAAACTGCCCGAGCAGGGCGCCAATGGCAGTCTCGTGATCGGTGCGGGGAATCACACCCGCCATTATCCATGAATATCTAAAGTCTCGCTTTAGATATTCATGGATCGGCGCGCCACGCTACGGCAGCGCTAGTGTGCCGTCCCGGAAATGCGCATTGCAATACGCGCCACCTTGTCG
>CAYGCV010000361.1:0-2703 GCA_964348425.1 uncultured Vicinamibacteraceae bacterium | reverse complement strand
ACGCCCGCCGGGCCCCAGGAGTCTGCGCCGTAGAACGGCGCGGACTCCTGCAGGGGTGGTTGGGCGCCAAGCGGAGCCGTCAGGCGACGCTTGGTGGGCCAGGCGGTGTCGCATCGCGGGCGGTCGGGGCGTGGGACATGAGTGGCGTACGTGGATAGCGGGCAGGTAGCGGTCACCGGCGCCAACAGCGCCGTCGGCAGGGCGCTGCTGGCGCGGCTCGCCGGCGAGGACGGGTTGCGCGTGGTCGCCGTGGTGCGACGCCAGGCGGCGGTGGCCGCCCTGCCGCGTGCGCCGCGCATCGCGGCCGCGGTGATCGGCTACGACCAGCCCGACCGCCTGCGCGCGGCGCTGGGCGGCGTCGACTGCGTGGTGCATCTGGCCGGCATCCTGTTCGAGACCCGGGCGTCCGACTATCAGCGCGCCAACGTCGACACGACGCGCGTGCTGGTCGAGGCCGCCCGGGCCGCGGCGGTGCGCCACATCGTGTTCGTCAGCTCGCTGGGGGCCGATCCGGACTCGCCGAACGGCTACTTCCGCTCCAAGGGGGAGGCCGAACGCCTCGTGGCCGGCGCCGGCGTCGCGGCGACGATCATCCGCACCCCGCTGCTCCTGGGGCCCGACACGGCCGGCGGGCGCGCGCTGCTGCGCGACGCATCCCGCCCGGCGGTCCGCCTGCTGGGCGGCGGGGCGCACCGGCTGCGCCCGCTCGACGTCGACGACCTGTGCGCGGCCGTTGCGCGCTGCTGCCGCGAGCCGTCCGCCGGCGCGCGGACGTACGAGCTGGTCGGACCGACCCTGCTCACGCAGCGCGAGCTGTTGCAGCGGACGGCGCGCCTCCTGGACCGCGACCTCGCGATCCGCTCCACGCCCGTCTGGCTCGCGCGACTCGGGGCGCGTCTCGCGGGCCTGATTCGCACCGGCGGCCTGACGCCGGCGGTGATCGACGTCATCACCTCCGACGAGGCGGTGCCGCGCAACGCCGACGGCGATCTGGGCATCGACCTGACGCCGCTGTCCGACACGCTGGCCAGGCTGCGGCAGTCCGCGGGAGGACCATGACCCTGCCACCGACCGAGCACCCCGTTTCCGACGAGCCGTCCGCCGGCGTCCGTCCGGCGCCCAGCCGGGCCGGCCGCGCCGCCTTCCCGGCCCTCGGCGTGGCCTGCTTCGCCTATCTGTACTACCGCCTCGACGGCGCCGCGGCGCGGGAAGGCCTGTCGCTGGTCGACTACATGACGGGCGTCTTCGCCAACGTCGACTGGCTGTCCTGGGTCGTCCTGATGGTCGCCTACTCGGGCCTCTACTTCTGCATCGACACGCTGGTGGTGTCGCGGGCGCTCAACTGGTTCATCACCCCGATCCGCTACCGCGACATCCTGCCCATCCGCGCCAGCGCCTACATCATCTCGATCTTCAACGAGCAGATCGGCAAGGGCGCGATGGCCTACTACCTGCACCGGCGCGACCGCGTCCCGGGCTGGGAGGTCGGCTCGGTGATGCTGTTCGTGATGTTCTGCGAGGTGTTCTACCTGCTGTTCTGGGCGACGGTGGGCTACGCCTTCAGCGGCCCCTCGCTGCCCCCGGCCTTCGGGCTCCTGCCCTGGCTCGCGGCGGGCGCGGTGCCGGTCTTCGCCCTCTGGGTGCTCTACTTCCGCGGCGCGATCCTGCCGGGCAACAGCCTGCGCGAGCGGCGGATCTTCCATGCGTTCCGCCGAGCCGACCTCAAGCACTACGCGCTGTTCCTCGTGATGCGCTCGCCGGCGCTGCTGGCGGCCGTGGCCGTCTACACGACCGCGCTCAACCTGTTCGGCGTCGAGGCGTCCTTCCTGGCGCTGCTCGGCTACCTGCCGGTCATCTTCTTCGCCGCCGCCGTGCCGACCCCCATGCGCGCGGCGGCCATCACGTTCTGGGTCATCCTGTTTCCCGAGAACGAGGGTCCGATGGCGGCGTTCGGGTTCGTGCAGCACAACTTCTTCATTCTGTTCAACGCGCTCATCGGCGTGGCATTCTGGCCGCGGGCGCAGCGCGAGCTGTTCGGGTAGGCGCCGCCGACGGGCATGGCCCACCTGCTCACGGGCATCAGGCTCGGGCTGGCGCTGCCGCTTGCGGTCGCCTTCGCCCGGCCGGACCGGCTGGCTGCCGGCGTGGTCGCCGCGCTGCTGGCGGCGGCCATCGCCAGCGACTGGCTCGACGGCGTCGTCGCCCGGCGGCGGGGCACGGCCTCGGCCGGCGGGCAACTGTTCGATCACGCCACGGACTGCGTGTTCGTGACCGCGGGACTGACGGGCGCCGCGCTCGCGGGCGGCGTCCCGCCGGCGCTGCCCGTGCTCGTCGCGGTTGCCTTCGGTCAGTACGCGGCCGACTCGTACTGGCTGCACTGCGAGAAGCGGCTGCGCATGAGCACCATCGGGCGCTGGAACGGCATCGGCTACTTCGTCCCGCTGGTGGTGCTCGCGGCCGCGCGGATCGAGGTGGTTCCGGGCCAGGCGGCGGCGCTGGCGCTGATCGCCCGCGCAACGGGCTACGTGCTGGTCGCGTCGACGATCGTCTCCATCGTCGACCGCGCCACCGCAGCGCACCGGGCGCGCCGAGGGTAGCTTCCATCAGACGGGGCTGCCCCGAGCCCCCGGCGTCGGCATCCTCCAGATGGGGCTGCGCCCCGAGCCCCCGGCGTCCGCTTGCGGGGACCCCACAGCCCCGCGC
>CAYGCV010000360.1:0-2719 GCA_964348425.1 uncultured Vicinamibacteraceae bacterium | reverse complement strand
CGCCTGGTGGTCTGTCCAGTCGTGTGGGCCGAGGTGGGCGCGTTCTTCTCGCGGACCGAACGCATGCGGCGCGCCCTCGACGCGGCGGGCATCGTATTCGATCCGTTCGACGAGCGCGCGGCCAGCCTGGCGGCCCGCCAGTGGCGGCAGTATCGGCGGCACGGCGGCCGGCGCACCCGGATGGTTGCCGACTTCCTGGTCGCAGCGCACGCTCAGACCCGTGCGCAGGCGCTCGTGACACGGGACCGGGGCTTCTATCGACGCTACTTCGCAGAGCTTCGCGTCGTCGAACCCGTGCGCGGCGGCTGACGCCGGTCGCGGCCGCGGGCGGTGCTGAACAAACCACCACTACCGCGGCGGGGTGTGCGCGGCCGCGTCCGAGCCGAGCTCGGCCGGCAGCCCGCGCGCCGTCATCAGCTCCTGCAGCAGCGCGACCGTTGCGGGGCGCCGCTGCAGGCCGGCCCGGGTGAACTCCTCGCCGTTCGCCACGCCCAGCGGCGTGAAGCCGTTCCGGTTGACGGCGTCCAGCCGGGCGCCGCGGTCGACCAGCAGCCGCACGATGGCGTTCGAGCCCCGCCAGGCCCCGCCGTGCAGCGCCGTATCGCCCTTCCTGTCCGCGGCGTTGATGTCGGCGCCGTGCTCCAGCGCCACCTTCACGGCCTCCAGCGCGTCCTCGTTCGTGCCGCTGTCCTCGTTCACGTAGAACATGCCGACGCCCGCGGCCGCCATGAGCGCGGTCGTGCGGGTCTCGTTCGTCAGCGTCGGATCCGCGCCGGCTTCCGCGAGCAGCCGCAGCATCTCGTGGTCGGCGCCCTTGCCCGCCAGCACGTACGCGGTCGCGTCGATCTGGCTGAAGCGGGGCCCGCGGTACCCGTCGTCGATCGGCCTGGTCACGCGGGCGTCAAGGTCGGCCCCGGCCGCGATGAGCTCGCGGGCGAAGTCCAGGCCGCTCAGCCGCCCCGTCGGGACGGGGTGCGGGAACTGGCCGATGTTGAGGGTCCGCGTGCGGACGACCTGGTGCAGCGCGGTCCAGCCCTGGCCGGCGAGGTCCGGATCCGCGCCGGCGTCGAGCAGCAGGACCCCCAGCTCCCAGTGGGCGTTGACGGCCGCCACGACCAGGGCGCTGGCCCCGTTCGGGGCGGTGTCGTTCACGTTCGCGCCGCGGTCGAGCAGCGTGCGGACCGTGTCGCTGTGCCCGCCGCGCACGGCGAACAACAACGGCGTGAACGCATCGATCCGGCCGCGGCGCGAGTAGTCGCGGAACACGGCCGCCTGCGACCCGCTGCCGCCCGCGGCCGATGCCGGGCCGCTCGAGCGCGCGTGGATGTCCGCCCCCGCGTCGAGCAGGGCGGAGACGACGGCCGCATGACCGTGCGCGGCGGCCCACATCAGGGCGGTCTGATTCCGGGTCAGCTCGCGCGCCCCCACGTCCGCGCCATGCGCGAGCAGCAGCTCGACGGCGTCCGCGCGCCCGGCGCGCGCCGCGGTCATGAGCGCCGTCTCGCCGCCCGGCAGCGCGGCGTCCGGATCCGCCCCGGCCGCGAGCAGGCGCGCGATGATGCCGGCGCTGCCGTTGGTGCACGCCAGGCTCAGCGGCCGCACCCCGTAGCGATTGGCCGCCGCCGCGTCCGCGCCGGCGGCGAGCAGCACGTCCACGGCGTCCGGGTCGTCGAGGTGCGCCGCCCAGTGCAGCGCGGTCGTGCCGTCCGCGGTCGGCGCGTTCGCATCGACACCCCGTCGCAGCAGCGCCCGCACGGCAGCATCGTCGCCGGCTCTGACCGCCTCCACGAGCGGGGTCCCGGCACCCGCGGCGGCACCCGCCGGGGCGGCGATGCCGAGCACGACGAGCGGCACGAGCAACCGCCGGGTCCGGGCAAGCATCATTCGTTAGACGCCGGTCAGCCGGCCCGTGCTGTCGCCGACGCTGTCGAGCTCCACGCCGACCTTGTCCAGCAGGGTCAGGCCGAGGTTCATCAGCGGCGTGTCGGTCTCGCAGACCAGGTGGCGGCCGCCCCGGAGCTGCCCGCAGCCGCCGCCCACGAGCGCGAGCGGCAGGTCGTGGGGCAGGTGGCGGTCGCCGTCGCCGAGGCCGCCCCCGTAGAGCAGCATGGCGTGGTCGAGCAGCGTGCCGTCGCCGTCGGGCGTCGCGCGCAGCTTCTCGACGAACTCCGCGAACAGGCTCATGTGGAACAGGTTGATCTTCGTGTTCTTCGCCATCCGCAACGGATCGCTCTGGTGGTGCGAGATGTCGTGATGCGACTCGAGCACGCCGAGCTCGGCGTACGACCGCGTGCTCAGCTCGCGCCCGATCTGGAACGTCGCGACGCGCGTGATGTCGGCCTGGTACGCGAGCAGTTGCAGGTCGAACATCAGCCGCGCGTGCTCGGCGAACGAGTCCGGTATGCCCAGCGGCGCCGCCATGGCCGGGGCCGGCGACGCGTCGGCGCGCGCCAGCGTGTTCCGCAGGCGGCGCTCGACGTCGCGGACGGCGTCGAGGTAGCCGTCCACCGTCGCGCGGTCCCGCGGGCCCAGCGTCCGTTGCAGGCGGACCATGTCGTCGGCCACCGCGTCGAGCAGGCTGCGGTCCCGGCGCAGTTGCGCGAGCCGCGCCGCCGGGTCGCCGCCGGCGCCGAACAGGCGCTCGAAGACGGCGTGCGGGTTGGTCTCCATCGGGAGCGGCATGGTGGGGGTGCGCCAGAAGAACGTGTTCACGTAGACG
>CAYGCV010000359.1:0-2770 GCA_964348425.1 uncultured Vicinamibacteraceae bacterium | reverse complement strand
GGGCGACCAGCGCGATTTCCGGGGGTCCCTCGTGCGGGACGCTCGGCGCCACCGGGTCGCGCGGCGGCTCTTGGCGAAGACCGAGAATCTCCAGGGTGTCCTCCAGCTTCTTTCCGAAGACGAAACGCGACGCCGCCGGAGCGCTGACTATGTATTGACGCTACCATGCCGTCATGGCCATCAACATCGTCCACCGCCGTGACCTGGACGAGCGCGTGGAGCGCCTCGCGGCCCGCCTCGGTCTGCGCGGGCGCGGGCGGAAGGTCGCGGTCATCGAGCGGGCGCTGAGCGCGCTTGAGGACCGGGTAGAGCTGGACAGGCCGGACCGTGCCGCCATCCGGGTGTCCCTGGAGCGGTATGCGCGCGAGGGGCTCCGTTTGTGCAGGCGGCTGGCCAGCCTGGATCCCTGCGACGGGCGGCCGCTTTCCCGGGTGCTTCAGGACGCTCTCTACGACGAGCGCGGGCTGCCGAGGTGATCGTCGTCGGCACCTCGGCAATCGTCGCCATTGTGCTGTTACTGTTCAAAGGCGACGACTTCTCGCGGACCGATGTCGAGCAGGTCCCGCGGTGAGCGAATCGCCGAGCGCGAGCGGCGTCAGCCGGTCGACGGCTGACGCGTTGCCCGCCGCCTGCCGGAGGCGGTAGGCTGCAAGGGATCTACCAAGATGGTCTTGACCGGCGCCGCCAGATCCCCCACCGCATCGGCCCCGCCCGCCGACTCCGTCGAAGTCCGGACGCGCATCGTCGACGCGCTGAAGCTGGACCTGGTCGGTCCGTGGGACGGCCACGCGCTCGCCGACGAGCAGTTGCCGATGCGCGAGCGGCCCTCGAACTGGTACGTGGCGGGGTTCCTGATCCCGACCGACGGCCCGCCCGACAAGCGCTCCGACGCGGACCAGGACGACGACCTCGACGCGGTCCCCGAGACGGCGGGTCTCGCCGAGGAATCGAACGACGAGCGCAAGGCGGCCCGGAAGGCATTCTTTCCCTCCTCGATGGGATTGACCTTCCTCGTGCCGCAGGCGTGTCGCGCGCTGACGGTGACGGTGCGCTGGGGCGATTACGCGCCGGCCGACGTCGAGGATGGCGCCGGGAACAGGACGACCGTCTGGCAGCGGATCCCGCGTGCGGCGGTGATGTCGATACCCCTGGCGGGCGCGGCGGATCCGGTGCCGCACGATGTCGACGACTCGGACGGCCTCGAGCTCAACGTGGTGGAGCGCCCGGTTCTCGCCGGGGACCTGACCGGCGAGCTGCCCGCCGGCACGCGCTCGGTGTCGTGCTTTCTCGTGAACCGGCGTCCCCCCGACGGCAAGCAGCCGGACTGGGCGTACGCGTTTCAGGCCGAGATCGAGGTGGCGACGGACCACGGCTTCGTGCCGCGGCCCGATCTGCGCGGCGCGCGCGCACCGGACTGGGACGAGCAGGTGGCCGACCTGCACTTCGCCGACGCACCGGAATATGCGACCGGCCACGGCGTGTCTGCGCAGTGGACGCTGGTGGACGGTGTCTGCCGGCAGTTGCGGACGACCTGGATCGGCACCGCCGAGGTGGAGAAGACGCAGACGGCCCCGGTGCAGGACGTCGAGCTGTCCATGGAGGCGCTGGGGGCGCTGTCCGGGGGGCCGGACGCGGAGCGGGCGCTCGCGCCCCTCGTCGAGCAGTACCGGGCATGGATCGCCGCCCGCCGGGAGGCCGTCGCCGCCGGGGCGCTGCAGGGAACGCGGCGCGAGACCGCCGCGCAATTGCTCAACTACGCTGGCATCGCGGCGGACCGGATGGCGCGCGGCATCGCCATGCTGGCCGCGGACGCGGCGCTGCTGGATGCGTTCCGCGTCGCGAACCGGGCCGTGGCGCGGGCGCTGCGCCAGCGGCTCGGCGACAACTTCGGCACGACGGGGCCGGCCTGGCGTCCGTTCCAGCTCGCGTTCATGCTGCTGAATCTGCCCGGACTGGCCGATCCGAGCGACCCGCACCGCGAGACGGTCGACCTGCTGTTCTTTCCAACCGGCGGCGGCAAGACCGAGGCGTATCTCGGGCTGGCGGCGGTGGCGATGGTGCTGCGGCGCCTGCGCAACCCGGGCGACGAGGGACGCGCCGGCGCCGGCGTGAGCGTCATCATGCGCTACACGCTGCGCCTGCTGACGCTCGACCAGCTCCAGCGCGCGGCGGGGCTCGTCTGCGCGCTGGAGCTCGAGCGCCAGGCCGATCGCGCCCGGTACGGCGACTGGCCCTTCGAGATCGGCCTGTGGGTGGGCAAGGCCGCCACGCCGAACGTGCTGGGCCGCAAGGGCGACAGCCGCCCCGACTCGGCCCGCACGAAGGTGCGCCGCTTCAAGAGCAACCCGCGCGGCAACCCGTCGCCCATCCCGCTCGAGAGCTGCCCCTGGTGCGGGGAGCGCTTCGAGCCGGACGCGTTCACGCTGCTGCCCGATGACGACCAGCCGCGCGAGCTGCGCATCGTCTGCACGAATTTCGAGTGCGACTTCGCTGGCGACCGGCCGCTGCCGGTGCTCGGCGTGGACGAGCCGATCTACCGCCGGCTGCCGGCGTTCCTCATCGCGACGGTGGACAAGTTCGCGTCGCTGCCGTGGACGGGCGAGTCCGGCGCGCTCCTCGGCGGCGCCGACCGCTGCGACGAGCACGGGTTCTACGGCGCGGCCGAGCCCGGCCGCGGCAGGCGGCTTGCCGCTCCGCTGCCGCCGGCCGATCTGGTGATATTAAGAACCGCATTAGTATGATGACACCATTACTAATGACACGATGTCGT
>CAYGCV010000358.1:0-2772 GCA_964348425.1 uncultured Vicinamibacteraceae bacterium | reverse complement strand
CTCGAGCGCGGCGATCTGGTCGAGCAGGCCGTAGTTGCCGGACGAGCCGTGCGGCGATTCCGCGGTCAGCGCCGGGTGGGCCAGGAAGCCGAACGGCCCCAGCCGGTAGTTGATCGTGACGAGCACGACGCCCTTCCGCGCCAGCGCCGTGCCGTCGAAGATGCGCGGGCTGCCCGCGCCGCTGTTGTGGCCGCCGCCGTGGAACCAGACCATGACCGGCAGCGCCGCGTCCGGCGCGTCGGCCGGCGTCCAGATGTTGAGGTAGAGGCAGTCCTCGCGGGTGTCGAGCGCGCCCCGCGCGTAGAGCGACGACATGTCGCGCGACCGCTGCCAGCAGACCGGGCCGAACTCCGTGGCCGGGCGCGCGCCGTCCCACGCCGCGGCCGGTGCGGGCGGCTGCCAGCGGGCCTCGCCGACGGGCGGCGCGGCGTAGGGCACGCCGCGGAACACCAGCACGTCGCCCGCCGCGTCGACGTGCTCGCCCTCGAGCGTGCCGGCGGGCGCGGCCACCACCGGTCCGAAGTCCGCGGGGGCCGCGGCCTGCGCGTCATCGCCGGACGATCCGCAGGCGGACAGCGTCAGGCCCAGGCCCAGAACGAGCAAAGCCGGCAGGTTCGCAGACAGGCGCATCGCAACTCCTCCAGTCTCGACAGGTTGCTTCGGCATCCGTTGTTTCGGCACGTGCCGCTGGCTCCGACAGGCAGCCATCATACGCCCTCCGGGAGTCCAGGGGGTATGGGACTATAATCGCGGGGTCGAATGGCGACTCTCCGCCGCAGGCTGCCGCACGGCAGGACGCTCGCGCTCGCCAGCGGGTTGCTGCTGTGCCTCGGCGCCGCCCCCGGGCCGGCCGCGGCCCAGCCGGCCGAGCATCCCCCCATCGAGCTGTTCCTCGCCGCCGCGGGCGGCAGCCCGGACCAGGCGCGGGGCGCCTTCGAGGCGATCGACGCGGGGTGGCGCCCCGGCTATGCCGGCATGGTCTGGGACCTGGCGCGGCTGCTGCGCCCCCCGAGCTCGCGCATGCTGAGCTTCATCAGCCTCGTGCAGTTCCTCGAGGAGAAGACCGGCGTGCGGTTCGGCCAGGATCTCGGCCGCTGGAACGACTGGGTCTGGTCCCAGCCGTACGAGCCCCACCCCGACTATGGCTACCTCAAGGGGCAGTGGTACAGCCAGATCGATCCGCGCTTCGCCGACTTCTTCCCGCGCGGCGTGGCGTCGGCGATACGGCTGGACGAGATCGAGTGGGGCGGCGTGGCCGTCAACGGCATCCCGCCCCTCGAGTACCCCGCCCGGCTCGACGCGGCCGGGGCGGACTACCTGGAGGACGACCACGTCGTCTTCGGGATCGCGCTGAACGGCGAGGCGCGGGCCTATCCGAAGCGGATCCTGGCGTGGCACGAGATGGCGCTCGACCGGCTCGGGGGCATCGAGCTGACCATCGTCTACTGCACCCTGTGCGGCACGGTGATTCCGTTCGAGAGCGTGGCGGGCGGGCGGCGGCACACGTTCGGCACCAGCGGCCTGCTCTACCGGTCGAACAAGCTGATGTTCGACCACGAGACCCGCAGCCTCTGGAACACGTTCGAGGGCGTGCCGGTGGTCGGGCCACTGCTCGGGAGCGGCCTGCGCCTCACGCCGCGCGCCGTGGTGACCACCACGTGGGGCGAGTGGCGGGCGCGGCACCCCGCCACGACGGTCCTGTCGCTCGAGACCGGACACCGCCGCAACTACGCCGAGGGCGCGGCCTACCGCTCGTACTTCGCCACCGACGCGCTGATGTTCCAGGTCGCGCGGACCGACCGCCGCCTGCGGAACAAGGACGAGGTGCTGGTGCTGCGGCTCGCGGACCCCGCGACCGGACAGCTCGCGCCGCTGGCCATCGCGGCGGACTTCCTGGCCGGGCAGCGGGTGTTCCGGCAGCGCCACGCCGGCCGCAACCTGGTCGTGGTGACGAGCGAGGCGGGGGCCAACCGGGTCTACGACGCGCAGGACGTCCGCTTCGAGCGGCTCGGCGCCGCCGGCGAGGTGCTCGACGAGGCGGGCCGGCCGTGGCGCGTCACGGAAGCGGCGCTCGAGCTGGCGGCGGATCCGGCGGTGCGCCGGCCGCGGCTGCCGGCCCAGCGCGCGTTCTGGTTCGGCTGGTACGCGCAGTTCCCCGAGACCGAGTTGATTCGATAGGCTTTGTCCGGCGGCCGCCGACGTGCGATCGGTGGCGGCCCCGACCGCAGGAGCCGAAAAGCACCAAGGGAGCCGACAAGCATGGATATCGCAAGCCGCTACCCCACACGAAGAACGTTTCTGACCGCGGCCGGCGCCGGCACGCTGGCGGCCGCGCTGCCGCGCCGGCTGGGCGCCGCCGAGCCGACGGCCGCCGAGCAGGCGAATCTCGATCTGGTGAACGACTTCTGCGCCGGCTGGACGGTGCCGCTCGACTGGGACAAGCTGGGCGCCGCGCTGGCGGACGACTGCAAGTTCCGCCCCACGCAGGCCATGCCCGTCGTCGAGGGCCGCGACGCGATCATCGCCATGCTGCAGGGGTTCGCGCGCGAGGCGACCGCGGCCGAGTTCGAGGTCGTCGACTCGTGGGCGCGGGGGCCGATCGTCGTCAACGACCGCGTGGACCGGTTCGCCCTCCCCGGCAACGACGTGGAGGTGCCGGTCGTGGGCGTCTTTCACGTGGTCGACGGCAAGATTGCCGAGTGGAGCGACTTCACGTTCTAGGAGTCTGCGCCGTAGAACGGCGTGGACTCCTGCAGGGTTGGTTGGGCGCCG
>CAYGCV010000357.1:0-2908 GCA_964348425.1 uncultured Vicinamibacteraceae bacterium | reverse complement strand
TCGAGGACGGCGTGACCGCCTGGGTCGAGGCCGGGGCGGCGGGCGCGGACGGCCTCGCCGAGCCGGTCGCCATTGCGCGGGCGGCGCCGCAGTCGGCGCGTGTGCTGATCAACATCGGGCGCGCCGGCATCCTGCGCGAAGGCGACACGATGGACCTCGACCTGGCCGACGTGGACGCCGCGCAGAACGCGGTCGCGCGCCACCGCGACTTCGTCGTCGGGGTCAAGGCGCGGCTGTCGCGCAACGTCGCCGCCGACGACGTCGAGGTGCTGCGCCGGGCGCAGGAGGTGGCCTCGTCCTTCGATCTGCCGGTGATGATCCACATGGGCCAGACCGCCTCGCCGCTGTCCAGGCTGCTCGGCCTGCTCAAGCCGGGCGACATCGTCACCCACATGTTCGCGCCGCCGCCCAACGCCATCGTCGACGACGCCGGGCGCATCCTGCCGGATGTGCTCGCAGCCCGCCGCCGGGGCGTGTGGTTCGACGTCGCCAACGGGCGCACCGGCCACCTGCGCTGGGACACCTTCGACAGCGTCATGCGGGCCGGCTTCTGGCCCGACACGATCTCGACGGACGGCAACGCCGCGAGCCGGGGGGTGCCGGGGGTCGTCGACCTGCCCAACGTCATGTCGAAGTTCCTCGACGCCGGGATGACGCTGGACGACGTGGTCGCCTGCGTGACCGTCAATGCGGCGCGGGTCTTCCCGCACCTCAACGATCGCGGGACGCTGCACGTGGGGGCGCCGGCCGACCTCGCGCTGCTCGAGATGCGCGTCGGCGCCTTCGACTTCGTCGACAACTACGAGAACCTGCGGGCCGGCGGCGGGCGGCTCTTCCCGAGAGGAACCGTCCTCGGCGGCCGCTGGATTCCGCGCGCGTGACCGGTCAGGCGGTGGCCCCGCACGCGCCGCAGAGACGCGCCGAGGCTGCCAGCGAGCCGCGCGCCAGCCGGGCCGCGCCGCGGTAGTAGTCGGTTTCGGCGTGCGTCTCGACGAGGGCCAGGCAGGCGGGCGCCCACGCCAGCAGGTGGTCCCGCAGGAACGCCTGCTGGGCCCGCAGGCACCCCTCGAGCTGCTCGCCGTTACCCCGCTCGCCGGCCTCCACGGCCCGCTCCGACAGCGTCGCGAGGAAGGCCAGCTCGAGGGCCAGGTGGTCGTCCGGCTCGCGGTGCAGCGCGGGCGCCTGCACGCCGAACGCCTCGTACAGCGCCCGCACCTGCAGCGTCGGCTCCTGGAAGGTCAGCTTCGTCTTGCTGCGGTGAACCGATTCCCAGGGCGGGGCCAGCATCTCGCCCGGTCCCACGAACAGCCGATTGAAGTCCCACGTGAGCGCGCCGAGCTGGGCCCGGTCCCAGCGCTCGCAGTACGCCGCGAGCAGCGCCAGCCCGGCTGCCGTGTCCTCGTCGCCCGCCGGCAGCGGCCAGGCCTGGAAGAGCCGGTCCCTGGCCAGCGCCTCCAGCCAGACGGCGCCCGGGGGCGCGTGGAAGCAGCGGCCCAGAAAGTGATAGGCAACGGCCTGCCGGGCCTGCAGTCCCTGCCACTCCGCGCGGTCCACGGACCCCGCGGCCGCCGGGCGCGGGGTCAAATGCCGACCCTCACCTGCATGGCGTAGAAGAGGAAGCGGCCGCACAGCTCCGCCAGGACGGCCGCGGCGAACGAGACGTACGTGAGCGCGGCGGTCGGCTGCCGGCGGACGGACCGCAGCCAGTTGCCCGCGATCCCCGCCAGGGCGGCGGCCGCCACGCCCAGCAAGGCGAGCCGCACCAGGAAGATGCCGCCGTAGTCGCCGGTCAGGCGCTGCGCGCTGGCCGCCGCGGCGGCCGACCCATCGGCGGCCAGCGCGGCCAGGTGGAGCGGCGGCACGACGAGCTCGGCCGCGAGCACGACGAGGCCGGCCAGCGCCAGGCCGCGCGCGGTCGTCCAGGATCCGCCGCCGTGCCGCGGCGCCGGGTCGACAGCCGGCGGCAGTCTCCCGGCGGCCAGCGCGGCGGCCACGCCGAGGATGCCGAGGCTCAGCGCCGCGCCGCCGAACGCGGCCGGCGTCGCGAAGCTGTTCCACGCCGGCTGGGCCGGCAGCAGGTAGATCGCCGTCTGGCTGTAGAGAAACGTCAGGCCAGCCAGCGCGGCGAGCGGCGTCAGCCACCGCCTGGCGCGCGGGCTGCCCCCGGCCCGCAGCTCCAGCGCCGCCAGCGCGCCCAGGAGGGCCGCGAACAGGCTGCCGAAGACGATCTCCCGGCTCAGCCAGGAGGACGAGAAGTTCACGACGGCGCGCGCGGCCTGGAGCGGCGTGGAGAGGTGGAAGAGCGCGGCGAACAGCCCGGCCGAGAGCACGATCAGCACCGCCAGCAGCGGAACGAACAGGGCGCCGCCGCTCGCCGGGGCGCCGCGCCGGGCCGCCAGACCCCGCAGGACCTGCAGCGTGAGGAAGGCGCCCACGGCCGCCTGCGAGAGGAGCGTGAAGACGACGAGCGACCAGTCGCGCGTCTCCATGCCGGGCGCGGTCAGGAGCGGACGATCTTGAGCGGGATGAAGCGTATCGCCGGCTTCGTGATCTCGGCGTCGGGCAGCGGTCCGAACTGGTCCGTGGCGTCCCGCTTCGCGGCTACCTCGTCGAGCGTGCCCCACTGCAGCGCCTTCGTTGGGCACGCCTCCGCGCAGGCGGGCCCCCCGCTGCCGGCGTCGATGCGGTGCGAGCAGAAGTTGCACTTCTCCATCTTGCCGGTCTCTTCGCTGAACTGCGGCGCGTCGTAGGGGCACGCCCAGGCGCAGAGACGGGCGCCGATGCACTTGCTCTGGTCGACGATGACGATGCCGTCGGGCCGCTTCGTGATGGCGCCCGACGGGCAGGCCTCGGCGCAGACCGGCACCTCGCAGTGGTTGCACGACATCGAGACGTGGTACATGTACGG
>CAYGCV010000356.1:0-2922 GCA_964348425.1 uncultured Vicinamibacteraceae bacterium | reverse complement strand
GACGTCCAGCCCGTAGGCGTTGTGCCACCAGTCGTCGAACGGCGCCGACGCGATCATCGCCAGCGCGCCCCAGATGCAGACCCAAGCCCCGAGCGGCCCGCGGAAGCCCCAGAACGACACGCCGGCGGCCCGCTCCCGCGCATCGCCGGCGAACGTCGTCCGGAGCACCAGCCACCCGCACGAGAGGCCGGCGACGACGCCGCCCAGGTAGATCGCCAGATGGGCGGGGGTCCAGAACGAGTCGCGCCCGATCGTGCGGTGCCAGGAGATGTCCCACAACCCCCCGACGATGACGCTGGTCGACGCGAACGAGACGGCCCACAGATACCAGGGAACCGCGGATGTCGCGGCGGCCTCGCGGGCGCCGGCGAGCGCTGCCGCCGGCGCGGGTTGCGCAAGCGTGCTCATCACGTACCAGCGTACTGCACGGCAGGCCGGGCAGGCGACCCGCCGCGAGGAGCGCCGCGCCGAGCAGAACCGCGCGCCCTCAGGAGCCGGCCTGCTCCAGGCTCTCCGCCCAGGTCTCGACCATCCCGCTCGACGCCAGCCACAACCCGCCGTCGACCACCAGGGTGACGCCCGTCACGAACGCCGCCGCGTCGGAGCAGAGGAACAGGGCCACGTCGCACACGTCCCGCATCGCCCCGAGCCGGCGCAGCGGCGTGCGCTGCGCCGCGCGGTCCTTCGCGGCGCCGACGAGCAGCCGGCGCACGCCCTCGGTATCGGCGATGGGACCGGGCGCCAAGCCGTTGACGCGGATGCCGTAGCGGCCCCACTCCACCGCGAGGACGCGCGTGAGCGCGTCGACTCCGGCCTTGGCCGCCGAGACGTGGAGCTGCGCGGCCGTCCCGAGGTAGTGCAGCGTGGCGCTGATGTTGAGCACCGCGCCGCCCTGCTTCTTCAGGTGCGGCAGCGCCGCCTTCGAGGCGTGGAACGACCCCTTCAGATCGATGTCCACCACCGCGCCGAAGCCGTTGGGCGAGAGGTCCTCGGCGAGGCAGAGGAAGTTGCCGGCCGCGTTGTTCACCAGGATGTCGAGGCGTCCGTCCAGGGCGGCCGCCCGGCCGACGGCCGCGGCGACGGCGGCCGGATCGCGGACGTCGGCCTGAATCCCGGCCGAGAGCACCCCGCGCGCCCGGATCTCCTCCGCGGCCGCCTCGAGCGGCTCGGCGCGCCGGCCGAGGATGGCCACGTTGCAGCCGTGGCCGGCCAGGGCCAGGGCCATCCCGCGGCCGATGCCGGTGCCCCCGCCGGTGATCAGCGCGGTCTTGCCCTCCAGCAGATCAGGTTGAAACGCCATGGCCCGGCTCCCCCTCCGTATACAATCGCCCTGCCTTGAAGCTGCTTGCCGCGCTCACCAACGCGTTCCCGCTGTGGGTGCTCGCCGCCACCGTGCTCGCGCTGGTCCGCCCCGAGCTGTTTACGTGGTTCAGCGGACCGCTCATCCCGCTCGGCCTCGGCATCATCATGCTGAGCATGGGCATGACGCTCGGCTTCGACGACTTCCGCCGCATCTCCCGCGAGCGCCGCCTCGTGCTGCCCGGCATCGCGCTCCAATATACGTTGATGCCGGCCCTCGGGTGGGGGCTCGGCGTCCTGTTCGACCTGCCCGCGCCCCTGGCCGCCGGCCTCATCCTCGTCTCCTGCTGCCCGGGCGGCACGGCCTCGAACGTCATCTCGTTCCTCGCCCGCGCCGACGTCGCGCTCTCGGTCACCATGACCGCCGGCTCCACGCTCCTGGCAGTCGTCATGACGCCGGCCCTGACCGCGGCGCTGGCCGGCAGGCGCGTCGACGTCCCGACGGCGGACCTCCTGCTCGACACCGTGCAGGTCGTCATCGTCCCCGTGGTCGCCGGGGCCCTGCTCAAGTGGCGCTTCCCGGAGGCGAGCCGGCGCATCCTGCCCGTGGCGCCGCTCGTCGCCGTCATCGCCATCACGCTGATCGTGGGCTCGGTCCTCGGCGCGGGCCGCCAGCAGGTCATCGACGCCGGCCTGCGCCTCCTGCTCGCCGTCGTCTGCCTCCACGCCGGCGGCTTCGCGCTGGGCTACCTGGCGGGCCGGCTGCTGCTGGGCCGCGAGCTCGCCGCGCGCACCGTGGCGATCGAGGTGGGCATGCAGAACTCCGGCCTCGGCGTCGTGCTGGCGCAGCAGAACTTCGCGAACCCGCTCGTTGCGCTGCCCAGCGCCCTGTCGGCGCTGTTCCATTCGCTGGTCGGCAGCCTGGCCGCGGCGATCTGGCGCGCGACTTCCCCGCGTCGAACTCTGCAGTCACGGTGACCCGCGGGGTCGTGTCTCCTGAGGGCGGAGCAGCGGTCTGAACAGGGACAAGAATACGGGCGGTCGCCCGTGACGTCCGGCAACGGCATGCCGCACAGGCACTTCAACGGCCGGCGTGGGCTTCGTCGTCTGCCGTTTCGATGGCTCGCGGTCGATCGAGGTCGATCCCGGGACGCGAACCACGGCCGCCGACGGTGATCAGGCGAAACGGCCTCGGCGGCGACGCCGGCTTCCGACGCTTGAGCGCGTCGTCGAGCGTTCTGGCGATGAAGGCGCTCACGCTGATGCCCTGTGCGGCCGCCTCCAGCTGTACCTGCTCCGCGAGCTGCTTCTCAAGCGAAATCGTCATCCTCATCACTCGGTTCCATCGGTTCCGGTGCTTGAGCGCGTGCCCTGCCTCCACTGGCGCCACGAACACCGCAATCACGCCGCCGTAACGCGTATCATCATCGGCGACCCTTTGGGATCGCACTCCCAATTCGACTACACCGCCCCTCAGGTGTGTCATTGGACTCATTGACGACCGCGTTGGGACCGAACCGGCGACACCCCGATCAAAAGCCAGACACTCCACTACTGAGCTTCCAAATGGTCTTTATTTAGCGGGTGGATGCCGAGGTGTCAATATTTTGACTTGTACAAATT
>CAYGCV010000355.1:0-3197 GCA_964348425.1 uncultured Vicinamibacteraceae bacterium | reverse complement strand
ATCATCGACAAGGTGGCGCGTATTGCAATGCGCATTTCCGGGACGGCACACTAGGTGAGGACCTGACGAGATGCCGGGCTTCGCGAGCACGTTCGTCGTGACACCCCTGGCCAGCGCGGGCTACGCCGTCGTATTCGCGGGGCGGGCGCTGCGCGAGATGTTCCGGCCGCCCTTCGAGATCAAGGAGACCGCGCGCCAGATGTACGAGATCGGCTGGCGCTCGCTGCCGCTCATCGCGGTGTCCGGCTTCGCGGTCGGCATCGTGCTGTCGATGCACACGCGCGCCACGCTCGTGCGCTTCGGCGCCGAGGCGCTGGTGCCGGCTGCGCTCATGCTGGCGCTGGTGCGCGAGACCGGCCCGCTCGTGGTCGGGCTGCTGGTGTCGGGACGGGTCGGCGCCGGCATCGGCGCCGAGCTGGGGGCCATGAAGGTCACCGAGCAGATCGACGCGCTCGAGGCGGTGGCGGTCGACTCGTTCAAGTTCCTGGTCGTCACCCGGGTGGCCGCCTGCATGCTGGCGATGCCCATCCTGACCTCCGTCATGAACTTCACCGGCCTCATCGGCGGCTGGATGGCGGAGACGGCCATCTCGGGCATGGGGTTCGGCACCTACTTCCGCGCGGCCTTCTCGGTCGTCCAGTTCGCCGACTACCTGCCGGGCACCCTCAAGACGATGGTCTTCGGCTTCATCATCGCCATCACCGCCTCGTACCTCGGCGTGCACACGCGGGGCGGGACGCAGGGCGTCGGTCAGGCGGCGACGCGCAGCGTGGTGGCGGCGTCGATCCTGCTCATCACGGCCAACGTCGTGCTGGTGCGGCTGATCTTCTTCGTGTTCCCGGAGAGCGCGTGATGGCCGCGGACGACGCCGGCGCGGCGGCCATCCGGATCGACCGCGTCTCGAAGGCGTTCGGTGCCTTCCGCGTGCTCGACGACGTGTCGCTGGCTATCCCGCGCGGCGAGGCGACGGTCGTGCTGGGCCGCAGCGGCACCGGCAAGAGCGTGCTGCTGCGGCACATCGTCGGCCTGCTGCAGCCCGACGCGGGCCGCGTGTTCGTGGGCGACGAGGAAATGACGGGGCTGGCCCCCCCGGCCATGGCGGTCGTGCGCCGGCAGATCGGCTTCCTGTTCCAGAACGCCGCGCTGTTCGACTCGATCACGGTCGGCGAGAACGTGGCGTTCCCGCTGCGCCGCCACACGGATCTCGCCGACGACGCGATTCGCGAGCGCGCCGAGGCGAAGCTGGCGGACGTCGGGCTCGGGCACGCCGTGGAGCTGATGCCGGCCGCGCTGTCGGGCGGCATGCGCAAGCGCGCCGGCCTGGCCCGCGCGATGGCGCTCGACCCGGCGGTGCTGCTGGTCGACGAGCCGAGCGCCGGCCTCGACCCGGTGACGTCCGTGGAGATCGACGACCTGCTGGTGCGGGTCAAGGCGGAGCAGGGCACCACGCTGATCGTCGTGACGCACAACATCCCGAGCGCGCGGCGCATCGGCGATACGCTGCTGTTCCTGCACCAGGGCCGGGTGCTGGCGCGCGGCACCGCCGCCGACCTCGAGCGGAGCGAGCACGAGCTGGTGCGGCGGTTCATGCAGTCGGAAGCGGGTGGCTGACGGCGGCGCGGCGGGCCGCCGGCACGAGAGGCGCTCGAGCACGAGAGACGGAGGTTGACGATGGGTTCCCCACGCCTGGCGCTGGTCGGCACGTTCGTGGTCGGCGGACTGCTGGTGTTCGCGATCGGGTTGTTCATGATTGGCGACCGGCGGCTGCTCTTCGCCGAGCAGTTCGAGGTGGAGGCCGACTTCGGCAACGTCAGCGGCGTGCAGATCGGCACCAACGTCCGCCTGGCCGGGCTGCCGGCGGGCGAGGTCATCGGCATCACCATCCCGCCCGCGCCCGGCGGGCGCTTCATGGTCCGCATGCGGATACGCGAGGACCTGCACTCGCTGGTGCGCACCGACTCGGTGGCGGCCATCCTGACCGACGGCCTGCTGGGCTCGGTGTTCATCCAGATCCGGTCGGGCAGCGAGTCGGCGCCCGAGGTTCCCGACGGTGGCACGCTGGCCGGCGCCGACGCCGTGGCGGTGGCCGACCTCATCGAGGAGGGCCGCGAGACGTTCCGGTCCGTCGCCGCCGAGTTCGTCACGCTGCGCGAGGAGGTGTCCGCGACGTTCACCGGCCTCGGCGAGACGGTGGAGTCCACCATCCAGCTCATCGACGGCGTGGGCAACGACGTCCGCGAGGTGACCACCACCAGCGCCCTGTTCATGGACGCCGCCCGCGGCGCCATGACGGCCGTGGAGGACCTCATGGACGGCGTGGCGGCCGGCGAAGGGACCGCCGGCAAGCTGCTGACCGACGACGAGCTGTACACGGAGATGGCGGGCATCGCGCGCGAGACCGCGGCGACGATGCAGGCGGTGCGCCAGAGCGCCCAGCACGTCGAGGAGCTCGTCGCCGGGCTGCAGGCGCCCGAGAGCCCGGCGCAGCGGCTCCTGGCCGACGCGGGCGACGCCGTCACCTACGCGCGCAACGCCATGGCCGACCTGGCCGAGAACACCGAGGCCATGAAGCGCAACTGGCTGTTTCGCGGCTTCTTCTCCGAGCGCGGCTTCTACAACCTCGACGAGCTCACCGTGGACGAGTACCGCGTGCTGCTGACCGACGACCGCTACACGCCGCTCAGGATCTGGCTGGACGCGGACGTGCTGTTCGAGGCCAACAGTCCCGCGGAGCTGAGCGCGGGGGCGGAGCGCCGCATCGAGGAGGCGATGGGGGAGCTGCTGCAGTACCCGCGCAACAGCCCGCTCGTGGTCGAGGGCTACGCCACCGGGGGCAACGCGGGGGAGCAGTACCTCGCGGCGAGCGAGCGCGCGTCGCTGGTGCACAACTTCCTGACGCGCACGTTTCGGCGGTCGGCGGAGCTGACCGGCACAATGCCGCTCGGCGCGGAGGCGGACGACAGCCCGGCAGGCAACGGCCGCTGGGACGGCGTGGCGCTGACGCTGTTCACGGACACGGGCGAGCTCGAGCGCAACGGCACCGCGTCCAACGGGCGCTGAGGAGCCGCACGGCGCGCACGGCGCGCCTCGGCGGGAACGGCGCGGGGCTGTGGGGTCCCCGCAAGCGGATGCCGGGGGCTCGGGGCGCAGCCCCGCCTGATTGAAGCCGGGAGAGGCGCGGGGCGAAGGGGTCCCCG
>CAYGCV010000354.1:0-3197 GCA_964348425.1 uncultured Vicinamibacteraceae bacterium | reverse complement strand
AACCGGCCCGGCGACAACCTGTTCGCCGAGAGCCTGGTGGCGGTCGACCTCTACACCGGCGAGCGGAAGTGGCACTTCCAGCTCGTCCATCACGGCATCTGGGACCACGACATCCCCTGCGCGCCGATCCTGCTCGACATCGTGGTCGACGGACGGCCCGTCAAGGCGGTGGCGCAGGCGACCAAGCAGGTGTTCCTGTACGTCTTCGACCGCGAGACCGGCGAGCCGATCTGGCCGATAGAGGAGCGGCCGGTGCCGGCCGGCGACGTGCCGGGCGAGTGGTACTCCCCGACGCAGCCGTTCCCGACCCGGCCGCCCGCCTACGACCGCCAGGGCGTTACCGTCGACGACCTGATCGACTTCACGCCCGAGCTGCGGGCCGAGGCGCTGGAGGTGGCGTCGCGCTACCGGCTGGGCCCGATCTTCACGCCGCCGGTCGTCAGCCGGCGGGAGGGTCCGCTGGGCACCTTCATCCGTCCGTCCCGGACGAACTGGCCGGGCGGGGCGTACGATCCGGAGACCCGCATCCTCTACGTCCCGTCGAGCGCGGCGTTCAGCGCGCTCGGGCTGGTCCCCCCCGATCCGGGCCAATCCGACCTGGAGTACATCCAGGGCAACGCCATCACCGGGCCCCGCCGCACCGCCGGCGCCGGGTCGCAGGTGGGCGGCGGGCAGCGCGTGGTCAGCGGCCGGGGCGGCGGCGCGAGCGGCAACGCCCGGACGACCGTGCGGGGCCTGCCGCTACTGAAGCCGCCGTGGGGCCGGATCAGCGCCATCGACATGGACCGGGGCGAGATCCTGTGGCAGATCCCGCACGGCGAGACCCCGGACTTCGTACGCCACCACCCGGCGCTGGCCGGCCTCGACATCCCGCGCACCGGCCGCACGGGCGCGCCGGGCGTCCTGGTCACGAAGACCCTCGTCATCTCCGGGGAGATGGGCTACTTCCGGACGCCGTCCGGGCGGCGCGGCGCCATGCTGCGGGCGTACGACAAGGCCAGCGGCGCCGAGGTCGGCGCGGTCTACATGCCGGCGCCGCAGAGCGGCTCGCCGCTGACCTACATGCACGACGGGCAGCAGTACCTCGTCGTGGCCGTCAGCGGCGGGAACTACTCGGGGGAGCTGCTCGCGTTCCGGCTGCCGGCGCAGTCGTGACGTGCGCGCGCCGTGCGCGCCTTGAGCACTTGACAGGGGCGGGCGGCGTGCTAGCATCGCGCATGAAGGCGAATTGCGGCTCCGCGCGCGCTTGAGGAGAGCGGGATGCTTACACTGTCACGCGTCGTGTCGTGCGGCTGCGTCGTCGTGCTGGCGCTGGCCTGCCACCTGCCGGCGGCCCTGCACGCGGCCGGTCCACAGGAGGCGCCGCCGGACGCCCGCGCCCTCCTCGACCAGTACTGCGTCACCTGCCACAACGAGAGGCTGCAGACGGCGGGCCTGCTGCTCGACCAGGCCGACGCCGGGCACATCGGGGCGGACGGTGCGACCTGGGAGAAGGTGGTGCGCAAGGTGCGGAGCGGCGCGATGCCGCCGACCGGGCGCAGCCGCCCGGACGAGCACGTGCTCGACGCCTTCGTCGCCTGGCTCGAGAGCGAGCTCGACCGCGAGGCCGCGGTGCATCCGAACCCGGGCCGGCCGGCCGACCACCGCCTGAACCGGTTCGAGTACGGCAACGCGATCCGCGACCTGCTCGCGCTGGAGATCGATCCCGCGACGCTGCTGCCGCCCGACGAGTCGGACCACGGCCTCGACAACATCGCCGAGGTCCTCTCGATGTCGCCGACGCTCCTGCAGCGGTACCTGGTCGCGGCGCGCAAGATCAGCCGGCTCGCCGTCGGCGATCCGACGATCGGTCCCGGCATCGAGACCTTCGACCTCTCGCGCGGCCTGCGGCAGGACGAGCGCATGAACGAGGACCTGCCCTACGGCACGCGCGGCGGCACGGCCATCCGCCACTACTTTCCGCTCGACGGCGACTACGTCGTCAAGGTGCGGCTGGGCAAGAACTTCACGAACTCGAAGATTCGCGCCATCGCCACGCGCGAGGAGATCGACGTGCTGCTCGACGGCGCGCCCGTCACGCGCTTCCGCATCGGCGGCGGCTGCGCCGACTCGGATGCGCCGGAGTGCGAGCAGACCGACCGCTACTACCGCACGTCGCGCTACGACCTGGCGGCGGACGAGGCACTCAACGTGCGCTTCCCGGTCACGGCCGGGATGCACACGCTCGGGGTCGCCTTCGTCGGCAAGAGCGTCCTCACCGAGGGGCCGGCGCCGACGCTGCTCCCGCCGCGGCACACGAGCTCCACCTACGAGGCGCCGCGCATGGACATCGACTACGTGCGGCTCGAGGGTCCGTTCGATCCCACGGGCCCGGGCGACACGCCGAGCCGGCGCCGGATCTTCATCTGCCGCCCCGCCGCGGGCGAGGACGGGGAGCCGTGCGCACGGCAGATTCTGGAGGCGCTCGCGCGGCGGGCCTACCGGCGCCCGGTGACCGACGCGGACATCGCGACGCTGCTGCGCTTCTACCGCGGCGGGCACGCCGAGGGCGGCTTCGAGCGCGGCATCCAGGAGGCGCTCACGCGGCTGCTGATCTCGCCGGAGTTCCTGTTCCGCATCGAGCGCGATCCCGCGCATCTGGCGGCGGATGCCGTCTACGCGATCAGCGACACGGAGCTGGCCTCCCGCCTGTCGTTCTTCCTGTGGAGCAGCATCCCGGACGACGAGCTGCTCGACGTCGCGGCGCGTGGCGAGCTGCGGGATCCGGACGCGCTCGAGTCGCAGGTGCGGCGCATGCTGTCCGCCCCCCGGGCCGCGGCGCTGACGAGGAACTTCGGCGGCCAGTGGCTGCTCGTGCGGAACCTGCAGGCCGTGGATCCGGATGCGAGCACGTATCCCGAGTTCGACGACAATCTGCGCGAGTTCTTCCAGCGCGAGACGGAGCTGTTTCTCGAGAGCCAGATGCGCGACGACCGGCCGCTCGAGGAGCTGCTGACGGCCGACTACACGTTCCTGAACGAGCGGCTGGCCCGCTTCTACGGCGTCCCGAACGTCTACGGCGCGCATTTCCGGCGCGTCCCGATGAGCGACCCCAATCGGGCCGGCCTGCTGGGCCACGGGAGCGTGCTGACGGTTACGTCGTACGCCACGCGCACGTCGCCGGTGGTGCGCGGCAAGTACCTGCTCGACAACATCCT
>CAYGCV010000353.1:0-3303 GCA_964348425.1 uncultured Vicinamibacteraceae bacterium | reverse complement strand
CCCTTGCTTGAAGACTGCCCATTATAATGGCTATTTGCGGGTCAGGACACTAGGGTCGGCGCACCGTAGCCCTCGGGAACGAGGTCGCGCGCCGCGGGCAGCCGCTCCATCACCAGGCGGCGCGCGAAGTACAGATCGACCGACTCCTCGAAGTAGACGTAGACCGACGAGAGCCCGAACCGCGACACGGACCGGATCGCGGTGATGCCCGGCAGGCCGCTCAGCGCGGTCTCGACAGGCACGGTGACGAACTGCTCGACCTCCGTGGGACCGATCCCGGGCGCCTGCGTGAGCACCATGACCTGGTTCGGGGTCACGTCGGGCACGGCGTCGATCGGCAGCCGCAGCATCGAGTGGACGCCCAGCCCTGCCGCCAGCACGGTGGACGCCAGCACGAGGAACCGGTTGCGCAGCGAGAAGTCGACGAGGCGGTGCATCGCCCGGCCCGTGCTAGTGCGCGTGACCGATGCGCTCGTGGAGCAGCGCGGTCTTGAGGTAGAAGCTGCCGGCGGCCACGACCGACTCGCCGGCGGCGAGCCCGGCGACCACCTCCACCTCGCCGCCCGCCGTGACGCCCAGCACGACGTCGCGGCGCTCGAAGGTCGTCGCCCCCGTCCGCACGAAGACGACCGGCTGGTCGTCGATGCGCTGGATCGCGTCGACCGGCACCGCGAGCGCGGAGATCGTCTCGTTGGTCGGAATGGTGACGCGCGCGAACATGCCGAGCTTGAGCAGGTCGTCAGGGTTCGCGACCACGCAACGCACGTGCGCCGCGCGGGTGCTCGCCTCGATGGTGTCGGAGACGTACGTCAGCCGGCCGGCGAACAGGCGGTCCGGGTAGGCTTCGACCCGAATGGTCACCTCGGCGTCCGGCGGAAGGCGGCCGAGGTCCGGCTCGTACACGTCGGCGAGGACCCACACCGTCGAGATGTCGGTGATCGTCAGGAGCTCCCGCGCGGGCGTCACCAGGTCGCCGATCGCGACGCCGTACTCCGTCACGACGCCATCGAACGGCGCGCGCAGCACGTTGAGCGACGCCTCGCGATGCCGCTCGGCGGCGTCCCGCAACGCGTCGGCCGCGCCCGGCGGCGCCACCTCCCGCAGGTCGTCGTCCGTGAGGCCGAAGCGGTGGATCCGCTCCTCGACCCGGCTCACCTCCGCCTGCGCGCTCATCAGCGTGGCCCGCGCCTGCTCGAACTCCGAGCGGCGCAGGTCGAGCGTCTGCTGGGCGATTGCCTCCAGGCCGATCAACTGCTCGGCCCGCTCGAAGCTGCGGCGCCGGACCTCCAGATTGGCCTCCGCCTGGCGGCGCGACGCCACCGCGCCGAGGTACTCGCCGATGTGGTCGCCGAGCGCCACGTTGTCGTACACGACGAGCGTCTGGCCCGCGCGCACGCGGTCGCCGAGCGTGACGTCGACCCGGTTGATGACGCCCTCGGCCAGCGGCCGCAGGTGCACCACGCGCGAGGTGTCCGGCGTGACGAAGCCCGTCACATGCAGCGGCACGGGACGCTCGCCGCGCTCGGCCACGACGAAGCGCATGCCGGCGTTCTGCTGCGCGTCCCGGGTTATCTCCAGCGGGCCGTGCCCCTCCTCGCCGGCCCGCCGCCCCTCGTCGAGGCGCGCTGCGCCCGCGTGCCCGCCCGGCTCGCGACCCGCGCTCCCGTCCCCCCGCGCGCAGCCGCAGACTGCGGCTGTCCCGAGGACCAGGGCCAGCCAGACCCCGCCCGCTCGAGCCGCTTCCAGGGCCGGCCGGCGCGGGGTTTCGCCTCGGACTCCCGGCATGGCGTTCTGGCAGACTCCTACGGCCGTCCGGCGGGCGAGACGCCCACGGCGGCCGCCAGCTCGATCAGGCTGATGCGCAGGTCGTACAGGGCCCGGTTGTGCACCTGCTGCGTCGCCAGGAACTCGCGCTGCGCATCCAGGAAATCGATCAGGGCGCTCTCCCCGAACTCGTACGAGGCGCGCACGATGTCGCGGGTCTCCTCCACGCTCCGAATGTACTGCTCCTCGAGGTAGCGGACCCGCCGGGCGTTGCTCTCGACCGCGTTGACCGCCTGCTGCAGCTCGACGTCGATGGCGACCAGCGCCGCGCTCTCGAGCGCCTCGGCGCGCCGGTGCGCCGCGTCCGCACGCTGCACCCCGCCGGGATTCAGGCTGCCGAACAGCGGCACCGGCATGCCGACCTCGAAGTCCATGGCATGCGTGCCGAAGCGCCGCCGGTAGCCCCAGCCGGCGGTGACGTTCGGCATGCGCAGTGCGCGCTGCAGCTCGATCTCCGTCTCCGCGCGCTCCCGCGCGCGGCGCGCCGCCGTGAGGTCCGGCCGGCCGGCGGCGGCGTCCGCCCGGAGCCTGTCCAGCTCGACCGCAACGCCGTCCGCGGTGGCGATCAGGCGCCCCTCCGCGTCCAGCAGCGGCGGGGCCGGCAGCGGATCGACCGCCGCGACCGGTTGCGTCAGGTTGCTCGCGCCGAGGAGGCCCAGCAGCGCCACGCGGGCGTTGCTGACGGCCAGATCGATGGCGAACACCCGATCGATGAAATTGAGACGCTCGACCTGCAGCCGGCGCAGCTCGATGCCGGCCACCTCGCCGGCCGCGAAGCGCGCCTCGGTCAACGCGATGACCTGCTCGAGCTCCTCGAGCGCGGCGGCCGCCGTGGCCCGGTCCGCCTGGGCGAGCGCGAGCCGGAAGTAGGCCCGTCCGATCTCGAGATGCAGGTGCCGGCGGGCGTCCGCCACCTCGGAGCGGGCGACCTCGACGCCGGCGCCGGCCGCCCGCACGCGGTGGCCGCGCCGGCCGGCGGTCTCGATCTCCTGCGTCAGGCGCAACGTCAGCGCCTGGTCGTTCCAGAACGAGCGCTGGCGCGGCGTGAAGGCCGAGTACCCCTCCCCCTCCATGGCGACCACCGGGTTGGGCCGGCTCCCCGCCTCGCGCGCATCCGCCTCGGCCATGCCCACCAGGTTGTGCGCGGCGCGGAACGCGGGGTTGGCGGCCTCGGCGATATGCAGCGCGTCGGCGAACGTCAACTCCCGCGGCACCGCCGTCCCCTGTGCGGTCAAGGCGATCGGCAGCAGGATGACGGCCCCCAGGAACGGCACGCTGCGCCTCATCTGGCTGGATGGTGGTGTGTTCGGCAAGTCTATACCACGTCCTCCGTCGGCCCGCATCTATGGCGGGGCGGTTGCGACTCGGTGCGGCCGCTGTCTGGTACAATGCGGGTTGCTCGAGCCTACGCGAGCGGGAGTAACTCAGTGGTAGAGTGTCAGCTTCCCAAACCGATCATGAATCTACAGAAACCGCAAC
>CAYGCV010000352.1:0-3306 GCA_964348425.1 uncultured Vicinamibacteraceae bacterium | reverse complement strand
CCCTTGCTTGAAGACCGCCCATTATAATGACTATTTGCGGGCCAGGACACTAGGTGTCCGCAGCGCAAGTCCCCGCAGCAGCGGTACGGACCGCTGCTCTCCGGGCCTTCGCGGACCGCTTGAATCTCGCCGGCCGGCTCGAACCCTTTCGGGACCGGCTCTGGGACCCGGCGGCCGCGGACCGGCGCGTGCTGCACCTGGAGGACGTTTCGGGCATTCCGTTTCTCACCGACATCGCCGGCGTCGAGGAGTACGAGCACCGGGCGCGGGTACGGGCTCGTGCGGGAGATCTGTACGCGACCGAGACGTCCCCCGATCCCGACTACGAGGCGTACTGCCGGCAGCGCCTGGGGCTCGACGCCGTTCACTGGCTCGGCGCGGACTGCGGGCCTGCGCCCCTGGCGCTGGCCCGCGCCTGCGGCGCGGGCGCTGCGCTGGACGGGGTCGTCGCCTTCGCGCGCGAGGCGGGCGGCCTGACCATTCACCCGTACCTGGCGACCGACGACGTGTGGACGCTCGCCGGGCGCGTGGCGGCGGCCGCCGCCGTGCCCGTCGCGGTGCTGGGGCCGCCGCCGCCGGTGACCTGGATAGCGAACGACAAGGCGCTCTTCGGCGAGCTGGTCGAGCTCGTGCTCGGCCCGGGCTGGATTCCCGAGACCCGCGCGGCGACCACCGCGGCGGGCTGCGTGGACCTGCTGCACGAGCTCTCCCCGCGCTGCACGCGGGTGGGCCTGAAGCGGACGCGGTGCGCGTCGGGGACCGGCAACCTCGTGCTCGACGCAGCGCAGGTCCGGACGCAGGCCCCGGCGGCCACCGCGGCGGTCGTGCAGGCGTTCCTCGCCCGCACGGAATGGCGGGCGCCCGAGCCGGTGCTGGTCGTCGCCTGGGAAACGGCCACGTCGTCGCCCTCCACGCAGTGGTGGATTCCGGCGGCGACCGCCGGCGAGCCGCACCTCGACGGCGTCTACGAGCAGATCCTGTCCGGCGCCGGACAACTGTTCGTGGGCAGCCGGCCCTCGACGCTGCCCGCGCCGGTCAACCGGGCGCTGGCCGACGCCGGCCGGCGGGTCGCCGCGGCGCTGCAGGCCCTCGGCTACGTCGGACGCTGCTCGTTCGACCACCTCGTGCTCGGCGATCCGCACGCGGAGTTCACCCTCCGCTTCACCGAGTGCAACGGCCGCTGGGGCGGCACGAGCACGCCGATGCACCTCGTCGACCGGGTCGTGTCCGGTCCGCGCCCGCGCTACCGCGGGCAGGACTTCGTGCACGATCGGCTGCAGGGGCTCGGCTTCGGGGAGGTGCTCGAGCGGGTGGGCGGCCACGCCTTCGACGCCGGCACCCAGAGCGGCCGCTACATCTTCTACAATGTCGGCCCGCTGGCCGAGCACGGCAAGCTCGACGTCATTGCGCTCGGCGCGACCCAGGCCGAGGCCGAGCAGGCCGTGCTGGCCGATCTGCCGCGGCTGCTGGGACTGTAGTCGCGGTGCCGGCGGCGCACTGTCCGCGGCCGCGGCCGATCGGAGAGAATGAACACGTGACGATTCCAGCGCTTCCCGACGAGACGTTTCGGCGCATGGTCGATCTTCGCCGCCACTTCCACCGCCACCCGGAGCTCTCGTTCGAGGAGGTCGAGACCGCGCGCGCCATCATGGCGGAGCTCGACCGGCTGGAGATTCCGTACGAGTACGGCGGCGCCGGCGGCGGCGTGGTCGGCCGTGTGGCAGGAACCGACCGGCAGGGCCCGACCGTCGCGCTGCGCGCCGAGATGGATGCCCTGCCCTGTTCCGAACGGACGGCGCTGCCGTTCGCGTCCGAGGCGCCGGACCGGATGCACGCCTGCGGACACGACGCCCACATGGCCATGCTGCTGGGCGCCGCCGCGTTGCTGCGGGCGTCCCCGGCGGCCACCACCGCCCTGCTCGTGTTCCAGCCGGCGGAGGAGCGCGGCAACGGTTCCCTGGTCATGATGCGCTCGGGCCTGCTGGCCGGCGCGGAGGCCATCTTCGCCGGCCACGTCACGCACCACTACGAGCTGGGCGAGATCATGGTCTCGCGCGGCACGATCACCGCGCGCGCCGACCGTTTCACGATACGCGTCCGCGGGCGCGGCGGGCACGGCGCGCGGCCCCACGAGGCGATCGACGCGGTCGTCATCGCGGGCATCCTGATCACCACCGTCCAGACCCTCGTCTCCCGCACGATCAACCCGGCGTTTCCGTCGGTCGTCACCATCGGCTCGGTGCGCGCCGGCAGCGCCCCGAACATCATCGCCGAGGACGCCGTGCTCGAAGGCACCATCCGCACGACGCGCGCCGAGGCGCGCCGCCAGATCGTCGACGGCCTGCACCGCATCGCCAACGCGCTGGCGCACCTGCACAACGCCGAGATCGCGGTGACGATGGGCGAATGGGCGCCGCCGGTCGTCAACGCCGACCGCGAGACCGCCATCGCGCGCCGCGCCGCGCTGCAGGTCGTCGGCCACGAGGCGGTCGTCGAGCAGGAGTATCCGAGCATGGGCGCCGAGGACTTCTCGTACTACCTGCACGAGATCCCCGGCTGCTACGTCCGCATCGGCACGCGCGGCTCCGACGGCGAGTACATCCCCCTCCACAGCCCGCGCTTCGACGTGGACGAGCAGGCGCTGAAGGTGGGCGCCCGCTTCTACGAGCGGGTCGTGCGCGAGGCTGCAACCGGCCTGACGCCGCCCGGCGGCGCGAGCGCGGAGAACACGGCGTGAGGGCGCCGCGGCGATCCGCGGCGTGTTGCGCGGCAGCGGGTCTCGCCCTGCTGCTCGCCGGCTCGGGCTGCGCGCCGGACGCGCTCGACTGGCGCGCCGTCGAGCAGATGATCGCGGAGGAGTTCCCGGAGGTTCCCGGCCTGACGACGCGGGAGCTGGCCGAGCGACTGGCCGCCGACCCGGCCGGCGTCGTGCTGCTCGATGCCCGCGCCGCCGGAGAGTTCGCGGTCAGCCACCTGCCGGGCGCGCATCACGTCGGCTCGGATGCTGCTGCCGCGAGCCGTCTGGCCGCCTCGGCGCCGGGCGCCACCCTCGTCGCCTACTGCTCGGTCGGCTACCGCTCGGCGGCGCTGGTCGAGCGCCTGCGCCGCATGGGCCACGCGAACGCGGTCAACCTGGAGGGATCCATCTTCCGCTGGGCCGCGGAAGGACGGCCCGTGTACCGGGGCGCCGCCCGCGTCGCGCAGGTCCATCCCTACGACGACGCCTGGGGCACGCTGCTGCCCCGGCCGCTGTGGGCGTTCGCACCGGACGCCCCGGCGCCCTGAGCTTCATTCAGGCGGGGCTGC
>CAYGCV010000351.1:0-3340 GCA_964348425.1 uncultured Vicinamibacteraceae bacterium | reverse complement strand
CCGACATTCCGACGACGGTCATGGCCGAGGCGTCGGCGTCGCTGGCCGTCATCGCCGCCGACGCGCCGCTCCCCGCGCCGGCAGAGGTCGGCAATTCGCCGCGCGGGTCCCCGCCGGCGTCCGGCGGGCCGCCCCTCCGCGAGCGCTGGAACGACTACGGCATCGGCCTGCTGCTGCAGGGCGACCTGAAGGGCGCAGTCGCCGCCTTCGAGCGGGTGATGGAGATCGACCCGGGGTACCCGGACGGACCGGTCAACGTCGCCCGCGCATTGCTGCAGGAAGGCGACGTGGCCGGCGCGATCCCGCACCTCGAGCGGGCCGTCGAACTGGAGCCGCGACTCGCGCGGGCGCACTTCTTCCTGGGGACCGCGCGCAAGACGCTCGGCGCGTACGACGACGCGCTGGCCCACCTGGAGGTCGCGCGCGAGCAGTACCCGCGAGACCGGGTGGTGCTGGGCCAGATTGGCCGCATCCAGTTCCTCGACCGGCGCTTCGACGAGGCGATCGCCACGTTCCAGGAGGTCCTGCGGATCGACCCGGAGGACCTGCAGGCCCACTACAACCTGATGCTGGCCCACCGCGGGGCCGGCGACACGGATGCGGCGGATCGCTCGCAGGAGCTCTACGAGCGCTTCAAGGCCGACGAGGCGGCGCAGGCGATCACGGGACCCTACCGGCGGGCATCGCCGGAGGACAACAACGAGCGGCAGGCGATCCACGAACATCGGCACCGGCCGGTATCCGACTGAGGGCCGTGCCGCGCCAGGAGGGGATGCGATGCAGAAGCGGACACGGACGCGCTCACTCTACGCCTTGGGACTCCTCGGGGTCTTCGCCCTCGGCTACGCGGCGGCGGAACTGCAAGACAACGCGGCGCAGGCCGCCGCGCTCGCCGGCGAGAAGGCAGCCTATCTGATCGTCAGCTCCAAGGTCATCGACCCGGAGCCGCTGGTCGCGTACGGCGAGGCGGCGGGGCCGGGAGCGCAGGAGGCGGGTGTCGAGATTCTGGCGCGCGCCGACGTCGGCGACGGGCTGAGAATCCTGGAAGGCGCGTGGCCCTACGACGACGGAGGCGTGACGATCGAGCGGTTCACGTCGATGCGGGCCCTCCTCGACTTCTGGCACTCCGACGAGTACCAGGCGGCCATCAAGCTCCGCGAGGGCGCGATCGACATCGACTTCATCGTGGCGCTCGAGGCGACCGAGGCGACGCCTACCGACCAGTAGCCGTCCCTCCCACCCACTCCGAGCGGCGCCGCGATGAATCGGCCGCATGCTCGGCCGACTCCGCAGCGCGCTACTCCTTCGCCCCCAGACGGCGCAGCAGGTCGGCCGTGCGCGTGGCGGAATAGTCGGTCAGGCTGCGGGTGAGCCGGGCCGGCGCGCGGGGGTGCAGGGCCCGCGCAAGCGGAGTCTCGCCGCGGGCGTTCCGCGCGTCGAGGTCCGCGCCGCGGGCTGCGAGGTACTCGACGACGCTGTCGAAGCCGTGGAACGCGGCGGCATGGAGCGCCGTGTCGCCCGCGTCGCTGGCTGCATTGACGTCGGCGCCCAGCTCCACCGCGGCCCGGACGGCTTCGATGCCGCTGCCCATGACGCGGCGCCTGTCCGGATCCTGCCGCAGGGCCAGCTCCATCTCGGCAGAGTCCATCTCGCGCCCCAGCCGATCCTTGCCGGCCCGGCCGAAACCCCGCGTGAGCAACCCGGCCGCTGCCATCAGCGGCGTCACGCCGCCGGCGAGCCCCACCCTCGGGTCGGCGCCGCTCTCGGCCAGCCGCCGCATGATGTCGCCGCGCCCGAACTTGGCCGCGAGAAAGAACGGCGTCGCCCCGACCCAGTCGTTGTCCAGCGCGAACAGCTTGCCCTGGCGCGCATAGCGCGTGCCGCGCACGAGGGGGGCGTCGGGATCTGCGCCGTGCGCGAGCAGCGCGCCGACAAGCTCGGCATCTCCCCGCAGGATGGCGGCGTGCAGCGGCGCATACCCGGCGCCGGCCGCGTTCGCGTCGGCCCCCGCGTCGAGCAGCAGGCGGGCCAGCGCGCCGTGGCCGCTGTGGGCGGCGCCGACGAGAGCGCCGGCGCCGCTCGGCGCCGTGTCGTCGGGATCGGCCCCCGCGCCCAGGAGCCGCCGGGCGGAGCGGGCGTCCCCGGAGCGGGTAGCGAACAGCAGCGGCGTGAACCCGCCCTCGTCGACCACGGACACCGCGCCCGCCCCGCCGGTGCGGGCCGACCGGGCGGTGACGACCGGCCGCACCCGGGAGCGCGCGTGCACGTCCGCCCCGGCTTCGATCAGCAGCGCGGCCACCGCGGCGTGCCGTTGCGCGACCGCCCACATCAGCGCGGTCTGGCCCTCCAGCGACTCGCGGGCGTTGACGTCGGCGCCGTGGGCCACGAGCGCCGCCACGGCATCCGCGCTGCCGGTCCGGGCCGCGGTCATGAGGGCCGTCTCGCCGCTCGGCAGCGCCGCCCGCGCGTCGGCCCCTGCCGCGAGCAGCATACGAACGAGCGCCGCGTTGCCGTTCTCGCACGCCAGGTAGAGCGGGGTCACGCCCAGATCGTTGGCCGGGCCGGCCGCGCCGGCCTCGAGCAGCAACCCTGCCGTCTCCGCATCGTCGCGGTAGGCGGCCCAATGGAGTGCGGTCGCGCCGTCCGGCTGCACCGCGTTCACGTCGATCCCGTCCGCCAGCAGGGCGTGCACCGCCGGACGGTCGCCGGCCCGCACGGCCTCGACGAGCCGGAGGTCCACGGGCTGCGCCAGGATCGGCCCGGCCAGCGCGGTACCCAGACCGACGGCGAGTCCGACTGCTCCAGCGCGCATGCCGCCTCTCCCTGCCGCGACGCGTTCGCCTCAGACGACGGCGACCACTTCCCGGGGCCAGGCGGCGTCCAGATCACCCGTGCTCGTGCCGAACCGCTCGACCGGCACGCCCAGCTTGTCCAGCAGGGTCACGTGCAGATTCGACATCGGAGTCGGATCGGGACAGCGCACGTGGCGGCCGCCGCGCAGGCGGCCGGCCCCGCCTCCGATGACGAGGATCGGCAGGTTCTCCGACGAGTGCCGGTTCCCGTCGCTCAGGCCGCCGCCGTAGATCAGGGCCAGGTGATCCAGGAGCGTGCCGTCGCCGTCGGGCGTCGACCGCAGGCGATCCAGGTAGTAGGCGAGCAGGGTCGTGTGGTAGGTGTTGATGCGGGCCAGCTTGGCCAGCTTGTCGGGGTCGTCCTGGTGGTGCGAGGTCGGGTGGTGCGCCTCCGGGACCCCAATCTCGGGATACGTGCGGCCGCTGTACTCGCGGCTCACGAGGAAGCTGACGACGCGTGTCAGGTCCGTCTGAGAGCCGAGCAGCTG
>CAYGCV010000350.1:0-3362 GCA_964348425.1 uncultured Vicinamibacteraceae bacterium | reverse complement strand
CGCAAGGCGCGCACAGCGCGCCTCGGCGGGAGCGGCGCGGGGCGAAGGGGCCCCCCCGCAAGCGGACGCCGGGGGTCCGGGGCGCAGCCCCGTCTGATTGAAGCACCGCCCGGGCGCCCACAAGGAAGCACGGGCGCCCCCTCACAGCGCGTCCAGGTCGGCGAGCACCGTGCCGATCGTGTCGAGCGCCCAGGCCGCCTCGGCGTCGGAGATGACGTAGGGCGGCATGAAGTAGAGCACGTTGCCGAGCGGCCGCAGCAACAGGCCCCGGCGCAGGAACGCGTCCGCCAGCCGCGGCCCGATGCGATCGAAGTAGCCGCCGTCCGCGCCGTCCTCCCCAGCCTCTTCGGACTCGCCAGCCATCGTCAGCTCGACCGCTCCCACGCCCCCGATGACGCGGACGTCGCCCACGTGCGGGAGGCTCCGCAGCGGCTCGAGCCCGGCGCGGAGCTGCGCCTCGAGCCTCCCGATCCGCTCGAGCACGCGCTCGTCCCGGAACAGGTCGAGGCTCGCCACGCCGACGGCGCAGGCCAGCGGGTTGGCCGTGTAGGAGTGCCCGTGGAAGAACGCCAGGCGGCGGTCCTCGCTCAGGAACGCCTCGTAGATCGCCTCGCTGGCAACGGTTGCCGCGAGCGGCAGGTAGCCCGCGGTCAGCCCCTTGGACAGGCAGATGATGTCGGGTGCGACCCGCGCGTGCTCGCAGGCGAACATGCGGCCGGTCCGCCCGAAGCCCGTCAGCACCTCGTCGGCGATCATGAGCGTGCCGTACCGGTCGCAGAGCGAACGGACGCCGGCCAGGAACTCCCGCGGCCAGACGATCATGCCGCCCACTCCCTGCAGCATGGGCTCGACGAGCACGCCGGCCGCCCGCGACCCCAGCTCCGCGAGACGCGCCTCCAGGCCCGCCAGGCAGTCGATCCGGCAGCGCTTGCGGTCGAGCCCGAGCGGGCAGCGGTAGCAGTAGGGGTCGTCGACCCGCACCACCGGAAACAGCAGCGGCCCGAACGGCGCGGTGAAGCTGGAGGCGGCGCTCACCGACATCGCGCCGACCGTGTCGCCGTGATAGGCGTGATCGAGCGCCACGAACGTCCGCCGCGCCGGCTCGCCCCGGTTCTGCCAGTACTGCCAGGCCAGCTTGAGCGCCACCTCGACCGCGGTCGAGCCGTTGTCGGAGTAGAAGACGCGCGTGAGACCGCCGGGCAGCAGCGCCACCAGCCGCTCGGCCAGCTCCACCGCCGGCGGGTGCGTGCAGCCGGCGAAGATGACGTGCTCGAGCTCGCCCGCCTGCCGGGCCAGCGCCGCGTTCAGCACCGGATGGGCGTGCCCGTGAACGTTGACCCACCACGACGAGACGCCGTCGAGCACCCGCCGCCCGTCGGCGGTGTAGAGATACACGCCCGCGCCGCGCACCACCTCCAGGGGCGGCGGCTCGTTCAGCATCTGCGTGTACGGATGCCACAGGCACGCCTGGTCGCGCGCCGCGAGATTCTCGCGCGAGGTCATTCGAGCCACTCCCCGAGCCGCGCGTCCGGATCGAGGCCGCGCGGCGCCCAGCCCGCCAGGGCCACCGCCGACACGCGCTCGAAGCGCGGCATCTCGCCCACGACGACGACTCGTCCGTAGTCCTCGATGGCGGCCCGGTTGTGGCGGTCCGGCTCGCCGACCATCACCACGCCTGCCACCGGCACCGACCGGCCGCGCAGGCACGCCAGCGTGAGCAGGGTGTGGTTGATCGTTCCCAGCGAGCTGCGCGCCACGACCAGCGCGGCCAGCCCCAGCGCGCCCAGCAGGTCGACCATCAGGCTCGAGCGGTTGATCGGCACGAGCACGCCGCCGGCGCCCTCGACGATCCAGGCGCCCGCGGCCGCCCCCCCGGCGCGGCGCGCAACCAGCGGAGCCAGGTCGATCTCGGTGCCAGCCAGCGCGGCGGCCAGATGCGGCGACACCGGCTCGGCGAGCCGGACGCCGTCGTCGACGATCTCGACGCCGACGCCCGCGGTCAGCCGCCGCACCTCGGCCGTGTCGTCGTCGAGCCGCGTGCCGGTCTGGATCGGCTTCCAGTAACGCAGCGGCGCCGCCCCGCCGCCGTAGCGGTGCAGCAGGGCCGCCGAGACGACGGTCTTGCCCACGCCCGTGTCGGTGCCGGTCACGAACAGGCCGCGGCGCACGGCTCGATCTCCTTCAGGCCCTGCGCGAGGGCGGCGACGAACCGCTCGAGGTCGTCCTCGGAGAGCTGCGCGTTCACCGCGACGCGCAGGCGGGCCGTGCCGGAAGGCACGGTCGGCGGCCGGATGGCGCGCACGTCGAAGCCCCGCCGCTGCAAGCCCGCCGCCAGCGCGACCGCCGCCGCGTTCGCGCCCACGACGATCGGCACGATCTGCGAGGTGCCGGCGGCGCGCGCGAGGCCGGCCCGCACGAGCCGCGCGCGGAGGTAGCGGACGCGGGCGCGGAGCGTCGCGCGGCGCTCGGGCTCGGCCGCCAGCACGTCCAGCGCCGCGTCGAGCGCCGCGGCCAGGGCGGGCGGCGGCGCCGTCGAGAACACGAACGGCCGCGCCCTCTGCTGCAGGTAGTCGACGGCCCAGGCCGGCCCCGCCACGAACGCGCCGGCGACGCCCAGCGCCTTGCCGGCGGTGTTGATCGACACGAGCACGTCGTCATCGATGCCGCGGTCCCGGACGAGCCCGCTGCCGCCCGGTCCGTAGATCCCAACGGCGTGCGCCTCGTCCACCAGCAGCAGCGCGCCGTGGCGCCGGCAGACGACTGCGTAGTCGGCGAGCGGCGCGATGTCTCCGTCCATGCTGAACAGCGATTCGATCACCACGAACCGCTGGCCGGGCGCGTCGTGCGCGGCCAGCCGGCGCTCGAGCGCCCCGACGTCGCCGTGGGGCACGATGACCCGCGCGGCCCGCGACAGCCGGATCCCGTCGATGATGCTCGCGTGGTTGCGCTCGTCCGAGTAGATGACGTCCCCGGCTTCCGGCAACGTCGCGAGCACCGCGAGGTTGGCCAGATAGCCGCTCGAGAAGTACAGGCTGCGCTCGGTGCCCTTGAACGCGGCGAAGCGCTGCTCGATGGCCGCGAACCGCTCCCGGTGGCCACGCAGCAGCCGCGAGCCGGTGCTGCCGCAGCCGTCCTGCCCGACCGCCGCGGCCAGGCGGGCCGCCAGGCGCGGGTGGCTCGCCAGGCCCAGGTAGTCGTTGGAGGAGAGGTCGATGCCGGCCGGGGGCCGCAGCGTCCGGAGCAGCCCTTGCGAGTCCAGGTCCGCCACGCGCGCGCGCACCCGGGCGGCGAGAGCGTTCATGCGTCCAGCTTCCATCAGACGGGGCTGCGCCCCGAGCCCCCGGCGTCCGCTTGCGGGGACC
>CAYGCV010000349.1:0-3619 GCA_964348425.1 uncultured Vicinamibacteraceae bacterium | reverse complement strand
CCAAGTCCATTCTCAGCCCGTGTTCATTGGCGATTCACCCGGTAAATGAATACAGGAGGAGTTGTGGCGGCTTTGGTGCGGAGCGCCGACAGGGCGGACTCGGCCTCCGCGACGTCTACGCAGGGTCGCCTGCGGCTCCGCTTTCAGATCAGCGCGTCGTCGTGGAACGGCTCGCCGCGGGCGAAGCGCCGGGGGTCGAAGGCGCTGATGTCGAGGCGCGCCGAGGCGCCGGTCGTGAGCAGCTCGGCGAGGGCCGCCCCGGTCGCGGGCGCCAGCATCAGCCCGTGGCCGCTGAAGCCGTTGGCCAGGTAGAACCCGGCGAGCTCGGGGTGCTCGCCCAGGAGCGGGTTGTGGTCCGGCGTCATCTCGTACAGGCCGGCCCAGCCCTCGACGAGCTCGGCGGCCGCGAAGGCCGGCAGCCGCGCGACGAGCGGCGGCCGGAAGTCGGTCGTCCAGCGCTCGCGGTCGCACGCGAAGTTCTCGCCGGGCGGCTCGTCGTGCCGCGTGCGGGCCACGATGATCCGATCGGGATCGCCGGGATCGAGCGGATCGTCGTGGCGCCAGTGGACGCCGCCGGGATCGACCACCACCGGGAAGCGGTGGGGCCAGCGGCGCGGCAGCGCGCAACGGAAGAGGTGTTGCCGGACCGGCGTCACGGGCAGGTCGAGGTCGGCCAGCGCCGCGAGCCGCGCCGCGAAGGGGCCGGCGGCGTTCACCACCGCGCGGGCGTCGAGCGTTGCGCCGTCGTCGAGCGTCACGCCCTGGACGCGGTCGCCGGCGGTCCGCAGGCGGGTGACCTCGCCGGCGACGTACGTCGCGCCGGCCGCCGCCGCCGCGTGCCGGAAGCCCGCCAGCACCTCGCGCGGGTCGGCGTAGCCGTCGTCGGGCCCGAAGAGGCCGAAGCGGATGTCGTCGAGGGCGAGGTCGGGCACCAGGGCGCGGACGGCGGCGACGTCCAGGCGTTCGACGCGCGCCCCGAGGGCCCGCTGGCGCGCGTAGCGCTGCTCGAACCGCTCCGCCGTCGCGTCGTCCGCCAGGAACAGGTAGCCGCGCTGCCGGAACCAGGCCCGCGGCCGATGGCCCGGCACCTGCATGGCGGCGTCGAAGCGCTGATAGAACCGCACGCTGTGCTGGGCGAGCCGGATGTTCGCGGCGGAGCTGAACTGCTGCCGGATGCCGCCCATGGCCAGAAACGAGGAGGCGCGCCGGTAGGTCGGGTCGCGCTCGACGACCGTGACCTCGGCGCGGCAGCCGCCCGCCCGCAGGTGCCAGGCGATGCTCGACCCGACGACCCCGCCGCCGACGATCACGATGCGCTCGGAGGCCACCGTGTCCAGGCCTACCGGACGTGGGCGAGCACCGCGTGGCGCCAGTTGAACTCCACGTCGGTCGGCTCGGCCGGCAGCGGGATCTCCACGTCGACGGTCTCCGCGTCGACCAGGACGCGGTAGACCGCGGGCGCCCGCCCGGCGAACTCCACCCGGATGGGGACCGGCATCCGGAACGTGTCCGGCACGTCCTCCTGGCGGATGGTGCCGTGCAGGACGTACGGGGACGGCCGGTCGAGCAGGCGGGTCGTGCGCAGATCGGGGCGGTAGGTCGGCACGTCCACGCCGTAGACCCACTGGTCGAAGAACCAGTCCATCGGCTCGCCGAACGCCCGCGTGACGGCCGTCTCGAATGACCGCGTGCTGGCCGGCTGCTGGCGGTGGTCGCTGACGAAGCGGCGCATCAGGTTCCGGAAGCGCGTGTCGTCGCCGGTCTCGAGGTCGGCCAGCATCATCCGCAGCATGTGCAGGATGAACGCGCCCTTCTCGTACGCCAGCAACTGGTAGTCGACCGGCGTCTCGCTCGAGTTCAGGCGGTAGCCCGCCACGACCGGACCGGACTCGTGCCCGTCGCTGCGCCGGATGACCTCCGGCCGGACGCCGAAGTGCACGAGGCCGGTGCCCTGGCCCACGTTCACCTCGCCGAGCACGTCGAGCCGCCAGGCGTCGAGGATGTCCTGGAACTGGTCCGGGTCATCCAGGGCAGTGAGCACGTACAGCGCGGCGGCGTAGTGGGAGAACCCCTCGGAGATCCACTGGTCGCGGTAGTCCTCCCAGTGGACCGCGGCGCCCCACCACTGGTGCGCGACCTCGTGGGCCCGGAAATGCTCGGCGACCCCGGTGTTGAGGCGGCCGAACGCCTGGAACGAGAGCAGGACGAGCCCCGGGAACGCCTGGCCCGTATAGGTGACGATCTCCGTGGCGTTCAGGGCGCGGTACGGATAGGGGCCGAAGTACTCCGTGTAGAACCGGATCGAGCCCTCCAGGTCCTCGATCGTCTTCTGCAGGTTGCCGGGCGCGAACCCGGTCTCGTTGCGGTTCTCGTAGACCGTGATCGGCAGGCGGCCGGGCTCGTCGACGGCGGTGACGTCGAAGCGGCCGAGGCTGAACGCCATGCCACGGATCGGCTCGTCCGACACCCACTCCGCGATCCGTGTGCCGTCGACGACGCGCTCGTCCACCCGCGTCATGCCGCTGGCGATCTGCAGGCCCTCCGGGATGCGGTAGGTCAGGTGCAGGAGGCTGCGCCGGTTGTCGAGATGCATCGGGATCCAGTGCACGGTGTCCTTGAGCAGGTAGCCGCGCGCCGTGCGGAGGCGCTCGACGAGCTCCCCCTCGTAGGCGATCTCGAGGACGAAGCGCTCGCCGGGCGCCACCGGGCGCGGCAGCGCGATCGTCACCCACGGCTCGTAGAAGTCGTCGCCGAGAAACCGGTCGTGGGTCTCCTGGACGTAGTGCAGCCGCTCGCCGCTGAGGGCTGCCGGCTCCGACGGCTCGGGCGGCTCCGCGGGCGGCGCCGCGGTCTCGCTGTCCGGCGGCGCGGCGCCCAGCAGGCGGCCCTCCCGGACGTTCCCGGCGCCGGCCGGCAGGGTGGTCCGCCAGCGCACGTCCGTTACCTCGAGGACCCGCGAGATGCGGATCCGGAACGCCGCCAGCGGCTCGAGCGGCTCGATCAGCAGCGCGGCGCTGGCCGTCGCGTCGCCGTCGCCCTCCAGGGCCAGGTCGACGTCGATGCGCGGCACGGCAACCCGCTGCGTCCACCCTTCGCGGTCGGGCACGAGCGTGCGCGGCAGCAGGCCGAGGTCGCGGGCGTCCCAGTCGTCGTCATCGTCCTCGTCGCCGAGGCCGCCCTCGACCGCCGGGTCGCGCGGAAAGCCGCGCAGGGCCTGCGCGGCGACGTCCGCGCCGAACTCGGCCAGGGCGTGAAACCCCAGCCACGTGTTCCGGTAGTTGCGCCGGTCGCGCCGGCGCAGGCGGGAGACCGAGACCTCTTCCCGCGCGCGCGGCTCGATCTCGATCGAGAACCAGTCCTCGTCGTCCCCGTCGATCTGGGCGTAGAAGTACGCGGGCCGGCGAGGAGCGGGACTCGTCGAGGCGGGGGCGAGGATGTCGAGCAGCAGCCGGCTGTCGGGATTCTCGTGCCGCCGCTCCAGGAGCGCCTCGCGCCGATCCTCCAGCAGGTCGTTCGCGCGACCGGCCCGCCCTCCCCGCCGGCCGCTCCCCCACGCCCCCAGCACCCCGCCCGCCGCACCCGCCAGCCCACACACCCACCCGACGAACAACACATACAC
>CAYGCV010000348.1:0-3625 GCA_964348425.1 uncultured Vicinamibacteraceae bacterium | reverse complement strand
ACGAGGGAGCGGACAGGCAGTCCGTGGCCGAGGAGCAACGCCGCTGCGCGGGATGCATCGCCGTTCCCGGGTCTCCGTGCGCATGGGGCTGCGGTATGTGAAGAGCTTCTCCGAGGACCGGGACTGGCCGCGCATCGCGGTGGCCCGCGCGGAGCGGCCGTTCGCCTCGCTGGCGGACTTCACCCGCCGCACGCGGCTCGACGAGCGCATCCTGCGGCGGCTGGCCGAGGCGGGCGCGCTCGCGCCGTTCGAGGGCCGGCGGCGGGCCGCGCTGTGGGAGGCGCACGGGCTCGGCAAGACGCCCGCCGCCGCGCTGCCGATCGTCCCGTCGGAGCCGCGGCCCGAGTTCGCCCCGCTCGACGAGTTCCAGACCATCGACTGGGACTACCGCTTCAGCGGGCACAGCACGCACGGCCACCCGCTGGCCCCGCTGCGCGCGGCCCTGGCGGCGCAGGAGCTGCCGGACGCCCGCACCGTCGCGGGGCTGCCGGACGGCCGCCAGGTGCGCTACGCCGGCCTCGTGATCTGCCGCCAGCGGCCCGGCACCGCGTCGGGCGTGACCTTCATGACGCTCGAGGACGAGACCGGCTTCGTGAACGTCGTCATCTGGAACCGCGTGTTCGACGACCACGCCGTGCTGGCGCGGACGGCGTCCTTCCTCGGCGTGACCGGCAGGCTGCAGTCACAGTCGGGCGTCGTCCACCTCGTCGCCGACGAGCTCTGGACGCCGGAGATCCCGAGCCGACCGCCGACGGCCGGCAGCCGGGACTTCCATTGAAGGGACCAGAGTAGAGGCCTATAATCTGGTCTGGAGAGACGCCATGACCACTGTTCCGCTGTCACAGGCCAAGACCCATCTCGCGAAGCTCCTCGCGGACGTCGAGGCGCTCGGCGAAGAGGTGGTCATCACGCGTTCCGGACGTCCCGTGGGCGTGCTGCTCGCGTTGACCGACTACGAAGGCCTGATCGAGACGCTGGAGATCCTGGCGGACCAGGATCTGGCGAAATCGATCGAGCAGGGCCTGGCGGAAACGGAAGCGGGCGAGGTGCTGAAGCACGAGGACGTCTGGGATGACGTGGACCCTCGTCTACGCGACTAGCGCCGCCCGCGCCATCAAGAGGCTCGATCCCGCCGTCCGCCGGCGCATGCTCGCTGCCCTGCTGAAGCTCCGTGCGGATCCCGAACGCGGCAAGCCGCTGCAGCTCGCCCTCAAGGGACTGCGCTCCTGGCGCACCGGAGACTACCGGATCGTCTACCGCCTCATCGAATCCCGCATCGAGATTCTGGTCGTCGCCGTCGGCCACCGGCGCGAGGTCTACACGCGGTTGAAGAAGATGCTGGAGGCCTCGCACTGAGTGGCCGCCTCGAACACAAATCGCCGACCGCCCGAAGCCGGGACTCTCACTGAGGCCCGCGCCGACCCGACGCCGTACGTCAGGGCGCGTCAACCGCCAGCCCCGCGCCGGCGGCGATCTCGCCGATGCGGGCGGCCTGGTTGGGGTTCGCGCCCATGATCTCGCGAATGCGCCGGACGACCTGCATCCGCTCCACCTCCGCGGCGTCCCGCACGCCGGCGGCGGCACTCTCGACGGCGGCGTAGCAGTCGGCCTCGTAAGTGATGGCGCCGCACTGCGCCGTCAGCTCGGCCAGTAGCGCGGCGGTTCCGGAGTTGGCTGCTGGGACCCCGCCCCCGGTGCTGGCGTAGCGCTGCTCCGCCTGCTGGATCTCGGCCTGGGCGCCGCGCAGGATGTTGGCCGTCTCGGTGGCGGCCTGGAAGCAGGTGAACGACGGCCGGTTCGCCCAGCGCAGCGGCGCGCAGGCGTGGATGCCGGCATCGACGGCCGCCGAGGCCACCTCGGTGATCAGCGCCTCGTACTCCGGGTCACCCTCGCCGAAGCCGGAGAAGTTGCCCAGGTCGCCGCTGGCCGCGAACAGCGCCGTGACGCCGGGTATGCGGGCAATCTCGCGGGCGCTCTCCACACCCTCGAGCGTTTCGATCATCAGGATCAGCACGACGTTGTCGTTCCAGGTCTGGCGATAGCCGCCGGGCACGCCGGTCCACATCTCGCGCGGCCCCTGGCCCCCGCCGAAGCTGCGCCGCCCGAGCGGCGGGAAGTAGGTCCAGTCGACCGCGGCCTGCGCCTCCTCGACGCTGTCGACGGTCGGCACCACGACGACCAGGGCGCCCATGTCCGTGGCATGCTGGATCTCGCGCTCGTCGGCGTAGGCGACGCGCGCGCCGGGCGCCGCCGGTCCCGGGCAGGTGCGCCACATGCGCGCCACCTGCTCCCAGGAGATCGCCTCGTGCTGCATCTCCACCCAGACGAAGTCGTACCCGGCCCCGGCCATGGCGCAGTACGTCCGCGGATCGACGGCCCGCACCGTGCCGCCGATCATGGGGCCGCCGGCGACGAGCTTGCGCTTGGCCGGGTTCCAGATCTCCGGCGCCTGCCCGTCCGGCAGCTCGAAGCGCGTCCCGTAGTCGAACTCGGCGGCGCTGAAACCCTGGCCGGACCCGGCCGGCTGGGCGCCGGCGTCCCGCACGCTGCCGGCCAGCAGCAGGCCGGCCGCGGCGGCAACGGTGGTGAGAAACGTGGCGATCTTCATGACACCCTCGCTTGGTTGATAGTTGTCGGCGCCCTTCTACGGCGCAGACTCGTAGCCGCGTTTCCGGAAGGCGATGTTCCAGGCCCGCGAGGTGCTCACCGTGAAGCCGGAGACCGCGCCCGCGTCGTCGCGGCGGAACGTGAAGTACCAGGCCCGGCCGTAGAAGCCGTCGGCGAACGTCGGCGCCAGCGGTATGCGGCCCAGCTTGCGGTTCCGGAGGACGAGCCGGCCGGCTTCCACCCGGAAGGTGTACTCCACGGCGAGGTCGTCGCTGTAGTACGACCCGGCGTAGGCCGCGAGCGCGTCCGCCGAAGGGCGGACGGGCAGCGCGCGGCTGTAGACGGGCCGCGGCGGGCCGCCGACGCGGAGCGTCGCCGGACGGCCGCCGCCGCCGGGGGTGAACGTCACCTCGGTCGTCCCCGCCAGACGGTACCGCCCGCCGCCCGCCGGGCGCAGGCGCTGCTCCACGCCGCCCGCCAGCAGGGCCAGATCGTCGCCGCGGGCGATGACCCGCAACGGCACGTCGTTCCCGGGCCGCCGGTAGTAGCCGGCCAGGCTGGCCGGATCGGCCGGCGGGCCGTCCGCCGCGCTGCGCCCGGGCGCCGGCGCGCGGGGACGCCGCGGCGCCGACCGCCGGCCCGCCTCCGGCACCGCGAGGGCCACGCTCGGGGGCGGCGGCAGGAAGACGTCGGCGATGTCGCGCGCCAGACGTCCCGGGCCGGCCATGTCCGTGTTGCACAGCACCGCGACCGCGAGGTCCTCGTCGGGAAAGCGCAGGAACTCGCTGCGGTAGCCGGCGTCCGTGCCGCCGTGACCGATCGTGGGCCGACCGCGGTGCGTCCCGTGCGCGAGCCCGAACGCGTACGAGAGACGCGCGCCGTCGTCGAGCACGCCGTGCGCCTGAAGCTGCCGCAGCACGTCGCGCCCGCCGACCTCGCCGCTGGTGAAATTGCGGTTCCAGTGGGCGAGGTCCTCGACCGTCGTGAACAGGCTGGTGGCGCCGACGATGGCGAAGTC
>CAYGCV010000347.1:0-3628 GCA_964348425.1 uncultured Vicinamibacteraceae bacterium | reverse complement strand
CTCCCTTGCTTGAAGACCGCCCATTATAATGGCTATTTGCGGGTCAGGACACTAGCGATACGCCGCGGCCTGGATCTCGTACAGCTCCGCGTAGTGTCCCCCCGCCGCCAGCAACGCCTCGTGGCTGCCCGTCTCCACGACGCGGGCGCCGTCGAGGACCACGATGAGGTCCGCCATGCGCACGGTGCTGAACCGGTGCGAGACCAGCAGGGTGATGCGGCCGCCGGGCGGCGGGGCGCCGTGTCCGTTGCCGCGCGCGGCGCTCGCGTAGCGCTCGAAGAGCGCGTGCTCCGTCTCCGCGTCGAGGGCGGCGGTCGGCTCGTCGAGCACGAGCAGCAGCGGCTCGTCGCGCATGAAGCCGCGGGCGAGAGCCAGCTTCTGCCACTGCCCGACGCTCACCTCCACGCCGTTCGGCCAGGTCGAACCGAGCTGGGTGTCGAGGCCAGCGGCCAGCGTGTCGACGACGTCCTCGGCCCCGGCCCGGCCGATCGCGGTCTCCGCCGCCGGGCGCTCGTCGAGGCGCGCGACGTCGCCGACCCCGACCGTCCGCTGCGCCGGCAGCTCGAAGCGGAAGAAGTCCTGGAACGCACCGGCGAGGCGCGCCCGCCACTCGGCCGCCGGCATCCGCGCGAGGTCCTCGCCGTCGACGAGGATGCGGCCGGCGCTTGGCTCGTACATCTTCCCCAGCAGCTTGACCAGCGTGGTCTTGCCCGCCCCGTTCTCGCCGACGAGGGCCACGACGGCGCCGGCCGGGAGGCTGAGGTCGACGCTGTCCAGCACCAGGCGGTCGGTGCCCGGGTAGGCGAACGACACGTTCTCCAGCGTGATGCCGCGCGCGATGGACGCCGGGGCCGGCCGGTCGGCGCGCTCGGCCTGCGCCGCCGCGTAGTCCTCGAGCCACGCGATGCGCCGCGAGCCGTCGAGCCAGATGCCGCGCAGGAAGCCGATCTCGCCCACCGTGGCGCTGACGTAGCCGGCCAGGCGCGAGCCGGCGGCGAGCAGCAGGAGGACCTCGCCCGGCGACGCGCGCAGCCCGGAGGCGACGAAGACGACCGCGCCGACGAAGCCGGCGCCGAAGACGCTCCAGCCGAGGGTGTGCCAGCCGGCGCTGGCCCAGCGCGCCGCCGCCACCGGGCCGTACCAGCGCTCCCAGGCGCGGCGCCGGTCGCGCACCAGGCGCGGGCCGATGCCGGCGACGCGGACGTCCTTGCCGGGCGCGGCGGTCGTGGCGGCGTCGAACAGGTGCCGCGCCAGACGCTGGGCCTGCGCGCCCCGCTGCTCGGCGGCGCGCTCCACCGCCGGCCGCCAGGAGGCGGTCGCCACCGTCGGCAGCGCGCACAGGGCGAGCAGGGCCAGCGCGGGGTGGATCGACACCAGCAGGCCGATGGTCACCGCCAGGCGCAGCATCCAGCCGCCGGTGGTGAACAGCGACATGTACATGTGGTCGAGAACGAACACGTGGTTGCGGAGCACCGCGAGCCGGTCGAGAAACGCCGGCCGCTCGTGGTGCTCGACCGTGGCGACGCCGGCCTGCAGCGCGGCGACATGGGATTCCAGGGCGATGGTGACCCGGTCGCGGAAGCGGCGCTGGGTGCGGTTGCTGGCCACGCGCAGCACCCAGGTCAGGGTTGCCGAGACGGCGAGGCCCCCCGCGGCAATCAGGACGAGGGTCGCGTCGTCGCCGAGCAGCCCGTCGGCCAGCAGCTTCAACCAGACCGCCAGCAGCGCGTCGGGCAGGGCGGCCAGCAGGGCCAGCGTGAAGGCGACGGTCAACAGCGCCGGCTCCGCGTCGAAGCCGCGGCGCAGCGCCCGCCACATCGAAGGCAGCGCCGCGGGCAGGTCGTCGCCGCCGGCGCGCGTCGGGTCAGTCGAGGACATCGAGCCCCGCCTCCTCCTCTTCCGCGAAGCGCTGCGCCTGCAGGTCGAACATCGTCCGGTAGCGCCCGCCCAGCGCCATGAGCTCGGCGTGGGTGCCCAGCTCGACGACCCGTCCGTGCTCCAGCACGCAGATCCGGTCCGCGTGGCGGACGGTGGAGAAGCGGTGCGAGATCAGGATGGTCGTCGCGTCGCGGGTCGCCTGCAGGATGCGCTCGAAGATCTCCGCCTCGCCCCGCACGTCGAGCTGCGCGGTGGGCTCGTCGAGCAGGACGATGCCCGCACCCTGCCGCACCGCGGCGAGCGCCCGGGCCAGGGCCACCCGCTGCCACTGGCCGCCGGACAGCTCGGTCCCGCCGTCGTAGCCGCGCGCGAGGACGGTGTCCAGCCCGGCCAGGCCGGACGCGCCTGCCTGCGCCAGCGCCTCGCGGACGACGGCCTCGGGCGCGCCGGCCGGCGCCACGTTGTCGGCGAGCGGCAGCTCGAAGCGCGCGAAGTCCTGGAACACGGCGGTGATCCGTTCGCGCCAGGCGTCGACGTCCAGCTCGCGCAGGTCGACGCCGTCCGCCTCGATGGCGCCTGCCTGCGGCTCGTACAGGCGGCACAGCAGCTTGGCGAGCGTCGTCTTGCCGGCCCCGTTCTGGCCGACGATCGCGAGCGACGAGCCGGCCGGAATCGCGAGATCGAAGCCGTCCAGCACCGGCGTGTCCGGCCGGGAGGGATAGGCGAAGCGGACGCCGGAGAAGCGAATCTCGCGCGCCGGGAGGCCGGCGGCCGGCGTCGAGCCGCGGGTCAGCGCGCCGCGCGGCGCCATCGCCTCGCGCAGCCGCAGCACCGCGGCAGTCGGCGCTCCCGCGCCGTCGAGGGCCCAGGACAACCCGCCGAAGGCGATCGTGCTGGCGCCGATGGCGGCGCCGGCGAACATCACCAGGCGGTCGAGCGGCAGCGCGCCGGCGCTGACGTCGGCGGCCAGCGACCAGAACACGATGACGTTGGCGGCCAGCACCACGACCAGGCTGGCCGCCACCGGGCGTTCGCGCAGCTTCGTCGCTTCCCAGCGCAGGTCGTGGAGCCGGCGCCGGTGACGCCGGAAGCGCTCGATGATCCAGTCGCCGAGGCCGAACAGCCGTACCTCCCTGGCGGCCGGCGCGTCCACCGCCAGCCGGTACGCGTAGTCGGCGTGCCGCTGCGCCTCGCGCACCGCGTCGGTCTGCCGGTCCTTCCAGACCCCGCTCTCGCGCAGCAGCCAGTGCGTGGCGAGCCAGGCGCCGCCGAGCAGCAGCGGCGCCCACCAGGCGTAGGCGAACAGGATGGCCGCGGCGGCCAGCCCGGCCAGCAGCTCCACCAGTCCGGCCGCGATGAAGTCCATCGAGATCGCCAGGGGCGGCCCGCTGATGCCGAGGTCGAAGTCCCGCGCCATGGTCAGGTCGCCGGCGAGCTCCGGGTCCTCCAGGTGCCCGATGCCGCGCGGCTCCACGCAGGACACCGTCAGCTCGTCGTAGAGCCAGGCCGCCGCCGAGCTCCCCAGGTTGGCGCCGGCGGCGAGGTGCAGCGGCGGGAGCACCTGCAGGAGGACGAACACGGTGCCGACGCCGGCGAGCGGCCAGCCCAGGCCGCCGCCGGCCTCGACGGCGCCGACGAGCAGCCCCATCGCAACGGCGAACAGGGCCGGCAGCAGGCTGCGCAGGACCAGGACGGCCCACCAGATCGCCGCCAGCAGCGGGTTGGCCCGCGGCAGGATGGCGAGAAACTT
>CAYGCV010000346.1:0-3642 GCA_964348425.1 uncultured Vicinamibacteraceae bacterium | reverse complement strand
TCATCGACAAGGTGGCGCGTATTGCAATGCGCATTTCCGGGACGGCACACTAGCGGCTGCGCTGCAGGTTGCGGAGCGAGAAGAAGGAACGCTCGAGGTCGACGTCGAACTCCAGCTCCTCGTAGCGGACGGTCGTCCGCTCGCCGGGCTTGTCCGCCGGGAACATGTCCATGACCGCGGGCACGAGGCGGCCGCCGAACTCGGTGAACTCCCCGTGCTCCATGGTCCGCGCCAGCTCGCCGTCCTCGTCGTAGAACCTCGTCCACAGCGGCATGTCGTCGCGCTGTCGGATGCGGTAGTCGATGTGCCCCCACACGACGGCCGCCTCCGGCTTCGGCGTGAGCCGGAACTCCCAGACCGCCACGCCGTCGGCGTCGTCGCCGTCGAACGTGAGCTCGATGTCGTAGTCCTCGATGAGGCGGGTCTCCTTCACCAGGTCGTCGTTGGTGAAGTGCGAGCCCATCCACGACCCGCCCATCATCGAGGCCGGGATCTTGATGGTGCGGTCGACCTTCGGCAGGTAGTTCCAGATGTCTTCGTCGGCCTTGAGCGTGGCCGTCCCGGCCTCGCGCTGCGGCGCGCGCAGGCGCACCAGCGAGTAGTCGGTGCCGAGCGACCAGATCTCCATCGTCATCTGGCGCTCCCAGTGCTCGGTCACCACCTCCATGGTCGCCACGCCCTGGCTCGAATCGCCGCGCAGCAGCCGGTCGACCCGGTCGATGATGGCCAGCGCGTCCACCTGGGCCTCCGCCGGCGCGGCGGACGCCAGCGCGGCGGTCGCGGCGGCGAGGAAGGGAACGGGCAGACGCGTCGACAATCGCAGCATGAGCACCCCCGGTTCCTTCTAGTGTACCCCGGTCGAGGGCGCGGGCGGGGGGCGGCGCGTATCGCTGCTATCATGAGCCGGTCCGGTTCTCTCGGGCCCTGCAGCGATGCGACGCGTCATCCCAATCGATCCCGAGCGCGGGATCGCGCGCGCGCTCCTGGCGTGCGCCTGCCTGCCGCTGCTGGTCACCGGTGCGCTGCTGCTGGTCCTGCTGCTCGAGACGGCGGACCTCCTGCGCCGCGTCCCGCCGCTCGAGCTCCTGCTCGCTGCCCCGTGGGCGCCCGCCGCCGGCGGGCAGCCGGGGCTGCTGCCCCTCGCCGCGGGCACGCTGCTGGTGGCGGCGACGGCTCTGGCGGTGGCGCTGCCGGCCGGCCTCCTGGGCGCGGTCTACCTGAGCGAGTACGCCCCGGCCGCCGTGCGGCGCGCGGTCGCGCCCCTGCTCGTGCTGCTGGCCGCCGTCCCGACCGTCGTCTACGGCTACTTCGCGCTGCGTTTCGTGACGCCGCAGCTCCAGCGCGTCCTGCCGGGACTGGCGGACGGGAACGCGCTCAGCCCGGGGATTGTCGCGGGCGTCATGATCCTGCCCATGGTGACGGCGCTCACGGTGGATGCGCTGCAGGGCGTGCCGCGCGACCTGCGCGAGGCGGCCCGGGCCCTCGGCGCGAGCCGCGCGCAGGCGGTGCTGCGGGTCGTGCTGCCGGCGGCCGGCGCCGGCATCGCGGCGGCCGTCGTCCTGGCCGCGGCGCGGGCCGTCGGCGAGACCATGATCGTCGCGGTCGCCGCGGGCGGGGAGGCGCGCCTGACGGCGAACCCGCTGGGGCCGGTCGAGACCCTGGCCGCGTACATCGTGCACGCCGCCCGCGGCGCGGCGGCGCCCGGCGCCGTCGACGGGCAGGCGATCTTCGCCGTCGGGCTGCTGCTCTTCGCCGCCACGTTCGGGCTGAACCTCATCGGCAACCGGCTGCGCCGGCGCGGCGGGGAGGCGCCCCGGTGAGCGGGCCGGGGCCGGACGCCCGCGCGGCGGACCGGCGGCTGCGCGCGGCCGGCCCGGCCGTCGCGCTGGGCGGCGCGGTGGCGCTCGCCGCGCTGCTCGCCGCCGTGGCGGCCGACCCCGGCGGCGGCCTGCCGCGGGGCTGGCCGCCCGGCCTGGCGCGCGCCCTGCTAGGGAGCGCGTCGCTGGTCGGGCTGGCCGGCTGCCTGGCGGTCCCGATCGGCATCGGCGCGGCCGTCTACCTCGAGGAGTACGCGCCGCGGAACCGGCTGACGCGCCTCATCGAGATCAACATCGCCAGCCTGGCCGGGGTGCCGGCGGTGGTCTACGGCCTGCTCGGCCTGGCCGTGTTCGTCCGCGCCCTGGGGCTCGGCCACAGCCTCGCCGCCGGCGCGGCGACGCTCGCGCTGATCGTCCTGCCGGCCGTCATCCTGTCGACGCGCGCGGCGCTGCGGGCCGTGCCGCTGGCGCTGCGCGACGCGTCCTGCGCCCTCGGTGCCACCCGCTGGCAGACCATCCGGCACCAGGTGCTGCCGGCCGCGCTGCCGGGCACGCTGGCGGGCCTGCTCCTCGCGCTCGCGCGCGCGCTCGGCGCGGCCGCGCCGCTGATCGCGCTCGGCGCGCTGGGATCGCTGCCCGCGCCGGCGGCCGGCGCCGACGGGGCGCTGCCGGCGCTGCCCGTGCGGATCTTCGACTGGCTGTCCCGGCCGGAGTCCGAGTTCCTTCGCCACGCGGCAGCCGCTATCATGGTGCTGCTGGTGCTCGTGCTGCTGCTGAGCGGTCTGGCCGCCTGGATGCGGGACCGCTGGAGGGTTGCGGGATCCTGGTGACACGCGCGCAGCCATCGCCGTCCGCGGTTTCCGTCCGCGGGCAGCCGGCGGCGGCCCGGCCCGCCGCGCCGCAAGTCGAGGTGCGGGGCCTCAGCGTCCGCTACGGCGCGACCCGGGCCCTCGACGACGTCTCGCTGGACGTCCCCGCCGCGCAGGTGACGGCGCTGGTGGGGCCGTCCGGCTGCGGCAAGAGCACCTTCCTGCGCACGCTGAACCGGATGATCGACATCGTCCCCGGCGCGCGGGTCGAGGGGCGGGTCGCGATCGACGGCCACGACATCTACGCCCCGGATGTGGACGTGGCCGACGTTCGGCGCCGGGCCGGCATGATCTTCCGCAGGGCCAGCCCGTTTCCGAAATCGGTCTTCGCGAACGTGGCCTACGGGCTGCGCGTCGGCGGGCTGGCGGGCGGCCGCGGCGAGCTCGAGGCCCGCGTGGAGGCCAGCCTGCAGGCCGCGGGCCTGTGGGACGAGGTGAAGGACCGCCTCGAGGCGCCGGCCCTCGCGCTCTCGGGCGGGCAGCAGCAGCGGCTGTGCATCGCCCGGGCGCTGGCGGTGCGCCCGGCGATCCTGCTGCTCGACGAGCCGGCCGCCGCGCTCGACCCGATCGGCACGCAGCGCCTGGAGGAGCTGATCCACCGGCTCAAGTCCACGTATACGATCGTGATCGTGACCCACAACATGCAGCAGGCGGCGCGCATCTCGGACCGCACGGCGGTCTTCTGGCTCGGCCGCCTCGTGGAGTACGATCGCACCGACCGCATCTTCACCGCCCCGTCGCAGCGCATCACCGAGGACTACGTCACCGGGCGCTTCGGATAGCAGTCGGCGCCGTACGATGGCGGGCCAGGAGTCTGCGCCGTGGAACGGCGCCGACTCCGCAAGCCGCGCACAGCGCGGCTCGGCGGGAGCGGCGCGGGGCGAAGCGGTCCCCGCAAGCGGACGCCGGGGGCTTGGGGCGCAGCCCCATCTGGAGGAGAACTGCGTGGAGCCGGC
>CAYGCV010000345.1:0-3721 GCA_964348425.1 uncultured Vicinamibacteraceae bacterium | reverse complement strand
GCCGCGGCGGCCCCTCCGGCCGCGCATGCACCGCGCACTCGCGGTGCAGGCGCCGGGCCAGCTCGAGCGGGAAGAGCACCTGGTCGCGCTCGGCATCCCGCGCGGCGGCGAGCGCCAGCGCGCGCACCGCCGGGTGCGCGGCGTCGGGAGCCGAGCGGTACTGCTGCAGCCCGGCCGCACGATCCGGCGCATAGGCGTACGGCAGCGACCGCTCCGACTCGGCCGGCAGGAAGCGGAACGGGTCCGCGCGCAGCGTCTCGACCCGGGCGCGCGCACAGAGCCGCAGCGCGGTCGTCAGCCCCTCGAACCACGCGTGGGTGACCACGTTGCCGTCGAGGTCGAGATTCTCGGCGCGCACCGCGGGCGGCGGCTCGATCTCCAGCGCGAAGTCGAGCAGGCGGACCGCCCCGTCCGACCGGGGCCGCAGCCGCACGAGGTGCGGTTCGAGGAAGACGGGCGCCGCGAACGTGTACGCCGTGCGGTGCTCGATGCTGATCGTCACGGGGAGGCCGGCACGGGGGGGCTCGGCGACGCCGCCGCATCCAGCTCGTCGTAGGCGCGATCGAACCACTCCCCCGGCGTTTCCTCGATCGCCCGCCGGACGCGCGCATCCCACCACCGCGAGAGCCGCTCGAAGTCCTGCTTCTCGAAGCGGCGCTCGACGATCCGGAACGAGTTGCGCCGGTACAGCACCACGTCGACGGGAAAGTCGACGTCGGCCGCGCTGATCCGCGTCGAGTCGAACGACAGGCACGCGACCTTGAAGGCGTGGCGCATCGAGTCCTCGGCCTTGAGCGCCCGGTCGAGGATCGGCTTGCCGTAGCCCGTCGATCCGATCACGTGATACGGCGTCAGGCTCTCCGTGTCCACCCAGTTGCCTTCCGGGTAGAGCAGATAGAGCTTGGCCGCGGCGTCGCGCTCCATCTGCCCGCCGATGAGCACATGGATGTTGAACGCCATGCCGCTCTCGACCAGGGCCCGGCGATCCTCCCGCGCCACCCGGCGCACCTGCTCCGCGAGCAGGTTGACCGCCTGGTACAGCCGCTCGAACGGCTGGTCGCGCTCGCCGAGCGCCTCCTCGAGGTAGGTGAGCGTCTTGTCCCGCAACGATCGCAGGCCGGACGTCATGACGAAGAACGTCCCGTGCGGCGGCGAGTAGACGCTGACCTTCCGCAGGGTGGCCTTCTCGAGACCCGACATGATGAGGGTGTCGGACAGCCCGACGATGCCCTCTTCCACGTTCATCGCGACGCAGTAGGTCATGGCGTGCGCGCGGTGGCCGGCGCCGCGCTCAGTGCGCGCTGGACGGCGCGAAGAAGGTGCGCGTTATCTCGTTGCCGACGTGGTTGAGCTTCTCCTGGAGCGTGTCGACGAAGTCGTGCAGCCCGGTGCTGACCACGTCGCCGATATCAGTATAGTCGAGGTCCGCGACGAGCCGGCCCAGCTCCCGCTCCGCCGCGTTGGCGAAGCGCCGCGCCGGCGTGCCGGTCACGGCGTGGAGCGATGCCTGCGCGCGGCCGGCGCAGTGCTGCACCGAGCGCGGGAACTCGCGGTTGAGGAGCAGGAAGCTCGCCACGGTCAGCGCGCCGACGCGCCCGTGCATGCGCCGGTACGCCTCGAGGCCGCTGGCCGACCGCAGCAGGGCGCCCCACTGCAGGTCGTCGATCGGCTTGCCCACGTCGGCCGCCGACGGCAGCAGCAGGAAGTACTTCAGGTCGAGGATGCGCGTCGTCTGGTCCGCCCGCTCGATGTGCCGGCCCATCTGGCTGAAGTGCCAGGCCTCGCCGTGCTCCATGGTCTCGTTCTTCGTGCCCTCGATCATGTGTGACGAGCGGCGCACCTCGCGGAAGAACGCGTGCGCGTCCCACAGCGCCCGCTCGCGGGCGCCCGGCTGCCGCAGGAAGAGATAGAAGCGGTTGATCTCCTCCCACAGCTCCGACGAGAGGATCTCGCGCACCGAGCGTGCGTTCTCGCGGGCCGTGGTCACGCACGAGACGATCGAGTTCGGGTAGAGGGCGTCGAACGTGAGGAAGTCGATGACGTTGGCCCGCGTCGGCCCCCCGTAGCGCGCCCGGAAGTCCGCCTCGTCGCCCGTCACCTTCACCATCGGATCCCACTGCTCGGCATCCTGTCCGGGCAGGTCGAGAACGAGCTGATTGTTCACGCCGACGACGCGCGCCACGTTCTCGGCCCGCTCGATGTAGCGGCTCATCCAGTAGATGGAGGCGGCGACGCGGCTCAGCATGCCAGCACCCAGGTGTCCTTGCTCCCGCCCCCCTGCGACGAGTTGACCACGAGCGACCCCTTGCGCAGCGCCACCCGCGTCAGGCCGCCGGGCAGCACGTAGATCTCCCGCCCGTACAGGATGTACGGGCGCAGGTCGACGTGCCGGCCCTCGAACCGCTCGGCGATGCGTGTCGGCACGCGCGACAGGGCCAGCGTGGGCTGGGCGATGTAGTTGCGCGGCGCCGCCTCGATGCGCGCGGCGAACTCGCGCCGCTCGCCCGGGGTGGACGCGGGACCGACCAGCATCCCGTAGCCCCCCGCCTCGTTGGCGGCCTTGACCACCAGCTCCGGCAGGTGGTCGAGGACGTAGCGCCGGTCGTCGTCCCGCCAGCAGAGCCAGGTCGGCACGTTGGGCAGGATCGTCTCCTGATCGAGGTAGTAGCGGATCATGTCCGGGACGTAGGCGTAGACGACCTTGTCGTCGGCCACCCCGGTGCCGGGCGCGTTCACGAGCGTGACGCGCCCGCGCTGATACAGCTCCATCAGGCCCGGCACGCCGAGCAGCGAGTCCGGCCGGAAGCAGGTCGGGTCCAGGAAGTCGTCGTCGATACGCCGGTAGAGGACGTCGACCGGCTCGAAGCCGCGGGTCGTGCGCATCTGCAGCCGGTCGTCCACCACGCCCAGATCGCGCCCCTCGACCAGCTCGATCCCCATCTGCTGCGCCAGGAACGAGTGCTCGAAGTAGGCCGCGTTGTAGACGCCGGGCGTGAGCACGGCGACGCTCGGCCGGCTCTGCGACGGCGGCGCCACGTCCTCGAGCATCTGCAGCAGGCGGCTCGGGTAGTCGTTGACCGGCCGCACGCCCAGCCCCTCGAAGACGGCCGGGAAAGTCTCCTGCATCACGGCCCGGTTCTCGAGCAGATACGACACGCCCGACGGGCAGCGCAGGTTGTCCTCGAGTACGTAGACCGTCCCGTCCCGGTCGCGCACGAGGTCGGTGCCCGTGATGTGGCACCACACCCCGCCGGGCGGCTCGAGGCCGGCGCACTGCGGCCGGAAGCCCTGCGACGACTCGACCACGGACGCCGGAATCACGGCGTCGCGCACGATCTTGCGATCGTGGTAGACGTCGTCGATGAACAGGTTCAGCGCCTCGATGCGCTGCTTCAGGCCGCGCTCGATCGGCTCCCAGGCCTCCCCGGGCACGATCCGCGGCACGATGTCGAAAGGGAGGATGCGTTCGGTACCCTGCTCGTCGCCGTAGACGGTGAAGGTGATCCCGGTGTTGAGCAGCGCCCGCTCCGCCGCCTGGTGGCGCCGGATCAGCTCGCCGGCGGGCAGCGACTCGATGCGCTCGACGAGCAGGCGCGCCTCGGGCCGCGGCGAGCCGTCCGCCTGGAACATCTCGTCGTGGAAGCCCTCGGTGTCATAGCCGTCGAACGTCATCGACACGGCGCGGGTGCCGCGGCGCGTGGGCGCCGCGGCGCCCGCGCGC
>CAYGCV010000344.1:0-3737 GCA_964348425.1 uncultured Vicinamibacteraceae bacterium | reverse complement strand
GAGCGCGATCGCTTGCAGGCGCGGGGCTGGCATCGTCGTCTCCGGTCCTGGGGCGCGTCAGTAGTCCGCCGCCGCGAGCGACGCGCGGACGAGCTCCCGGTCGTTGCGCTGGAAGATGTGCCGGTTGGCGTACGCGGGGTGCGACCAGTTGACGATGCGCGTCCACCGCGCGCGCGTGTGGCCGCCGGTGGAGGTCGGCTCGATCAGCTTCGTCCGGTCGAGCTCGACGTAGCCTTCCGGCGTGAAGCGGGCGATGATGAGGTCGCCCTCCTCGTTGTTGACGAAGTAGCGGTCTCCGTGCCGCACCATGAACGCGGTGCCCCAGCGGTTCTGCACGGTCATCTCGCCGCTCGTCCAGAGCCGCTCCCCGGTGCGCGCGTTCAGGCCGCGCAGCTCGCCGTAGCTGTCGACGCCGTAGATGTAGTCGCCCTCGACGATGGGGGTGGTGATCAGGGCGTGCAGCCCCTCGGTGTCGTCCGGGAGCTCGCTGCGGCTGGCGCCCGCCCACAGCCGGGTCGCGGCGGGCCGGTCGGTGTGCAGGCGCATCATCAGCGAGCCCAGGTAGAACTGGCTGACGAACAGGTAGTTGCCGTCCCTGACCGGCGTCGCGACGCTCAGCCCCGAGCGGACCTCCCACGGCTCGCTCCAGTAGACCTCGCCGCTGACCGGGTCGAGCGACGTCAGCGCGCCGGTGTGCCAGATGATGAGTTGCCGCGCCCCGCCCGCCTCGTAGATGATCGGCTGGCCGTAGCCCATCTCGCCGGCCACCTCGACGGCGCGCCAGAGCTCGCGGCCGGTGTGCTTGTCGAAGGCGACCACCAGGGCGTCGGGCTCGCCGCCCACGATGGCGACGAGGCGCTCGCCGTCGACCAGCGGCGCGCTGGCGACGCCCCACGTCGGCACGCTGGTGTCGTACTCGGCGACGTAGTCCCGCTCCCAGATCACGGCGCCCGTCGCCGCGTCCAGGCACCACAGCCGGCCGGTGGCGCCCACGACGTAGACGCGGTCGCCGTCCACGGTCGGCGTCGCGCGCGGGCCGATGGCGTAGGTCACCATCAGCATGCGGTACGACGTCTGCCATTCGTGGGTCCACAGCACGTCGCCCGTCCGCTCGTCGAGCGCCATGACGCGCTCGGTCCCGTCCAGGGTGCGCGATTCCGGATCCTCCCGCCAGTCGAGCACGAAGACCCGCCCGTCGGCCACCGCCGGCCCGGCGTAGCCGGCGCCGACCGGAGCCCGCCAGGCCACCTGCAGGCCGCCCGCCGGAAACCGCTCGACGATGCCCGTCTCGTGCCACACGCCCAGGCGGCCGGCGCCGCGCCACTGCGTCCAGTCTTCGGCCTGCAGGGGCGCGCCGCCGGCGATGAAGCCGCTGGCCGCGAGCGCGACGACCCGGGCCGGAATGCTGCTGACGCGGGACAAAAGCGACATAATGGGGGGAGTATATACTCGCAACCCGACCGCGGGCTCCGGGGAGTCCGCCGCGGCGCGACTTCCTGACGGAGGCACGCTCATGAGCTTCTGCGATCACTGCGAAGGCCAACGGTTCGATCGGGCGCAGGTCCTGCGGCTGCTGCGCGCGACGCGCCGGCGCCTGCGGGCCGAGGCGACGGCGTGCAGCGCCGACGAAGCGGTCGCGCTGGCGATCCAGGCCGTGCGCACGCTGGAGATTCCGCACCTCGAGCCGCTGGAGGACTACCTCGAGACGGACGTCGTGCACTGACCGGTCGGGCGGGCCGGGCCCGCGCCCCTCACGCGGCCGGGTAGCGGAAGCCGGTCAGCGTCTCGCTGAGCTGCCAGAGCCGGGCCGCGATTGCGGCGTCGGTGGCGTACGGCGCCGGCTCCCGCTCGCGGCAGTCGGCGAAGTAGCGGCCGGACACGCCCTCGACCGCAGGCGAGGCCGCCAGGTGGATCGGCGTCTCGGCCCCCTGCTCCGTCGGCTTCATGAACAGGCTGGCCAGCCGCCGCAGCAGGTCCATCGCGAATCCCTGCCCGCCGCCCAGGTTGCTGCGGACCGCGCCCGGATGCAGGCTGTTCGCCGTCACGCCGCTGCCCTCGAGCCGCCGCGCGAGCTCGAGGGTCCACAGGATGTTCGCGGTCTTGGACTGGCCGTACGCGCGCAGCGCGCGGTAGTTCCGCTCGTTGTGCGGGTCGTCGAGGTCGACGGCGCCCCAGTGGTGGGCGGCCGACGCCACGTTCACGATGCGGGCCCCGCGCCCGAGCAGCGGCAGCAGCAGGCCGGTCAGCAGGAACGGGCTCAGGTGGTTGACGGCGAAGGTCGTCTCGTAGCCGTCCGCGGTGAGCGTGCGCTGCCGGGCGACCACCGCCGCGTTGTTCACCAGCACGTCGAGCCGCGGCGCCTCGCGGCGGACGTCGGCGGCGAGCTGCCGCACGGCGTCCAGGCTGGCGAAGTCCGTCCGGAACATGCGCGCCTCGGCGGCGCCGGCCGCGCGCACGGCCGCCAGCGCCTCGTCGCAGCGCGCCGGCGTCCGGCCCGTCAGCAGCAGGCTCGCGCCGCGCCGCGCCAGCCCGAGAGCCGTGGCGCGGCCGATGCCCGAGCTCGCCCCCGTGATCAGAATCCGCTTGCCGCGCAGCGTGTCCACCGCAGTCCCTCCCGCCACCGAAAACTGTTGCGTGAACGGCCAGCCCCCGATACCTTAAGGATGAGGGCGAGGTGCGCGCAACAGCGACCCGCCGAAAGTGGGGTAATCCATGCAGAATCGATTCCGGGTCGCCGCGGGTCTGCTCGCCGCCGCCGTGCTGGCGGCGTGGCTCGCGCCGCCGCCGGCCGGCGCACAGGACTGGGCCCCGGCGCGGCTCGCGGACGGCCAGCCGGACATCCAGGGCATGTGGAACAACGCCGATGCGAACCACACGCCGCTGGAGCTGCCCGACGAGCTGGCGGGCCGCGACAGCTTCACGGCCGAGGAGCTGCGCGAGCTCGCGCAGGCGCGCTTCGACGCCACCATCAAGGCCAACGAGACGCTCCGGGAAGGCGACCCGGGCTTCTACGCCCTGTACTGGTTCGACTGGTTCTGGCAGGAGCCGGAGGGCGGCGACTGGCCGGCGCTGATCACCGATCCGCGGAGCGGCAAGATGCCCGGCATGACGGATCTCGGCCGCGCCCGCGCCACCCACATCCGCGAGCATCTGCACGACACCTACGCCAACATGGAGGGCGGCGACCGCTGCATCTCCCGCGGCGTGCTCGGGATGATGATGCCGACGGCGTACAACAACGGCACGCTGATCCTCCAGACACCCGGCTACGTCGTCATGCACAGCGAGATGATCCACAACGCGCGCATCGTCCCGATCGACGGCGGACCGCACGTCGCCGGCGGCATCGGCCTGTGGGAGGGCGACCCCCGCGGCCGCTGGGAAGGGAATACGCTGATCATCGAGTCGACCAACTTCAAGGAGGTCGACAACCTGCGGGCGCCGAAGGGGCGCGCGCGGCAGTCGCCGTCGCGGCGCATCGTCGAGCGCTTCACCCCGGTCGGTCCGGACACGCTGCGCTACTCGATCACCGTCGACGATCCGGAGACCTGGACCGCGCCGTGGACCGTCACCTTCCCGTGGCGCCGCGACAGCGGCTACCAGCAGTACGAGTATGCCTGCCACGAGGGCAACTACGCCGTGCCGAACTCGCTGAGCGGCGCGCGCGCCGAGGAACGCGAGGCCACCGCCGCCGGCTCGAGGTAGCACCCTGCGCAAAGGCGCGCACGGCGCGCCTC
>CAYGCV010000343.1:0-3751 GCA_964348425.1 uncultured Vicinamibacteraceae bacterium | reverse complement strand
GTACTCCACCTGGAACTCGCGGACGTTGCGGTTGTGCTCGCGCAGCGTCTCGGCGAAGGCGTGGGTGCCGTCGTTGCGGCTGACGAAGTACAGGTAGCTCACGTCGGCGGGCGCCAGCGTCGCCTGCAGCACGGCGCGGCCCGGCGCCGCGATCGGGCCGGGCGGCAGGCCGCCGTAGCGGTAGGTGTTGTAGGGCGAGTCGAACTGCAGGTTGGCGCGCGTCAGGTTGCCGTCGTACCGCGCCGCGCGCTCGAGCGCGTAGATCACCGTCGGGTCGCTCTGGAGGGGCATCCCGATGCGCAGCCGATTGTTGAACACGGCCGAGACGAGCGCGTGCTCCGCCGCGGCGCCCGTCTCCTTCTGGATGATGGAGGCGAGCGTCACCACGGCTCGCACGCTCAGCCGGCGCTCGGCGGCGCGCGCGCGCAGCTCGTCGTCGAACTCGGCCCGGAACTGGGCCACCATCGCGGCGACAAGGTCGCGGGCCGTGGCCTCGCGCTGCAGCGCGTACGTCTCCGGAAACAGGTAGCCCTCGAGATTCGCCGCGTCGGGATCCAGGTCGGCGACCAGCGCTGCCTGCCCCGCCGCCGCCTCGAACGCGCCGGCGGCGCCGAACCCCGCCGCCTCGAAGACCGCCGCCATCTGCCCGATCGTCAGGCCTTCCGGGAAGGTGATCGAGCGCAGGTGCACCTGGCCGCGGGCGACCTTGTCGACCACGTCCAGCACCGACAGCGGCCGGTCGAAGCGGTACTCGCCGGCCTTGAGCTCGCGGTCGCGCCCGGTGCGCCGCGCCGCCAGGCGGAAGGTGAGCTCGTCGCGCACGACGCCGGCCGCCGCCAGACGCGCGGCGATCGTCCGCGTCGAGTCGCCCGGCTCCACGTCGACGAAGACCTCGTCCCCGGCGTACCCCCGGTACGGCGTTTCCAGGCGGCGCGTCCACTCGTTGACCAGCGCCACGGCCCCGGCCGCGGCGATGCCGCCGAGCAGGAGCGCGACCGCCAGGAGCCTCCGCAGCATCACGCCGTCCCGCCTCCGCCGGCGGTCCGCGGCGCGTCGTCCAGGTAGTCCTGCAGGATGATGGCGGCCGCGGCGGCGTCCAGCCGCCGCTTCCGGCGGCGCCAGTCCGGCTCGCGGAGCGCGAGCCGGCGCTCCGCCTCGCGGCTGCTGAGCCGCTCGTCCTGCAACGCGATCGGCAGCGGGGTGCAACGCCGCAGCGCCGCCACGAACGCGGTCACCCGCGCGGTCTCCCGGCCCGGGCGGCCCTCGAGATCCCGCGGCAGGCCGACGACGATCCCCCCGAGCCCGGGCTCCTCGGCAGCCAGCCGGTCGATCTCGCCGCTGACCTGCGCCACCCGCGCGGCCAGCCGCCCGGGCGCCTGCAGCGTGCGCAGCGGGGTGGCCAGGGTGCCCGAGGGATCGCTGAGCGCCAGCCCGATGCGGCGCGCGCCCACGTCGATGCCCAGCGTGCGCATCGGCTCAGCGTAGCGGCGGGTAGCGGCGCTGTCCAACGATCGACTAGAATGCGTGGCTATCATGTCAACGCGCACGCGCCTCGCCTTTCTGCTACTGACCCTGCCGGTGGTCGCCTTCACGCTCGTGGGCGGCTATCTGGGTCAGGCCGTCGCCCGCGAAGACACCTACCGCCACCTGCGCATCTTCGAGGACGTCGTCTCGCTCATCACGGAGAACTACGTCGAGGATGCCGACCTCGACGACGTGATGACCGGGGCGCTCCGGGGATTGACGAGCGGACTCGATTCCGACAGCACGTACCTCTCGCCGGAACAGGTCGCGCGTCTCGAGTCCGGCGCGCCTGCCGCGGGGGCCGGGGTCGGGGTCGAGACGACGAGCCGCTACTACACGCAGATCGTCGCCGTCCGCGACGGGTCGCCGGCCGCCCGCGCCGGACTGCAACCCGGCGACTACATTCGGGCCATCGACGACGAGCCGACGCGGCGTCTGTCGAGCCTCGAGAGCGCGGAGCGGCTGCGGGGCTCACCCGGCTCCGCGGTCCGCCTGTCGCTGCTGCGGGGCAACACCTCCGAGCCGTACGACGTCGAGCTGGTGCGGGCGGCGCTGCGCGGCCCGACGGTGACGACGCGGATGCTGCCCGACGGCGTCGGCTATCTGCGCGTGGCCGCGTTCCCGGCCGGCGTGTCCGCGGAGATCGAGCGCGCGGCCCGGCAACTGGCGGCCGACGGCGCCGCGCAGCTCCTGGTCGACGTTCGGAACTGCGCCGGGGGCGTGTTCGAGGAGGGAATCGCGGCGGCCCGGTTGTTCGTCGCGACGGGGACGCTGTTGCGCCGCGAGGAGACCGGCGGCGACATGCAGGACACGCGGATCGAGGCGACCGCGGGCGACGGCGCCATCGACACCCCGCTCGTCCTGCTGACGAACTACGGTACGGCGGATGCGGCCGAGCTGTTCGCGGCCGGGTTGACCGGCGGGGGCCGGGCCGAGTCGGTAGGCCAGCGCACGGCCGGGCGCGTGAGCGTCCAGAAGCTGGTCAGGCTGCCCGACGGCAGCGGCCTGTGGCTGTCGTGGGCGCGCTACCGGCACGCCTCGGGCGATGCCCTGCACCGCCGCGGCGTGGAGCCGACCATCGCCGTGAACGTGCCGCGCGTGGAGCTCGGCGAGCCGGCGCCGGCCGGCGACCCGATTCTCGAGCGGGCGCTCGAGCACGTCGGGGCGGGGTAGCTTCAATCAGACGGGGCTGCGCCCCGAACCCCCGGCGACACCCCTCACGGATGGCCGTCGACCGGCCGATACTACCCCGTGTGGGCTCGAGGCGGTAGTTCCGGTCAGCGCCGTTGCGCGCAGATGGCCATCGTGGCGGCCGTCGCCGTGCTGCTCGCCGGGTGCGCCGCGGGACAGGCGTTCCGGCAGGGGGCGTCCGCTGCCCGCGCCGGCGACTGGGACGCCGCCGTCGAGTACTACCGGCGGGCCCTGCAGGAGGATCCCGGGCGGGTCGAGTACCGCATCGCGCTCGAGCGGGCCATGCTCGCCGCCGCGCGCCACCACGCCGACCTGGCGGCGGAGCTGGAGGCCCTCGGCGACCTGGCCGGCGCGCTCCGCGAGTACCGCCGCGCGCACGACCTGGATCCGTCCAACGGCCCCGCGGCCATGAAGATCGCCAATCTGCAGCAGACGCTCCGGGAGCAGATCGAGGGCGCGCGGTCGCCGGCCCCGATACAGGCGATGCGGGAGCAGGCGCGCCGCGACCTGCGTCCGCCGCTGCTCGACCCGGCCTCGGACGAGCCGCTGACCATCGCGTTCACCGACACCAGCCTGCGCGACATCCTGGACTTCCTCGGCGACGCCAGCGGGATCAACGTGACCTACGACGACGAGTTCGACGACGCGTCGTACTCCGTGGAGCTGGCCGGCGTGACGTTCCAGGAAGCCCTCGTCAGGATCCTGTCGGCCAACGGCGCGTTCTACAAGGTGGTCGACCCGACGACGATCGTGGTCGTGCCGGATACGCAGCAGAAGCGCGCCGACTACGCCGAGCAGGTGATCCGCACGTTCTACGTCTCGCACGGGAACGTCGAGGAGCTCGTGGAGCTGCTGCGCGCCATCGTGAGCACGCCGGAGATGCCGGTGCAGCCGCAGATCGTCGCGAACGCGGCCGCCAACACCATCACGGTGCGGGGGACGGCGCCCGTCGTGGGCATCATCGAGCAGGTCATCGCGTCCAACCACAAGCCGCGGGCCGAGATAATCATCGACATCGAGATCCTGGAGTTCAATC
>CAYGCV010000342.1:0-3761 GCA_964348425.1 uncultured Vicinamibacteraceae bacterium | reverse complement strand
TCCGCTCGGCGCCCAACCAACCCTGCAGGAGTCCGCGCCGTTCCACGGCGCAGACGCCTACGCGTAGACGACCTGCCGGTCGCCCTCGACGACCGTGCCGATCGGCGCCGCGCCAGGCTCGCCGGCCTCCGCCAGCAGGGCCCTGGCCGCCGCCACGGACCCGGGCGCCACCACCACGACCATCCCGATCCCCATGTTGAACGTCCGGTACATCTCGTCCTCGGGCACGCTCCCCGCGCGCTGCAGGAAGCCGAAGACGGGCGGCACCTGCCAGTCGCGAACGATCCGCGCGGCGGTGCCCGGCGGCAGCACTCGCGGCAGGTTGTCGGTCAGGCCGCCGCCGGTGATGTGCGCCAGGCCCTTGACCAGCCCCGGGCTCGACTCCAGCAGCCGCGTGACGGGCCGCAGATACGACCGGTGGGGGCGCAGCAGCTCGTCGCCGACCCGGCTTCCCAGCCCGTCGACAGGGGCATCTACCCGCAGGCCCAGCGTGTCGAAGACGATGCGCCGCGCGAGCGAGAAGCCGTTCGTGTGCAGCCCCGACGACGGCAGGCCGACGAGGCAGTCGCCGGGCGCAATGCCGCTGCCGTCGATCAGCCGCCCGCGGTCGACGATGCCGACGATGAAGCCGGCGAGGTCGTACTCCCCCGCGGCGTAGAAGCCGGGCATCTCGGCGGTCTCGCCGCCCAGCAGCGCGCAGCCGTTGTCGACGCAGCCCCGGGCCAGCCCCTGCACGACGGCGGCGGTGACGTCGGGCGCCAGCCGGCCGGTGGCCAGGTAGTCGAGGAAGAACAGCGGGCGCGCGCCCTGCACGAGCACGTCGTTGACGCAGTGGTTGACCAGGTCCACGCCGACCGTGTCGTGCCGCCCGGCCAGGAACGCGACCTTCAGCTTGGTGCCCACGCCGTCGGCGCTCGCCACGAGCACCGGCTGCCGATGGCGGTCCCACTCCGGCTGGAAGAGGCCGCCGAACGAGCCGATGTCGGAGAGCACGCCGGGCGTGAACGTCTGCCTGGCCAGGTCGCGCACGCGCTGCACCACCCGGCTCGCCGCGTCGATGTCGACCCCCGCCGCGCGATAGTCCACGGCTAGAACTCCAGCACCCGCAGGGCGGCCGCGGCCGCGGCCCGGATCGCCGATCCCTCGGCGCCGGCCCAGTACGTGTGCCGCAGATGCGACTGGAACCGCTCCTCCGCCATGTCCTCGTCCAGCATGTCGAACGCGTCGCGCAGCAGCAGCAGCTCGGCCTCGGGCGCCGCGCGGTCCGCGAGCGCCCGCACCACGACGCCGGGCCGCCGCAGCGCGACCGTGCCGAGCGCCAGCGCGATCGGCGCCTGCGCCGACGCGCCGGCGGCCAGGCCGGTGTCGAGCAGCGCGTCGAGCGCCGGGCCGTCGCCCGCGGCGGCGAGCGCGGCGAGTCCGGAGGCTGCGTTCCGCAGGAGCGGACGGCCGTCGGCGCCGGCCGTCCGCGCGCCGTAGCGCAGCGCCTCGACGATGTACGGCACCTGCGTGTCGCAGTCGATCTGCAACAGGCAGGCGGCCGCCGACACGACGGGCTGCAGCACGTCCGGAACGCCCGCGCGCGCGGCAGCGATGACGCCGGCGGCGCGCCGGTCGCCGATCTTGCCCAGCGCCAGCAGCGCATCGTCCTGCAACGACCCCTGCTCGGAGGCCACGGCCCGCAGCGCGTCGACGGCGTACCCGGCGGCGTGGTCCCCGAGCGCCTCGATGACCACCGCGCGAAAGTAGGTCTGGCCGCGGTCGACGTCGCGCACCAGCCGGTCGCGAACGGCCGCGTCGTCGTCGTGCGCCGCCAGGGCGCGCACCAGCGCCGGCCGCACGAACTCGGAGGTCTCCCGCTCGAGCGCCGCGAGCAGGCGCGGCGCGACCGCCGGATCGGGGTGGTACTCGAAGTAGCCGTATGCGGCCGCCCGGACCCGGTCGTTGGGCGACGCGAGCGAGGCCTCCATGGCCTCGGCGGTCTCCGGGGCCGCGACACCGTAGAGCAGGACCAGTGCGCGAAACTGCACGTAGCTGTCCTCGTGCCCCTGCAGGGCCGCGCGCAGCAGGGGCACCGCGAGCGCGGGGTCCGCCCGCCGCACCGCCCGCGACGCATCCACGCGCACGGTGTAGTCGAAATCGCCGAGCCGGTCGATCGCCTGCCGCAGCCGCTCGGACGGCGTCTGGGCGGAAGCCCCGGTGATGCCGGCGACCGCCAGCAGCAGGGCGAGCGGGACGCGACGGGCCGCGCGCGGGCTCATCATGGCTGCGCGGGGCGGCTGCCCTCGGGGAGCTTCAGCACCATCTGCATGTACGCATCGCTGTTCGACGGCGGGGCGACCCGGTACTCCCGCGTGTAGCACGCGTAGCAGTAGTTGGGGTGACTGGCGCCCACCGCTTCCCGCAGGCCGTCGAGGCTCAGGTACGAGAGCGTGTCCGCGCCGAGAAAGTCGCGGATCTCGTCCACGCGGTGCCGGGCCGCGATCAGCTCGTTGGGGTGCGGCGTGTCGATCCCGTAGTAGCAGGGCGAGACCGTGGGCGGACAACTGATCCGCATGTGCACCTCGCGCGCGCCGGCGGCCTTGATCATGCCCACGATCTTGCGGCTGGTCGTGCCGCGCACGATCGAGTCGTCGACGAGGACCACGCGCTTGCCCTCGATGATGCTGCGCACCGTGTTGAGCTTGACCTTGACCTTGAGCCCGCGAATGGACTGATGGGGCTGAATGAAGGTCCGGCCCACGTAGTGGTTGCGAATCAGCCCCATGCGGAGCGGAATGCCGGCGGTCTCGGCGTAGCCCGCGGCCGCGCAGAGGCCGGAATCGGGAATCGGCACGACGACGTCGGCCGGCACCGCCGACTCCCTGGCCAGCAGGCTCCCCAGGTTGGTGCGCACCTCGTTGACGCTCTGACCGAACACGTAGCTGTCCGGACGGGCGAAGTAGACGTGCTCGAACACACAGTGGGCGGGCGTCACCGCCGGAAACGGCCGGTACGACCGGAGCCCGTCGCGGCCGATCACCAGCACCTCGCCCGGCTCGACGTCGCGCACGTAGGTCGCGCCGATCAGATCCATGGCGCACGTCTCCGAGCAGACGACGTGGGCCTCGCCCAGACGGCCGAGAGCGAGCGGCCGGAACCCGTGGGGGTCGCGCACGGCAACGAGGTTGTCCGGGGTCAGCGTGACGAGCGAGAAGGCGCCGGCCACGCGGGAGACCGACTCGACCATGGCATCCTCGGCGGTCGCCGCGGTCGAGCGCGCGTAGAGATGCAGGATGACCTCGGTGTCGCTGTTGGTCTGGAAGATCGAGCCCCGGCGCACCAGCTCGGCGCGCAGCTCCGGCGCGTTGACCAGGTTGCCGTTGTGGCAGAGCGCGATCTGTCCGTGCGAGCACTCGATCAGGATCGGTTGCGCGTTGACGATCCGGCTGTCGCCGAACGTGGAGTACCGGACGTGTCCGATGGCCGACCGGCCGGCCAGCCCCTGCAGGACGTCCTCGTCGAACACGTCGCTGACGTGCCCCATGGCGCGCGACAACTGCACGCGCCCGTCGCGCACCGCCGCGATGCCGGCGCTCTCCTGGCCCCGATGCTGCAGCGCATACAACCCCAGGTAGGTCATATGGGACGCCTCGTCGTGGCCGTAGATGCCGAAGACGCCGCACTCGTCCCTGAACTTGTCCCTGTCCATGCCGCTCGGTAGCTTCACTCAGATGGGGCTGCGCCCGAAGCCCGCGGCTTCCGCTTGCGGGGACCCCTGC
>CAYGCV010000341.1:0-3769 GCA_964348425.1 uncultured Vicinamibacteraceae bacterium | reverse complement strand
GACGCAGATTCCCCAGGCCTCGGTGGCGGCCGCCCTGGCCGCGGTCTGCTGGACGGTGGTCGCCTTCTTCACGGCGTAGGGGTTTCCGCTCCCGCCGAGGCGCGCCTTGCGCGCTCGAGCGGGCGGCGGGCCACTCGCGCAGCGCCCGGGGGGCGAACCGCCGGGCGGCGCGCAGGGCGGCGGCGGCGGCGCGCAACCGGCGGGCGTCCCGCTCGCGCCAGGTGAAGCCGTAGCCGTCGCGGAGCGGCGCCGGCAGCAGGCCGATCGTGGTCAGGCGGCCGAGCCAGCGTGCCGGCGCCACGCACGGACCGCCGGGCAGCGCGAGGAGTGCGGCCGCCAGACGCCGCGCCTGCTCGCCGACCGCGAGGCGGCCCGCCTGCTGCATCTCGCGCAGGTAGCGATCGAGCGCGTCCCGCGTGGCCGGCAGCGTGCCCGGCGGTGCGCCGAGCCGCGGGCCGACCTGCGCCGCCTCGGTGCAGTAGCGGTCCTCTTCGGCGGCCGTCAGCGGCCCGACGAACAGGGCGTAGGTCCGCAACTGGCTGTCGACCAGCGTGGCGTGAACCCAGGCGAGCAGCGCCGGGTCCGTGGCGTCGTAGGGGGTGCCGGCCGGGTAGGGGCCTACCGCGCGATCGAGGCGACCATGCACCCGCCGGTGAATGGCGTTGATCCGCTCGGCCGTCCGCCGGATCTCGACCTCGTCCCCGAAGGTGAGCGAAAGCATCGCCGAGATGGTCCGGCGCATGCGCTGGAGGTAGGCCAGCGGTCCGGCGTCGAACCCGCTGTGGGCGCCCACGCCGGCGGCGACCAGGGGATGCGCGAGCTGCATCAGGATGGCGCGCCCCCAGCCGAGCACGACCACCGCTTCACGGTTGACGCGGCGGGCGCTCATCACCGGCTACGGAATCGCCGAAACCAATCCCAGGCGCTCGACCATCGGCAGGAAGTCGCGGTCGGAGAACAGCAGGGGCAGCCCTTCATCGATGCAGAACGAGCCGATGACGACATCGATTGTCTTGCGCGGTGTGACGCCGGCCACGCGCAACTCGCGATAGCGGTCGACCGCGCGCTCCACCCGCTCGCGCCCGAGCAGGTCGAAGGACGGCAACCGGAACATGGCGTTCCTCGCCGCCGCCAGGGCGGCGTCGTCCCGAAAGCCCTGCAGCACTTCCAGGAGAATGAGGTCGCCCGTCGCGGCGACGTCGTTGCCCAGCAGGCCGTCCAGGTAGTCCGTTTGCGGGGTGCCCCGCCCGTTGAAGTAGTCGATCCAGACGCTGGAATCGATCAGAATCACCGGTCGCGCCTCATCCTGTCCAGATCGCCGGTCCACCGCAGCTTGCCGCGCAGATCACGGATTTCCTCCTGCTCCTTCAAGCGGACAAGCGACGCCAGGCCCAGTTCGACGGCCTCGCGCTTGGTCTTCGCCCCGGTGGCGCGCATGGCGCGCTCCAGGAGGTGGTCGTCGATGACGATGTTCGTGCGCATGTAGCCGAGCTCCTGCCGATATCAGATGTGTATCGTTGCCAACAACGATACACATCTGAGGTGCAGCGTGCAAGCACGGCGTGGTACCGTCGTACCATGCGCATCGGCATCCCGGCGGAGATCAAGGCGGACGAGAACCGCGTCGCCATCACGCCGTCCGGCGTGGCGGCGTTCGCGGCGCGCGGGCACGAGGTGGTCATCGAGGCCGGCGCCGGGGTCGGCAGCTCGATTCCGGACGACGCCTACCGGGCGGCCGGCGCCAGCGTAGCCGGCGGGGCGGGCGAGATTTGGGAGCGCGCCGACCTCGTGCTCAAGGTCAAGGAGCCGCTCGAGCCCGAGTTCGACTGGATGCGGCCCGGCCAGATCGTCTTCACCTACCTCCATCTGGCCGCGTCGCGCGACCTGACGGCCCGGCTGCTCGAGCGCCGCGTCGTCGGCATCGGCTACGAGACGGTGCAGCTCGCCGACGGGACGCTGCCGCTGCTCGTGCCCATGTCGGAGGTGGCGGGGCGGCTGTCGATCCAGGCGGGCGCGGCGTCGCTCGAGATGCGGTCGGGGGGCAAGGGCCTGCTGCTGCCGGGCGTCTCGGGCGTCCGGCGCGGCCGGGTGACGATCATCGGCGCGGGGGTCGTCGGGCTCAACGCGTGCGTCGTCGGCGTGGGGTTCGGGGCGGACGTCACGATCATCGACATCAACCCCCTGCGCCTCGCCTACGTGCGCGACGTCGTCCAGGGGCACGTCACCACGCTCATGTCGAACGCCGCGAACATCGAGGGGGCCGTGGCGTCGGCCGACCTCGTCCTCTGCTCGGTGCTCATCCCGGGCGCCCGCACGCCGCGCCTGGTCACCCGCGCGCACCTGGCGCAGATGGAGCCCGGGTCGGCCCTGGTCGACGTGGCCGTCGACCAGGGCGGGTGCGCCGAGACGAGCCGGCCGACGACTCACCACGACCCGCGCTACGTCGAGGAGGGCGTGGTCCACTACTGCGTCTCGAACATGCCGGGCGCGGTCCCGCACACGTCGACGTACGCGCTGACCAACGCCACGATGGCTTATGCGCTGGAGATCGCCGACCGGGGCTGGCGCGCCGCGGCGGAGCGGGACCCGGCGCTGGCCAGGGGCGTCAACGTCGTCGACGGGCAGGTGACGCACGCCGCCGTGGCCGCCGCGCACGGCCTCGACCACGCGCCGCTGGGGGAGATGTGAGCGCGCCGCCGCGGATCCCGGTCGTCTGCGCCGCCTATGGCGGGGGCAGCAGCTCCTGGTCCGGCGCCATCCGGCGCAGGAAGTCCTCGACGGGCAGACACCAGATGCCGTCGATCCGCAGGCGCTCCCGGCCGCGGTAGAGCAGGGCGGCGCCGGCCTCCGGATAGTCCTCGCGGAATGCGCGCAGCGGCCGCAAGTCGGTGTGGTGCACCCTGGCGGCGTTCTTGACCTCGAACGCCTGGAGGCCCGGCTCCCCGTAGACGACGAAGTCGACCTCGGTGCCGGCGCGCGTGCGCCAGAAGAAGATCTCCGCGTCGTGGCGGGAGTACGCGACCCATGCCCGAAGGTGCTAGGCCACCAGCCCCTCGAGCGCCTGGCCGTCGATGTCGCCGACGCGGTCGAGGGGGCCGCTGGGGCGCAGGGAGCGAAACACGCCCGCATCGAACAGGTACAGCTTGTCGTGGGCCACGGTCGCACGCTTGGCGCGCTTGCGAAAGACCGGCAGCCTGAAGGCCAGCAGCAGGTTTTCGAGAATGCCGACGTAGCCGGTGGCGAAGCCACGTGCTCTTGCCGATGCCGCGCGGGCCGAACAGGAAGCAACTCCGCTCGGGGATGCGGAGAAAACGACTGACTAATTCCATTTCAGGTCAAAAAATGGAAGATTGGATTCCAATTCTGCAGGCCATGGAAATATGAGTCAACAGTCTCGCAGGTCAGGCGCGCGGTGGAGCGCGTATCATGTTGGCAGGAGTCGGATATGGATCTGCAATGCACTGCGGTGTTTCGGCGAGTTCCTGAAGGCTATATTGCCTTCATCGAGGAATTCCCGGGCGTCAACACCCAAGGGTCTCTCTCGACGAGGCCCGCACGAACCTGCGCGAAGCCGTAGCCCCTCGTGGCAGAAGCGAACCGGATGCTGGCCCGCGAAGAGGCTGGCCGCAGTGCGGTCGTCAGGGAGCCGCTGACCGTCACCGCGTGAAGCGTGCCCGTGACGCGATGGCGCAAAAGAAAAACGGGGCGGGGGGGTGCCCCATAGGCGCTAACTTGTTAACGCCACGTGCTCCGGCGGCTGCTCGGCCCA
>CAYGCV010000340.1:0-3835 GCA_964348425.1 uncultured Vicinamibacteraceae bacterium | reverse complement strand
CGATGCCCTGCGCGGGACGCGCGTCGCGGAGTTCCGCGAGAAGCTGGCCAAGCCCTTCGGCGCCGCCGGCCGCGGCTTCCTCGACGAGGTGATCGCGCCGCGCACGACGCGCCGGCGGCTCATCCAGGCGCTCCGCAGCCTCGACGGCAAGCGCGACCGGAATCCCCCCAAGAAGCACGGCAACATCCCGCTGTAGGGCCAGGAGGTGCTGGTTCCGTCCCAGTGCAAGGATCCAGGCGCGCAGGCTGATCGTCGAGGCGTTGGCGGAGCGCTCCGTCCGAGGCGGGACATGAGCCTGGGACTGACGCCGGCCGGGCATCTGTGCTGGGCGCCGGGCGACGGCGGCTCCCTGCCACCCGGTCTCGCGCGGCTGCAGACCGCGTTCGCCTCCGACTGGCGCGAGGCGCTCTTCACGCTGGCGGCGGAGCGGATCGACACGGACGGCGCGCCCGCGGCGCGCTTCTGGCAGCGGATCGGGGAACGGCACCTGACGGCGCTGTGCCAACTGCCGGCGCAGGAGTCGCGCGTCGAGGTCGAGCCGCCGGCGCCGGCCGACTGCGCCCGTTGGATCCTGGCCGCCCCGCCGATGCGCGGGGGCGAGTACCTCTCCGAGGAGACGCTGCGAGGCGTCTGGGCGGGCCTGACCGAGTGGGTGGGCGAGGCGGCGGCCGCCGGCGGCGGGCTCGCGGCGCTCCTGCGGGCGCGGGCCCCGAGCTGGCACCAGGTGGGGCGCGTCTGCTTTCACCTGGCCGAGAACCCGAACGACGAGGAGCGGCCGTTCGCGTTCCTGGCGACGTATGCCTCCGGCTTCGGCGCGAGCGGGAGGGTGAAGCATCTGCCGCTGCGCCGGGCGCTGGCGCAGTATGCCGGCGCGAAGAACCGGGCCGCGCTCGTCAAGCTGCTGACGCCGATCCAGCGGGCGGCCGAGACGTGCGACTGGGTGCGGGCGCTGGCCGACTCCGGCGACGTGTACCAGCCGCTGGCGTGGACGCCGGAGCGCGCCCACCGGCTGCTGCGCAGCGTGCCGGCGCTGGAGACCGCGGGCCTGACGGTACGCGTGCCCAACTGGTGGCGCAAGCGCCCCCGCCCGCGGGTCAGCGTCACCATCGGGGGCAAGACGCCGTCGCTGGTCGGCGCCGACGCGATGCTGGACTTCGACGTGACGGTCGCGCTGGGCGGCGAGAACCTGTCGCGCGCGGATGTCGAGGCGCTGTTCGCCGGCGACGGGGACCTGGTGCTGATCAAGGGCCAGTGGGTCGAGGTGGACCGCGACCGGCTGCGGCAGGCGATCGATCACTGGGAAGCGGTGCGGGAGCAGGCGGGCGACGACGGGATCTCGTTCATCGAGGGGATGCGCCTGCTCGCCGGCGCGTCGGCGGATCTCCGGCACGAGGACCAGGCGGAGGTCGAGCGCCCCTGGTTGCGCGTCGACGCTGGAGACGGGATGCGGACGTTGCTGGCGGGCATGCGCCAGCCGGGCGCGCTGGATCCGGTGGCCGTCGGCGGGGCGCTGCGGGCCACGCTACGGCCGTATCAGCGCGACGGCGTGGCGTGGCTGCGGCTGCTGACTGGGTTGGGCCTCGGGGCCTGCCTGGCCGACGACATGGGGCTCGGCATGACCCGCCCGGTGCGGGCGCTGCGGTTGTGCGGCGGGGATCGCGGCGGGCCCCGGCCGGGGCCCTCTCTGCTGGTCATTCCGTCCTCCCTGCTCGGGAACTGGCGCCGCGAGGCGGAGCGCTTCGCGCCGTCGCTGGTGCTGCGCTTCCTGCACCCGGCCGAGACGGACCGCGGGACCCTGTCGGACGTCGCGGCGGCGCCGGCGCGGCATCTGGCCGGCGTCGACCTGGCGGTGACGACCTACGCCATGGTGCACCGGCAGCCGTGGCTTGCCGACCTCGAGTGGCGGCTGGTCGTCCTGGACGAGGCGCAGGCCGTCAAGAATCCGGCCACCCGCCAGAGCCGGGCGGTGCGCGCGCTGCCGGCCCGAGCCCGCGTCGCGCTGACCGGCACGCCGATCGAGAACCGCCTGGGCGACCTGTGGGCGCTGTTCGACTTCCTGAATCCGGGCCTGCTCGGCTCCCGCCGCATCTTCCAGTCGTTCGTGAAGGAGCTGCAGTCGCGGGACGAGCAGCCGTTCGCGCCCCTGCGCCGGCTGGTCGCGCCGTATATCCTGCGGCGTCTGAAGACGGATCGGAGCGTCATCGACGACCTGCCCGAGAAGACCGAGACCACCCGCGACTGCCACCTGACGCGCAAGCAGGCCGCCCTCTACGAGCGGGTCGTGCGGACGATGCAGCGCGACCTCGAGCGCGTGGACGGCATCGAGCGGCGCGGCGTCGTGCTGCGCGCGCTCCTGCGACTCAAGCAGGCGTGCAACCATCCCAGCCAGCTCTCCGGCGACGGTGACTACCGGCCCGCCGACAGCGGCAAGTTCGTGCGCGTGGCCGAGATCTGCGAGGAGCTGGCCGAGCGGCAGGAACGGGCGCTCGTCTTCACGCAGTTCCGGGAGATCATCGACCCGCTGTCCGAGCACCTGGCCGCGGTCTTCGGACGGCCCGGCCTGGTACTGCACGGGGCGACCGGAGTCCGGCACCGGCAGGAGCTCGTGGACCGCTTCCAACAGGACGACGGGCCGCCGTTCTTCGTCCTCTCGCTCAAGGCGGGCGGTACGGGACTCAACCTGACCGGCGCGTCGCACGTCATCCACTTCGACCGTTGGTGGAACCCGGCGGTCGAGAGCCAGGCCACCGATCGCGCCTTCCGCATCGGCCAGCGGCGCAACGTGCTGGTCCACCGCTTCGTCACGCGGGGGACCATCGAGGAGCGGATCGACGCCATGATTGCCGACAAGCGGCAGTTGGCCGATGATCTCCTCGACGGAGCGGGCGAGGTCAACCTCACGGAGCTGCCGGACGACGAGCTGCTCGCCATGGTGCGTCTCGACGTCACGCGCGCGAATCCGGCCCTCGAGGGCTGACTGCGACCCGAGGCCGGCGGCGGCCCTAGACGGACTCGACCCGATGGCGCACTGGTATCCGAGATACGTCCCGGTCGGAGCGAGGCGCGCCCGGGCCCTGCGCGAGCGGCTCCGCCTGCGCGCGCGCGGCATCGAGGTGCAGCCGGTCGAGATCCGGGGGCGCACCATCACCCGCAGCTTCTGGGGCCGGCGCTGGTGCGAGCACCTGGAGTCGTTCTCGGACTTCGCGAACCGCCTGCCCCGCGGGCGGACCTACGTGCGCAACGGCGCCGTGTACCACCTGGCAATCGCCCCCGGCGGCGTCGAGGCGCGGGTCGCGGGGACCGATCTCTACCGTGTCGCGGTGCGCATCCGGACGCTCGAGCGACCGGCCTGGAAGGCGATCGAGGCCGCCTGCGCCGGACAGATCGGGTCGGTCCTCGAGCTGCTCCAGGGCCGACTCTCCGATCACGTCATGGAGGTGGTGACCGACCGCGACACGGGCCTGTTCCCGAAACCGGGCGAGATGGAGCTGGCGTGCGACTGCCCGGACTGGGCCACGATGTGCAAGCACGTCGCGGCCGTGCTCTACGGTATCGGCAGCCGCCTGGACGACAGCCCCGAGCTGCTCTTCCGCCTGCGCGGCGTCGACGAGGCGGAGCTGATCGCCGCGGACCTGACCCTGCCGGCGCGAGCCGCGAGCGCGGAGACCCTGGCGGACGGCGACCTCGGGAGCATCTTCGGCATCGACCTCGCGGAGGACGACGCGCCTGCGGTGCGCGCGACGTCGTCGGACCCGGCGCTGCCGGAGCCCTCGGCCGCGTTCACCGGAGCGCAGATCGCCGAGCTGCGGACATGGTGCGGGTTCTCGGTCGTGGA
>CAYGCV010000339.1:0-3907 GCA_964348425.1 uncultured Vicinamibacteraceae bacterium | reverse complement strand
TGGGCCGAGCAGCCGCCGGAGCACGTGGCGTTAACAAGTTAGCGCCTATGGGCGTATGACCCGGGAGCGGCGTTCCGGCGTGCTCCACCTGTCACGTTTCTCCCCCCGGCCCCACCGGCCGGAACGCTCCTCCCGCGCCAGCGCGCTCCGCGCCACGATTATAAGGCCCGTCCGGCAGCCGCGGCGCCGCGGTTGCGTCCCGGGGACTTTGGAGGGATACTGATCGCCATTGTCGGCTGATTTCGAAGGGGAGTTCTGTAGATGAAAGGTTTGTATCGTTCCGCGCTTCCGATCGCCGCCGTGCTGCTGCCGGTTGCGGCGGGCGCCCAGCCGGCCGGATCGGCCGCCGCCGGCCAGCCCGAGGTGACGTTCGCGAAGGACATCGCACCCATCCTCCAGCGGAGCTGCCAGCAGTGCCATCGGCCCGACTCGGTCGCGCCCATGTCGCTCCTGACGTACGAGGAGACGCGGCCGTGGGCCCGGGCCATCAAGGCGCGGACGGCCCTGCGGCACCGGCGCGGCGCCATGCCGCCCTGGTTCGTCGAGAAGGACATCGGGATCCAGCATTTCAAGAACGATCCCTCGTTGAGCGAGGACGAGATCGAGGCCATCGCGATCTGGGCGGACAACCGCGCGCCGCTGGGCAACCCCGCCGACCTGCCGCCGCCGCTCGAGTTCGCCGGCGAGGACGAATGGACGATCGGCGAGCCGGATCTGATCCTCGAGTCGCCCGAGGTCGTCGTGCCGGCCGCGGCGCCTGACAGTTGGACGTCGCTCGGGAGGCTGGAGACCGGGTTGCTGGAAGACCGCTACGTCGCGGCCGTCGAGGTCCGGGAGTTCAACGACGTGCCGAAGACGGAGGCCTCAGGCACGGTGGGCGGGCGCTACGTGTTCCACCACATGAATTACGGGTCGCTGGGGCCCGACGCGGATGCCGGTCAGCGGCCGGACGGCTGGCCCGTCCACGAGGTGGGGCGCAACGCGGACGTGTTCCCGCCCGAGGCCGGGCGGCTGCTCGAGGCCGGGTCGGTGCTCGACCTGCACAACGCCCACCTGCACGCGAACGGCCGCGAGACGCGGGCGCACCTCAAGTTCGCGTTCAAGCTGCACCCCAGGGGCTACGAGCCGGCGGTGCGGTACGCGCGCACCTTTGTCGGCAACGGCGTCGACATCGACATCAAGCCCAATCAGGCCGGCCAGGAGCTGCACGCGTACCGCGTGCTCGACGCGCACACCAAGCTGCTGTCGTTCGAGCCCCACCAGCACGCGCCCGGCACGCGCATGTGCCTCGAGGCCATCTGGGGCCACAACATCGAGACGCTGTCCTGCGTGGGCTACGACCACAACTGGGTGAAGCAGTACATCTTCGAGGACGACCACGCGCCGCTGCTGCCGAAGGGGACCATCCTGCACATCATCGGCTGGCTGGACACGACGCCCGCCAACCGCAACGTGGCCGACCCGCGCAACTGGTCGGGGGGCGGCCGGCGCTCGGTGTCCAACATGTTCATCGACCTGGGGCTGGCCTACGAGCTGACCGACGAGCAGTTCGAGCAGGAGATGGCCGAGCGGCGCGCGCGGCTGCGGCTCACCAGGAACGACCAAGTCATCGGGTGTCCGTTGTGCCAGGTGGAGTTCCCGTCGCAGGCGGCGGCGGCGAACGACCAGCAGGACGATCAGCAGTAGCGAGGCCGGGCGATCCGGACAAGGGCAATGACGAAGAGAACATGCTGGCTGCTTGTGGTGCTGGCCCTCCTCGTGGCGGGCCTGGGGCTGAACGCGCAGACCCGGTTCACGTACTCGCGGGGGCAGAGCGTCTCGCCCGCGTTCGAGGGCTGGTGGCAGAACGAGGACGGCACCTACTCGCTGTTCTTCGGCTACATGAACTCGAACTGGGTCGAGGAGTTCGACGTGCCGGTCGGGCCGGACAACAACATCGAGCCCGGCGGGCCCGATCGGGGCCAGCCGACGCACTTCTACCCGCGCCGCAACCTGTTCCTGTTCACGGTCGACGTGCCGGCGGACTTCGGCGAGCAGGAGGTCGTCTGGACGCTCACCACCAACGGGGTGACGGAGCGGGCCTACGGCTCGCTGCGCACGGACTACCTGCTCGATCCGCAGACCATCGGCACCGAGATGGGGGCGAACTTCGGGGGCGTCATCGACGAGTGGCGCGACAACGAGTTCCCGAACCTCGACCTCGCCGTGGACCAGCCGCGCCGCGTGCGGGTCGGCGAGCCGTTGCGGCTCGTGGCGTTCGCCTCCGACGACGGCATCCCGTCCGGCACGTACGAGCCGCCCATGGTGGAGGCCGGCAAGCCGCACCCGGCCTACAGGCCGCCGCGGCAGATCGTGCCCGGCAACCCGCCCGGCCTGCGGTTCGCCTGGATCGTGTACCGGGGCGACGCCTCCAAGGTCACGTTCTACCCCGAGCAGTTGAAGATGTGGCAGGACACGCGGGTGTACGCGAACTCGCCCTGGTCGTTCCCCTACCTGATTCCGCCCGTTCCCGAGGACGGCAGGTTCGAGACCGCGGTGACCTTCGACGAGCCCGGCACCTACGTGCTGCGCGCCCTGGCGGGCGACGGCGCGCTGACGACCAGCGAGAACCTCATGATCACGGTGACCCGCTGACGGGAGCGGGCAGGGAGCCGCCCATGGCCATGAGGCACCTGGTGGCCGTCGGTTTCGCCGTGCTCTTGCCCGGGGTCTGCGTTGCGCAGCCGGCGGCGGACGGCGCCGCCGGGGACCGCACGCCGTGGGGCGACCCCGACCTGCAGGGCATCTGGGACTTCCGCACCATCACGCCGCTGGAACGTCCCGGCGAGCTGGCCGGGACGGACGTGCTCAGCGCCGAGGAGGCGGCCGTTCAGGAGGCGCTCACGGCGCCGAGCGGGTGGACCGCGTCCCGGAAGCGGGCGACACCGGCTTCTACAACCGGTTCTGGCTGGATCAGGGCACGGAGGTCGTGCCGACGCGGCGCACCTCGCTCATCGTCGACCCGCCGGACGGCCGGCTGCCGCCGCTGACGGCGGCCGAGCAGCGGCGGATGGCGCGGCGCGCCGTGACCTGGGAGCGGCCCGTCCGCGAGCGCGTGGCCGGCTACATGCCGAACCGCATTGCGGACGGCCCGGAGGACCTCGGCATCGCCGAGCGCTGCATCCTGGGGTTCAACTCGGGCCCGCCCATGATTCCCAGCTTCTACAACAACTCCATGCAACTGTTGCAGACGCCCGACCACGTGGTCATCCTCAACGAGATGGTCCACGATGCGCGGATCATCCCGCTCGACGGACGGGCGCACCTGCCGCCAGGGCTGCGGCAGTGGATGGGCGACGCGCGGGCGCGCTGGGACGGCGCCACGCTGGTGGTCGAGACGACGAGCTTCACGGACAAGACGTCGAGCTTCAGCCCGGAGATCACGAGCGCCGTGGGGTCGGGCGAGAACCTGCGGCTGGTCGAGCGCTTCACGCGCGTGGACGCCGCGACGCTGATGTACCGCTACACCGTGGACGATCCGGTCACCTTCGTCCGGCCGTTCACGGTGGAGCAGCCGATGGCGGCCACGGACTGGCCGCTCATCGAGTACGCCTGCCACGAGGGGAACTACGCCATGCCGAACACCCTCGCCGGCGCTCGCGCGGAGGACGCCGAGGCGGGCGCGTCGCGCTGATGCGCCTGGGCGCCGACCGGCATCCGACAGCACGCGCCCCCGGGGCCCGCAGGACGGACCGGATGAGGTTTCTGCGGCGGGTCGTGGTCCTCGCGGCGCTCTGCGCGGCCGCCGCCTGCGGCGGCCGCGCCAGTCAATCGTCTCCGCCGCCGTTCGACGTCCTCGAGCAGACCATTCCCGAGCTGCAGGCGGCCATGGAGGCCGGCCGCGTCACGTCCCGCCAGCTCGTGGCCC
>CAYGCV010000338.1:0-3953 GCA_964348425.1 uncultured Vicinamibacteraceae bacterium | reverse complement strand
GCAGTGGGGTCCCCGCAAGCGGACGCCGGGGGCTTGGGGCGCAGCCCCATCTGGATGATGGACCTGACGGGGCAGGTTGCGCTCGTCACCGGCGCGCGGCGCATCGGCCTGTCCGTGGCGGCGGAGCTCGCCCGCCGGGGCGCGCGCGTCAACCTCTCGTGCCGGCGGCCGCTCGACGCGGCGCCGGGGGCGTTGCCGCCCGACGCCGCGGCGCGCATCCGGACCACGCTGGCGGACCTGACCGACGCCGGCGCCTGCCGCCGCCTGGTCGCCGAGACCGCGTCGGCCCTGGGACGGCTCGACATCCTCGTCAACATGGCCTCGGCGTACGTCGCGACGCCGTTCGCCGAGCTGGACGAGACGGACTGGGACCGGGCGCTTGCCGTGGATGCCCGGGCCGCCTACCTGTGCGCGCTCGCCGCGGTCCCGCACCTGCGCGCCGCGGGCCGCGGGCGCATCGTCAACGTCTCCGACTGGGTCGCGCGCAGCGGGCGACCCCGCTACCCGGGCTACCTGCCGTACTACGTCGCGAAGTCGGCCGTCATCGGGTTGACCGAGGCGCTCGCCCTGGAGCTGGCGCCGGACGGCATTCTCGTGAACGCCGTCGCGCCGGGGCCGATCCGGCCGCCGGCGGACATGGACGCGCAGGAGGTGCAAGCGGTCGAGCGCGCGACGCCGCTGGGCCGCTGGGGCGGCGACGAGGCGCTCGTCGCGGCCGTCCTGGCGCTCGTCGAGACGGACTTCATCACGGGCGAGACGCTGCGCGTCGACGGCGGCCGCCACCTGAAGTGAGCGGCCCGCGCGCGGCCGCCTGCCTCAGTCCCCGCCGCCCGTCGGCGCACCGGCCGCCGCCGCGGCCTCCGGTCGCAGGTGCCGCAGGACGAAGTCGAGCATCATGGTGTGGCGGTGCAGCTCAAGGTCGAGGCCGCCCAGCCGGTGCCGCGAGCGCGGATAGAGCATCATGTCGAAGCGCTTGCCGGCCTGCTGCAGGGCGTAGGCGAACTGCAGCGTGTTCTGCATGTGGACGTTCTCGTCCAGCGTGCCGTGCACGAGCAGCAGCGCGCCGCTGAGGTCGGCGGCGGCGAAGCGCGGGGCGCTGCGCCGATACCCTTCCGGATTGTTCTGCGGCGTCCGCATGTAGCGCTCGGTGTAGATGGTGTCGTAGTCGCGCCAGTCGGTCACCGACCCGCCGGCGATGCCCATCGCGAAGCGGTCGCTGTGCGTGAGGGCGTAGCTCACCATGAAGCCGCCGTAGCTCCAGCCCTCGATGCCGATGCGGTCCGGGTCGACGTACGGCTGCGCCGCCAGCCAGTCGAGCCCGTCCTCGATGTCGCGCAGCTCGCTGGCCCCGAAGTTCTCGTAGACGGGCCAGGTCGACACGGCGCCCTTGCCGCTGGCCGTCCGGTTGTCGAGCACCCACACGATGACGCCCTGCCGGGCGAGCAGTTGCCAGAACAGGTATGTCGACCCGCTCCAGCCGTCGCGCACGCGCTGGACGTGCGGGCCGCCGTAGACGTGCTGGTAGACGGGGTAGCGGCGCGCGGGGTCGAAGTCCGGCGGCTTGATCATCAGCGCTTCCATGAGGAAGCCGTCGCGGTTCGGCACCTGCAGCAGCTCCGGGACCGACAGGTCGTACTCGGCGAGGACGGTGGCCTCGTTCGCGTCGATGACGCGCCGCTCGGCGCCGTCCGCCGCGTGCAGCCGCACCTGGGGAGGCACGGCGAGCGTGCTCCAGGTGTCGACGTAGCGCGTGAAGCCGGGGTTGAACTGCACGCGATGCGTGCCGGGCCGCGCGGTCAGCCGCGCGAGGCCGGACCCGTCGAGCCGCACGCGGTAGGCGTCGCTCCCGATGGGGCTGCGCTCGGTGCCCGACCAGTAGATCCACCCGGTCTCCTCGTCGGCGCCGTGCACCCGGCGCACCTCCCACTCGCCGCTCGTGATCTGCCGCACGAGCGTGCCGTCGGCCTGGTAGTGGTATAGGTGCTTCCACCCGGAGCGCTCGCTCAGCCACAGGAACGAGCCGTCCGCGAGCCAGAGCGGCGGGCCGTTGACGTTGACCCACGCCTCCGTCGTCTCGCGCAGCAGCTTCGTCGGTCGCCCCGACGCCGGATCGGCGACGTTGAGGTCCAGCCACGTCTGCTCGCGGTCCTGGACCTGGAACACGACGCGCCCGCCGTCCGGCGTCCAGCCGACGCTGACGATCAGCGGCTGGCTTCCGTCGTAGGCGTCCAGATCGACCCAGGCGACGTCGCCGCCGCCGGCGCCCGCGATGCCGAGGCGCACCGCGGGGTTCGGATCGCCGGCCTTGGGATAGGACCACCTCTCGACCTCGGGGTGGTACTCGATGTGGTCCACGATGGTGAACTCGGGCACCTCGGCGCCGTCGAGCCGCAGGAACGCGATGCGCGTCGAGTCGGGGCTCCACCAGTAGCCGCGGAAGTTGCCGCGGCCGTAGATCTCCTCCTGGTAGACCCAGTCGAGCACGCCGTTGCGCACCGCGCCGCTTCCGTCGGTCGTGAGCGCACGCGCCTGCGGCCGGTCGACGCTGACGACGTGGAGATCGTGGTCGCGGACGAACGCGACGAGACGCCCGTCCGGACTGAACGAGACTTCCTGCTCGGCCTCCGGCGTGCGCGTCAGACGGGTCACCTGCGAGCCGCCCAGTTCGTGGTGGTAGAGGTCGTTGTCGAAGTCGAAGACCAGCGCGGTCCGGCTGCCGTTCAGCAGGTGGGTGCCGGCACGCGCCAGGCGGCCGGCCTGCGTCGCGCTGATCCCCGGCACGCCGGCGATGGCCGTCTCGAGGGCCGCCACGTCGAAGAGGGGCTCGCTGGCGCCCGACTCGGCCTCCACCTTCAGCGGCGGGCCGCCGTGACCCGCCGGCTGCAGGTAGTGCCGGTCGTCGAGCCACTCGAGTCCGCGCGGCGGATTGCCGTCGAAGTCGACCCGCCGGGCGGGATCGAAGATGTCGGCGACCGTCAGCTCGCGTTGCTGGGCGGCTGCCGGCATGCCGGTCGCCGCGAGACACGTCGCCGCGACGATGGCGGCCACGACCGCCGGGGCGGGGCGCGCCGGTGAACGGCGACCGCCGGGTTCGGGGCAGAAACTCATGGGGCAATCCTCCCGCCGTTATAATTCGGAAAACGCCTCAATTCTACCGTGGCGGGTCGACCCTGGAGGATCCCGATGATGCGTCCGCGAACGGTTGTCCCAATCGGCGTAGCCCTGAGCGTTCTGGCCCTTGGGGTGGCGGCCTACTTCCACCCGGCGGAGCGGGCGGAGGCGGAGGCCGCGGCCCCCCTCGACACGGACGTGCGGGCCGCCCCCGCCGTCGACCCGGCCGCGCCCGCCGCCTCCCCCGTCGACTCGGAGACGCCGGCCGCTGCCCCGGTCGATCCGCCGGAGCGCCGGCACCTGCTCGAGCGCATCGACGACGCCGCCATCGCGCAGATCTACGCCGACGGCTTCGAGGCGCTCGCGCTGCGCGAGAAGGTGCTGATCTGGCATCTCTACAACGCCGCGCTGGCCGGCCGCGACATCTTCTACGACCAGCGCTACGAGCACAACCTGGAGATGCGGGAGGTGCTCGAGGAGATCCTGGTCCACGGCGAGGCGGTCGACCCCGACGCGCTCGAGGTCATTCACCGCTACGCAAAGCTCTTCTGGATCAACACGGGACCGTACAACAACCTCACGGCGCGCAAGTTCGTCCTCGACCTGGACCCGGCGGCGTTCCGCGCGGCGGCCGGGGCGGCGGCCGCGGCCGGGGCGCGCTTCCCCACCGCGGAGGGCGAGACGCTCGACGCCCTGCTGACGCGGCTCGAGCCGCTGTTCTTCGACGAGACCGTCGATCCCATCCTCACGAACAAGACGCCGGCCGACGGCGGCGACATCCTGCTGTCGAGCGCCAACAACCTGTACGACGGGGTCTCGATGGCCGACCTCGAGGGCTTCGA
>CAYGCV010000337.1:0-4025 GCA_964348425.1 uncultured Vicinamibacteraceae bacterium | reverse complement strand
GCCCCCCGGGTCCTCGTCAGCGGCAGCTTCGGACGACTGACGCGGGAGCGCTTCGATCGGCCGGAGGCGCACGTGTTCCGGGACCACCTGGTCGCGGACGGCGTGCCCCCCGCCGCGGTGATCGTCGAGCCGGCGGCGACGAACACGCTCGAGAACGTGCGGCTCGGCATGGCCGCGCTCGCCGCGCGCGGGCACCGGCCGCGGTCCGCGCTGCTGGTCGCGAAGGGCTTCGCGATGCGGCGCTGCGTGGCGACGTTCGCGGGGCAGTTCCCCGCGGTGCGGGTGCGCGCGTGTCCGCCGCTGCAGCCGCTGCCGGCCGCCGTCGATCGCAGCCTGCCGGCATTCGCCGCGCGTCTCGTCGCCGAGCTCGAGCGTCTGCGGCGGTATGCCGCGCAGGGCGACATCCGGCCGCAGCCGATACCGCCGGCGGTGGGCGCGGCCGCCCCCCCCCGCGCGGCCGCCCGCCCGCGCCCCCCGGCGGGCGGGCCGCCCGCGGCCGGGTGATATACTGCGCGCGTTTGCCCGGGTCCGCTTCGTCATCCCCGATCCACATCTGGAGGTTTTGCATGCGTTCCATCGTCCTGAGTCTCGTCCTCGTTCTGGGCCTCGCGCCGGCCGCGCTCGCCGACAGCAGCCCCGTCGACATCACCAGCGCCGACGGCACGGTGCTCAAGGGCAGCTACTACGATCCGGGGCAGCCCGGACCCGGCATGCTGCTGGTGCACCAGTGCAACATGGACCGCACCTCCTGGGAGAGCCTCGCCGGCAGCCTCTCGGCGGCGGGTATCCACGTGCTGACGTTCGATCTGCGCGGCTTCGGCGAGACCCCGGGCGAGGGGCTCGTCTCGTCCGACTCGTTTCCGCGGCTGATGCAGCAGTCGCCGCCCGACGTGGACGCGGCCTACGCGTACCTGCTGGCGCAGGACGGCGTCGACGCGGCGCGCACCGGCGTGGGCGGCGCGAGCTGCGGCGTGGCGCTGACCTCGGACCTCGCGACCCGCAATCCCGACGTCAAGGCGTTCCTGGCGCTGTCCGGCTTCCCCAGCGACAAGGCGCAGGAGCACATCGCCATGACGCCCGGGCTGGCGGTGTTCGGCGCGGCCGCCGACGCCGACGACCTGACGCCCGGCGTGCACGAGGTGATCAAGGCCGCGGTCGAGGGCTCGAAGAACGAGAAGTCGATGGTCAAGATCTACGGCGGGACCGAGCACGGGCTGCCGATGTTCGGGAAGAACCCCGATCTCGAGCCGGCCATCGTGTCCTGGATCAAGGATCAGCTTCTGGATTAGCGGCGCGGTCTGACGAGGGCGGCGCCGGCGCAGGCGAGGACGGCGCCGCCGAGGCCGCACATCGCCGGGGTCAGCCCGGCGATGCCGGCCCCGGCCGTCGCCACCTGGACGAGGGTGGCGAGCGCGACGCCGCCCGCCAGCGATGCGAGCGCCTCGGCCGTGCCCACGCGGCCGAGGTACAGCCCCGCCATGACCGGCACGAAGAGGCTGACGGTCAGCAGCGTGTAGAAGAAGCTCAGCACGCCGGCGATCGTCTCCGCGGCCACCGCCAGCCCCGTGCCCAGCACGCCGCCCGCGACGGCGGCCCGCCGCGCCACCCTGAGCACCTGGCCGTCGCTGGCCCCCGGCCGCACGAAGCGGCGGTAGAGATCCTGCGACAGCGACGTCGACAGCATGAACAGGATCGCGTCCGCGGAGCTCACCTCCGCCGAGAACAGCGCGGCCAGGCCCAGCGCGCCCACGAGCGGCGGGACGGCCTCCATCAGGAGGGTCGGCAGGGCCAGGTCCTGGTTGGCCAGCGCCGGGTAGACCGAGCGCGCGATCATCCCGAGCACGACCGGCGCGGCGGCGAAGACCAGCAGCACGGCGGCCTGCAGCCCGATGCCCGTGCGCACCGCCGCGTCGTCGCGAGCGGCGTAGACCTTCTGCAGCAGCCCCGGCGAGACGATGAACGCCGGCCCGAGCATCGCGAGGTAGAACCACCCCGAGCCGCCGCCGCGCCAGGGGTTCCAGTAGCCCTCGATGTCGCGGGTCACCTCCACGACGTGCCCCCAGCCGCCGACGTCCGCGAGCGCGAGCGGCAGCACGACGACGAAGCCGGCCAGCAGGATGGCGAGCTGCGCGACGTTGACCCAGGCAGCGGTCAGCAGGCCGCCCGCGCTGAAGTAGACGGTGACGACCAGGCCGCCCAGGACGCAGCCCACCCAGCGGTCGACCCCGGTTACCACGTTGAGCACCCAGCCGATCGCCAGCAACTGCCCCGCGAGAATGGCCAGCGTGCCGATCCACAGCAGCGCGGCGACCGCCGCCCGCACGGCCCGGCCGTAGCGCTGCTCGAGGAAGTCGCCCACGGTGTGGAGGTCGTGCTGCGCGGCGAGGCGCCGCACCCGGGGGCCGATCCACAGCGCCAGGACGATCGATCCGAGCCCGGCCGACCCGACCCACCACCAGGCGCTGAGGCCGTCGCGATAGCCGAGCGCGGCGGCGTTCACGGTCGACCCGGCGCCGATGTTCGAGGCCAGGATCGTGGCGAACAGCACGAACGGGCCCAGCCGGCGGCCCGCGACGAAGAAGTCGCGCGCGCGCCGCACGCGCCGGCCGGCCCACAGGCCGAAGCCCATGAGCAGGGCCGCGTAGACCACGAGCACCGCGAGATGGAGGTTCATGGCTGAGGTGTGGGATCGCCGTGGTCGTCCGGCGCGTCGTCGTCGTCCGGTTCGTCGCGCGGCGCGAGCACCGCGCCGAGGAACCGCTCCACGGCGTACGTGGCGACCTGCCCGCATGGCCCGCTGAAGATGTAGTCGCAGCCGTGGGTGGCCCAGGGCAGCCGCACGACGGCGTGCGGCACGCCGGCGTCGATCAGCCGCGCGCTGACGAACTCGGCGTGGAACGGCGACACGTGCTCGTCGCGCAGGCCCTGGATGAACAGCGTGGGCGGGGAGGCCGGGGAGACGAAGCGCGCCGGCTCGGCCGCCAGGTAGCGGTCGCCGTGCGTGGCGGGCGGCCCCCCGAGATAGGTCTCCAGCAGCCCGGACGAGTCGACCACGCCCGGCCTGGCGGGGTTGTCGTAGCCCCAGCGCAGGGCGAACGGTCCGTAGAACGAGATCGCGCCGCGAATGGCCGGCTCGGCCGCCGTGTAGGCGGCCAGGAGCGCGATCTGGGCGCCGGCGGAGCGTCCCAGCAGGACGATCCGGTCGGGGTCGAGGCCGTGCGAATGGGCCAGGCCCTGCACGTAGCGCGTGGCGGCCGCCAGGTCCTCCTGGGCGGCCGGAAACTGCCAGCGCGGCGCGAGCCGGTAGGCGACGGCGGCCACGACGTAGCCGCGCGACGCCAGGTACTCGTAGAGCTCCGGCAGGTCGCGCTTGTCGCCGCCGACCCAGCCGCCGCCATGGAGCGCGATGACCACCGGCAGCGACCCCGCGGCGAAGGCCGGGCGGTAGAGGTCGAGCGTGAGGTTCCGGCCGTCCACGACGGTGTAGACGTGCTCGTCGACGAGCACGTCGTCCGACGCGACGCCGGCCAGCAGGTCGGTGACGACGAGCGGCGCCGGCCGCGGCGCCTGGGCCGTCGCGGCGTGCGCCGGGGCGGGGCCGAACGCCCGCTCCAGCAGGGGCGGCAGGCTGTCGTTGAGCGGGAGGGCGCGCGCCAGCGGCGACAGGAGCAGGACGATGCCGGCGCCGGCCGCGACGGCCCCCGCGGCGTCCGCCCGGGAGCGGCGTCCGCCTGGGAGCAGGAGCAGGGCCAGCGCGGCCAGCCAGTGGCCCCATTCGCTCAGGATGACGCTGGTCTGCCAGATGACGGCGGTCGGCTGCGGCAGCACCGCGACCAGCCCGGCCGCGGCGACCGCCAGGCCGCAGATCAGCCGTCCGACCGCTCCCGCACGGAAGGTGATGCCGCCGATCGTCATCCCGCGTCCACCACGCGATCCAGGGTACCACCCGCCGCGGCGCGCCGTGCGCGGCCTCCATCAGATGGGGCTGCGCCCCAAGCCCCCGGCGTCCGCTTGCGGGGACCCCA
>CAYGCV010000336.1:0-4051 GCA_964348425.1 uncultured Vicinamibacteraceae bacterium | reverse complement strand
CCACGAGGCGCCGCTGCTGCCGGCCGGCACCATCCTGCACGTGATCGGCTGGCACAACAACACCGCGTCCAACCGCTACAATCCCGACCCGAAGAACTGGGTGGGCTTCGGCAACCGCTCGATCGACGACATGAGCTTCGCCTGGATGAGCTTCTTCCACATGTCGGAGGCGGAGTTCGAACGCCGGGTCGCGGCGCGCGCGAGCCGCTCGAACGACTGATGCGGGGCAGGGGACGAACCGCGCGGCGCGTCGTCCGTCTCGTCTGCGCGCTCGTGCTGGGCGCGGTGTCCGCGGCGGCCGGGCAGACGTACCACAGCGGCCAGAATCTACAGCCTGTCTTCGAAGGCTGGGAGCAGAACGCCGACGGCAGCTTCAACATGGTGTTCGGCTACCTGAACCGCAACTACGAGGAGCACCTCGACGTGCCGATCGGCCCCGACAACCACTTCGAGCCCGGTCCCGCCGATCAGGGGCAGCCGACCTTCTTCTATCCGCGCCGGCAGCGGTTCAGCTTCCGCGTGCGCGTGCCGGCCGACTGGGGCTCGAAGGAGCTGATCTGGACGGTCACGGCGCACGGCCGGACCGACCGGGCGGTGGGCTGGCTGGTGCCCGAGCAGATCATCGACGAGCAGGTGGTCGCGATGAACCGGAGCGGCGGCGGCGTGCCGGAAATCGTGAACGCGGCGCCGTCGATCAGGCTGGTCGAGCCCGCGCAGCGGACGGTGCGTGTGGGCGAGCCCCTCACGCTGACCGCGATAATCGGCGACGACGGCATTCCCGCGGTGCGTCCCGCGCGCCGGAGCCGGCCGCCGGGACGCCGCAACGCGCTCGGGCTGCGGATCGCCTGGATCCAGTACCGCGGCCCCGGCGGCGGGGTCGCGTTCGACCCCTGGACGGCCCCGATGCAGGACCATACGGCGGGCTGGACGCCGCCCCCGGTGCCCGCCGGCGGCCGCATCGTGACGACGGCGCGCTTCAGCGAGCCGGGGACCTACGTGCTCCGCGGGCTGGCCGACGACGGCTACCTCTACGCGACGACCCACGTCACGGTGACCGTGTCACCGTAGCAGGATCCCGTGGCAAGATCATGGACGAGATGATGCACCAGCCATTGAAGGGACGGAGGTTCTCACCGCGGGCCGCGCAGGCCGCGCTGCTCGCGCTGTGCGGGCTGGTTGCCGGCGCGCAGCAGGCGCCGGCGGAGGCCCAGGACGACGACCGGGTGACCGTGTGGGACGGCGTCTACACCGCCGGCCAGGCGGCGCGCGGCAAGGCCGTCTACGACAGCCACTGCGCCGCGTGCCACGGCTCCGACCTGAGCGGCTCGTCGGAGGCGCGCCCACTGGCCGGCGAGCGCTTCATGCAGGACTGGCGCGAGGACAACGTGAACAGCCTGTTCACGCGCATCCAGCGGCTGATGCCGTTCGACGAGCCGGCCACGCTCAGCGACGCCGCCTATCTCGACAGCGTGGCCTACATCCTCGAGTTCAACGGCTTCCCGTCCGGGTCACGCGAGCTGCGTGCCGACGGCCTGGCGGACGTCCGGATCGAGGGCCGGGACGGCCCGGGGCTGGTGCCGAGCTTCGCGCTGGTGCAGGTCGTGGGTTGCCTGGGCCGCGGGCCTGACGGCGACTGGATGCTGACCCGCAGCACGCGGGCGGTCCGCACGCGCGACCCGTCTGGATCGAGCCCGGACGAGCTGCAGGCGTTCGCCGGGCAACCGCTCGGCGAACGGACGTTCACGCTGATGAGCGCCTATCCCGACCCGTCCGCGCACGCCGGCCACCGGATGGAGGCCAAGGGCTTCCTCATCAGGAACCCGGACGGCGACCGGATCAACCTCAGCTCGCTGGCGATGATCACCCCCGACCCCGCCTGCGAGCCGTGACGCAGCCGCGTCTGATTGAAGCGCTTTTAGCGGCCGGCCGGCTTGACCACCGCGACGCTGTTGACGTCGCGCTCGTGCTCCGCCGGGCCGCGGGCGGTCTGCGCGGGGTTGTGGCAGGTGATGCAGTAGCGGTCGTGCCGGGCGCGGCGGAGCTCTGGGAGAAGGTGATCCGCAAGCTCCGGACGGGCACGATGCCGCCCGTTGGCCGCCCGCGGCCCGACATCACGCGCGTGTTCGTGTTCACGCTCGGCAAGGAGCAGACCAACCGCGCCTATCCGGAGCTGGGCGTCAACGCCGCCCATCACGCGGTGTCGCATCACCAGCACGACCCCCTCAAGTTCGAGCAGGGCCACAAGATCAACCAGTACCACATCGGCCTGACGGCCCACTTCCTGGAGCGGCTGAAGGCGACGCCGGACGGCGACGGCAACCTGCTCGACCATTCGCCGGTGCTCCACGGCGGCGGCATCAGCGATGCGAACGAGCACTCGCACATCGACCTGCCGCTGGTGCTGGTCGGTGGGGCGGGGGGGCTGAAGGGCGGCCGCATCCTGCGGCATCCGAAGGACACCCCGATGAACAACCTGCTGCTGGCAATGCTGGGACGGGCAGGGGTCGACGCCGAGCGGTTCGGCGACGCCACGGGCGAGCTCCCGCTCGAGCCGCTGGCCGGCGTGTAGGCGTCGGCGCCGTTCCACGGCGCAGACGCCTACGGCTTCTGCTCCTGCGCCGCCGCGAGCCGGTCGAGATGCGCGAGGAACGGGCGCCCGTCGTGCGGCGGATAGCCGTCGACGGGTTCCGTGGTGAGGTCGTCGAAGAAGCGGTCGTAGACGGTCGCGCGCTCGTGCTGCAGCGGCGGCCGGCAGTAGCACACCGAGCTCCACTCGACGCTGCCGTCGCCGGTGACGACGGCGCGGCCCATCGACTCCACGATCTCCTGCCCGTCGGGGCGTTGCGCTGCGATCGTGCCGTCGCGCAGCACCCGCTGGAACTCGCCGGCCGTCGCCTCCCGGAACCGCGCGCGAACTCGGTAGTACACGGCTTCACCTCCAGGTCCGATTCTCATCGTAACGGACTTCCGGCCCACGGTGAGCCTGAGGTGTTGCGCGGATTGCCCGCATCGGCGATGATGCGCGGGTTCGGGGTGCCGGCATGGAGCAGCATGAGGTTCGCATGAAGACGAGGCGTTGCGCACGGACCCGCGGGTCACGGTGTCTCACGTTGGTTCCGATCGTCCTGATCGCGGCTGCGGTCGTGGCCGGCTGGGTGCCGCGGGCCGCGGGCGCGCCGCCCGGCCGCGCGGCCGCGGCGCCCCAGGCCGTGCTGGACGGCATCTTCACGGCGGCCCAGGCGGCGCGCGGCGAGCGGACCTTCGACGAGGTCTGCGCCGGTTGCCACGACACCGGCGAGTTCGCGGGCGCCCGCTTCCGCCTGGGCTGGGTCGACCGGAGCGTCGGCGAGCTGTTCGACATCATCTCGACGCTGATGCCCGAGGGCGACCCCGGGAGCCTCAGCCCCGGCGAGTACGCGGCCGTGGTGGCCTTCCTGCTCCAGCTCAACGGCTATCCGGCCGGGGAGACGCCGCTCCCGACCAACCTGTCGGCGCTGCAGGAGCTGGAAATCGTGGAGGCCCCGTAGGCGTCCGCGCCGTAGAATGTCACAGACTCGGCAGGGCGCGCACGCCGCGCTTCGGCGGGAGCGGGGCGCGGCCCCGTCTGATGGAGGATCTGGCAGATGAACGGCTCGACTCCGCGGTTCCGCCGGCGCAGCTCGTCGCCGGGTCTCCTCGTTGCCGTCGCGCTCGGCGCCGCCCTGCTGGCGCCGGCGCCGGCTGCCGGGCAGGGCGGCGGCGCGCCCGAGGGCGAGTGGCGCTACCACGGCGCGGACGCCGCGCACACCCGCTACTCGGCCATCGATCAGATAACCGCCGAGAACTTCGAGGATCTGGAGCTGGCATGGCTCTGGCGGGGCGACAACTTCGGGCCGGGCGTCCTCGGCGTGTCGCGCTCGACCCCTCTCTACGTCGACGGCGTCCTGTACACCGTCGCCGGCGAGCGCCGCCACGTGGTCGCCATCGATCCCGCCACCGGCGAGACGCTCTGGATCTACCGCGAGCCGCACACGACGCGCTTCGACCGGGGCATGCGCAACGGCTACGGCAA
>CAYGCV010000335.1:0-4059 GCA_964348425.1 uncultured Vicinamibacteraceae bacterium | reverse complement strand
CGTGCTGGAGAACCCGACCTGCCGCTGGACGACGCACCGGGCGCTGGCGCGCGGCACGCCGCCGCCCCCGTCCGACCCGCCGACGGTCAAGGAACGCGCCTGGAGCTCGCCGATCTGGTATACCCCCGCCGAGCCGTAGGAGTCCTCCCTTGCGACTGCTGCGTGAGCCGCTCGTCCACTTCCTGCTGGCGGGCGGCGTGCTGTTCGGCCTGAGCGCGCTGTTCGGCCAGTCGTTCGGCGTCGGCGGCAACAGCAACCGCATCGAGGTGTCGGCGGATCGCATCCGGCAACTGCGCGAGACCTGGACCCGGCAGCGGGGCGCGCCGCCGTCGCAGCGGGAGCTGGACCGCCTCATCGAGGACTTCGTCCGCGAGGAGGTGCTCTACCGCGAGGCGATCGCCTCGGGCCTCGATCAGGGCGACACCATCGTCCGCCGGCGGCTGGCGCAGAAGGTCGAGTTCCTGGCGCAGAGCGTCGCCTCCACCGTCGAGCCGTCGGACGCCGAGCTGCTGGCCTTCTTCGACGCCGACCCGGAGCGCTACCGCGTTCCCGCGCAGGTCGGCTTCTCCCACGTGTACTTCAGTGGCAGCAACCGCGGCGCGGGCGCCGAGGCCGCGGCCCGCGGCGCCCTGGCCCGGCTGGCCTCGGGCGCGGTAGCGGCCGCCGAGGCGGCGCAACTCGGCGACCGGTTCATGCTGCAGTACGAGTACCCGCCGCAGTCGCGCGACCAGATCCGCGACCTCTTCGGCCCGCGCTTTGCCGGCCGGCTGTTCGAGCTGCCGGTGGGCGAATGGAGCGGTCCGGTGCCCTCCAGCTACGGCATGCACGTCGTCCGGATCCGCCAGCGGGTCCCGTCGCGGCTGCCCGCGCTGGGAGAAGTGCGCAACCGGGTCCGGCTGGACCTCAACGAGCAACGCCTCCGATCGGCGGCCGACACCTACTACGAGGGGCTGCGCCGGCGGTTCGAGGTCGTCGTCGACGCCGAGGCGCTGGCGGCCGGCGCGGCGGCGGGCGGGTAGCGGCATGCCGCGCGGCACGCCGCGGGCCGTGAACCTCGCGGGGACCGCCGCCGGACTGCTGCTGGCGCTGCCGCCCGCGGCGGTGCACGCGCACACCAGCCTGCCGGCCTACCTCGGCCTGAACGAGCTGGCCCCGGGCACGTTCGCGGTCATCTGGCGGGTGCCGGCCGTCGAGGGGCCGCCCCCCGCCATCTTTCCCGTCCTGCCGGCGCACTGCACCGTTCCCGACATCCCGTCGGAGGTGGAGCTGCCGGGATCCGTCGTCACCAACGGGTTCGTCGCCTGCGGCGAGACCGGTCTGGCGGGCCAGACGATAGCGATCGACGGGCTGCGCGTCACGATCATGGACGCGCTCGTGCGCATCGCGTTCGCCGACGGCACGAGCGTCACGCAGATACTCCGGCCGCAGGAGCCGTCGTTCGTCGTGGGCGGGCAGTCGAGCGGGCGCGTCGACGGCTGGGGTTACTTCCGCCTCGGCGTCGACCACATCCTGTCGGGCATCGACCACCTGCTGTTCGTCTTCGGGGTGCTGTGGATCGTGGCCGGGTTCCGGCGCCTGCTCAAGGCCATCACGGCCTTCACCGTGGCGCACAGCATCACGCTCGGCCTGGCAACGCTCGGCTTCGTGCGCGTGCCGACCGCGCCGGTCGAGGCGCTCGTCGCCCTGAGCATCGTGTTCCTCGCGGTCGAGATCGCCCAGCGCGACCGGGCCGAACCCAGCCTCACCTACCGCCGCCCGTGGATCGTGGCGTTCGCGTTCGGCCTGCTGCACGGCTTCGGCTTCGCGGGCACGCTGTCGGAGATCGGCATCCCGCCGGCGGACATCCCGCTGGCGCTGCTGTCGTTCAACCTGGGCGTCGAGGCGGGACAGTTGGCCTTCATCGCCGCCGCGCTCGCGCTGCTCGGCTCGCTGCGCACCCTCGAGATCCGCCCGCACCCCTGGATGCGGGCCGCCCCCGCCTACACGATCGGCTCGCTGGCGTCGTTCTGGTTCCTGCAGCGCTGTGCGGTAGTATTCGGCTAAGAGGCCGCGCCGCAGAACGGCGCGGCCTCCTGCAGGATTGGTTGGGCGGCAATCGGAGCCGCACGGCGACGATGCCCCCCTCGCGGCATGAGCATGCGCGCACGACTGCCCGGCGGCGTGATGTTGGCGGCCGTCTGCCTGCCGCTGCTGGCGGCCGGCTGCGGGGGACCGGCACCGGAAGCGGCGGGTGCGCAAGAGGACGTGCCGCCCGGGGCGGCCGATGCCGCGGCAGGCGCCGCGCCGCAGCGCAACCCGTTGCGCAACGCCTACTTCGGCGACCTGCACGTCCACTCGAGCTGGTCGCTCGACGCCTGGACATTCGGCCACCCGATGCAGAACGACCCGTCCGTGGCGTACCGCTACGGCCGGGGCGAGCCCATCCTCGATGCGAACGGGAACGTCCGCGGCCAGCTCGCCCCGCCACTCGACTTCATGGCGGTGACCGACCACGACAACTGGCTGGGCGAGGTGCAGTTCTGCCAGGACCCGGAAGTCTCCGCCTACGACCTCCCCATGTGCCGCGAGTTTCGGGCCGGCAGCGTCCCGGCGTTCTTCCGCCTGCGCCGCGCGTCGCTCCGCAGCCAGCGCGACCCGGCGTTGTGCGGCAGCGCGGAGCCCGGCCCCGACAACCGCTGCGACGAGCGCGCGGCGCACCAGTGGACGCTGGTGCAGGCGATGGCCGACGCCTACTACGAGCCGGGCGTCTTCACCACGTTCACCGCCTTCGAGTTCAGCGGCGTGCACGGCGCCAGCGGGGGCTGGCTGCACCGCAACGTCTTCTTCCGGGGGCAGGACATTCCGCCCTGGGGCGGCGCCGCCCTCGCCCGGCGGCACTCGCCGGAGCGGCTCTGGGCGTGGATGGACGAGGCGTGCAGCGGCGACTGCGACGTCATCGCCATCCCGCACAACACCAACTACGGCGGCGGTGTCGTGCTGGCGCCGAACAACGCCGACGGGACGCCGTTCACCGCGGAGATCCTCGAGCGGCGCGCCCGGCTCGAGCCGCTGATCGAGATCCACCAGGTGAAAGGGAACTCGGAATGCGCGATCGGGCTGCTCACCTCGGACGAGGAGTGCAGCTTCGAGCAGGTGTTCGAGGCGTGCGATCCGGACGAGGCAGCGGCCGACCCGGCGCGTGGCACCGCCCGCTGCACGGTCGCGTCCGACCTGGTCCGCAACGCGCTCAAGACCGGCCTGGCGGTGGAGGCCGAGCACGGCATCAACCCGTTCAAGTACGGCCTCGTCGGCAGCACCGACGACCACCGGAGCATGCCGGGGTCGGTCGTCGAGGAGACCTGGCAGGGTGACTTCTTCGGCGAGATCGGCGCCACGACGCCGGGGACGCCGCTGAACAACCCGGGCGGCCTGGCGGCGGTCTGGGCCGAAGAGAACACGCGCGACTCGATATTCGACGCTCTCAGGCGGCGCGAGACGTTCGCGACGAGCGGGCCCCGCATCCGGATCCGGTTCTTCGGCGGCTGGGCGCTGCCGGCCGGCCTGCACGCGCGACCGGACCTGGTCGCGGAGGGCTACCGCGGCGGCGTGCCGATGGGCGGCGACCTGCCGCCGCCGGCCGGCGGTGCGGACGCGCCGCGGTTCGTCGTCTGGGCGACGCGCGATGCGAACAGCGCCCACCTGCGGAAGCTGCAGATCGTCAAGGGCTGGCACGACCTGGACGGGAGCACCCGCGAGCAGGTGTACGACGTGGCGTGCGACGACAGCCGGCCGCCCGACCCCGGGACACGCCGCTGCGCGGACAACGGCGCGCGGGTGAACCTGGCCGACTGCAGTCTCGCCGGGGGCGCCGGCGCGGCCGAGCTCAGCGCCGTCTGGACCGACCCCGAGTTCGATCCGTCCCGGCGGGCGTTCTACTATGTCCGCGTGCTCGAGAATCCCACCTGCCGCTGGACCACCTGGCGGGCGCTCGAGAACGGCGGCGAGCTGCCCGACGGCGTGCCGCCGGTGATCGAGGAGCGGGCGTGGAGCTCGCCCATCTGGCATACGCCCGCCGGGCCC
>CAYGCV010000334.1:0-4089 GCA_964348425.1 uncultured Vicinamibacteraceae bacterium | reverse complement strand
CGCGCTGTGCGCGCCTTGCGTCGTCTACACCGTTCTACGGCGCACACTCATTAGCTTAGACGAACGAACGCGGGCGAGAGTCGGGCGGTTCCTCGTCGTGTCAGAATCACAGGCGGCCGGCCGCCGCAACCATGATTCAACTGTCCGCCGTTCGCAAGGCCTTCGGCGCCCGCGTGCTCTTCGACGACGTCACCTGGCAGGTGCAGGCGGGAGAGCGGGTCGGGCTGTGCGGCCCGAACGGGGCGGGCAAGACGACGCTGCTCCGGATCATGGCAGGGCACGAGGAGACCGACGCCGGTGCCCTGGCCCGTCCGGCCGACCTGACCGTCGGCTTCCTGCCGCAGGACGGCATCGCCCACGCCGGACGGACGCTGTTCGACGAAGCGCGCGCGGCGTTCGGCGAACTGCTGGGGCTCGAGGCCGAGATGCGGGAGATCGAGACCCGCATGGCCGCGGCCGACGACGGGACGCTGCTCGCCCGCTACAGCGAGCTCCAGGAGTCGTTCCAGCACCGGGGCGGCTACGACATCGACGCCCGCGTGACCGCCGTGCTGCGGGGACTGGGATTCGGCGAGGCGGATCTCGCGCGCCCCACCGAGGAGTTCTCGGGCGGCTGGCAGATGCGCATCGCCCTCGCCAAGCTGCTGCTGCGCCGGCCCCGGCTGCTGCTCATGGACGAGCCGACCAACCACCTCGACCTGGAGGCCCGGAACTGGCTCGAGGACTTCCTCGTGGGCTACCCGCACGCGGTCGTGCTGGTCTCGCACGACCGCTTCTTCCTCGACCGCGTCGTGACATCGATTGCCGAGCTCAGCCTGCGGACTCTCACGAAGTATCCGGGCAGCTACAGCGCCTTTCTCGTCGAGCGCGACGCGCGTCTGGCGCGCCTCCGGGAGCGGAAGCAGCAGCAGGACGAGGAGGTGGCGCGCATGCGGGCCTTCATCGACCGCTTCCGGTACAAGGCGACGAAGGCGGCGCAGGTGCAGAGCCGGATCAAGATGCTCGAGAAGATCACGCCGATCGAGGTGCCGCCCGAGCGCAAGCGCGTCCACTTCAAGTTCCCGGCCAGCGCCAAGAGCGGCCGGACCGTGCTGGAGCTGCGGAACGCGTGCAAGGCGTACGGCGCGCTGCGCGTGTTCGACGGCGTCAACGTACATATCGAGCGGGGCGACCGCATCGCGCTCGTGGGCCCCAACGGCGCCGGCAAGTCCACGCTGATGCGGATGCTCGCCGCCACCGAGGCGCCCGACAGCGGCGCGCGCGTGGAGGGGCCGCACGTCGTGGCGCAGTACTTCGCCCAGGACGAGGCCAACCGGCTCGATCCCGCGCTGACCGTCCACGAGACGCTCTCGGCCGGCTCGCCGGTCCACATGGTGCCGGCCATCCGCAACATCCTGGGCGGCTTCCTCTTCGAGGGCGACGACGTGCACAAGCGCGTCGAGGTGCTGTCCGGCGGCGAGCGCACCCGGCTCGCGGTGGCCCGCATGCTGCTGCACCCCTCGAACACGCTCCTGCTCGACGAGCCGACGAACCACCTCGACATCGACTCGACCGACGTCCTGCTCGACGCGCTCACGGACTACGGGGGAACGCTGATCTTCGTTTCCCACGACCGGTACTTCGTCGACCGCCTCGCGACCAGGGTGCTGGAAATCGGCAACGGGACCGCCGTGCTCTATCCGGGAACCTACGAGGAGTTCCGCTGGAGCGTCGCGCAGCGGGCGCTCCCGGACGCGGCCGCAGCGCCGCGGCCGCAGCGCACGCCGGCACCCGCCCGCCGCGGCCGCGGCGCGGAGGAGCGCCGGCTGCAGGCCGAGGCCCGCCGCCTCGAGCGGCGTCTGCGTACCCTCCAGGATCGCATCACGAAGCTCGAGCAGCGCATCGGCGAGCGGGAGCAGGCCGTGCGGGCCCTGGAGACCGACATGTCGGAGCCCGGCTTCTACAGCGACGAGGCCCGCGCGAAGGCGGGCATCGACCGGCACCAGGCGCTCATGTGGGAGGTCGGCGACCTGATGAACCAGTGGGAAGCCATGCAGCAGGAAGCCGACGACCTGGCCCAACAGGTCGCCAAGAGCGGCGCCTGATCAGACGTCCGTCAGCGTCAGGACGATCGCGACAATCACGAGATCGGTGAGCAGGTGGGTGGCCACGGGTACGGCCAGCCCGCCGGCGTGCCGCCGGATGGCGCCCAGCACCAGGCCGTAGGCGAACGTGAGCGCGACGCCGGCCGCGCCGCGCGGGAAGCCCGCCTGGTAATGCAGTGCGGCGAAGGCGGTCGCCTGCAGCACCAGCGCGGTGTGACCGACACCCGCCGCGCTCTCGAGCGCGCGCTGGAGCACCCCGCGATACGCGGCCTCCTCGAGCAGCGCGTTCACCAGGGCGAACGCGACTGCACCCGCCGCGAGGAGCCAGAGCGGCCCGTCCGGCACGAACGTCGCAACCAGATCGTCCAGATTCGGCTGCGCCAGCGCATGCCACACCAGCAGAACCGCCCCGGATAGCGCGGCGAAGGCGGCGCCGAACGCGAGAATTGGAGCATCCCGCCGGCCGACGGCCAGCCACCGGCCGGCGTCGCGAAGCCAGGGAACGCGGGCCACGAACACGCCGTACCCCGCGAATGCCAGCGCCAACGTCACCTGCTGCGGACCCAGACCGGCCAGCCCGAGTCCGAGCCAGGTCACGAACAGCACGCCGCAGGAAGTGGACGCCGGCCGCCGTCGCCGCCACGCGATCGCCGTCACGCAGAGCATGCCGAGCCCGGCCGCGAGGGCGGGTCGGCTTGCGCCCGCGAACGACGCAACGGTGAGCAAGGCTGCGAGCGGAACGACCAGCCCCGCCTCGTCGCGAGCAGCGTCGGCGTCGGGCGTCACCATGCCAGCGGTACAGCGCGAGCCGTCCAGTCCAGGTGACGGCTCAGGGCTCGAGCACGTGGGGACGCACACGCTCGACGACCAGGCGGGCGGCCGCGCGCGCCTCGGCGGCGTCGGGCTCCCGGTAGAAATCGGAGGGCGTCAGGTCCTCGGCACCGTAGAGCGCCAGCTCGCGGTCGCGCCGCAGGTCGCGCGATGCGGCCGCGAGACGCTCGACGTCGGCAGCCAACGCCGCGGGCAGCCGCGCCCGCTCGGCCTCCAGCACGTCCCCGACATCGTGCACGCGCGGCGGGTCGACACCCACCGCCCGCAGCAAACCCTTCAGCGCGAGCTCGACCGCCTCCTGCGACTCGCGCACCACGTCCGCCCAGCTCCCCGCCTCGTACAGCACGTCGAGCGCCCGGAGACGCACCTCGGCCCGGCGCACGTGGTCCGCCGCCAGCGTGCGATTGCGCATCAGGCGACCCCGGTCCAGTAGGGCTGCCCGTGCGCGATCCGTCGCGCCAGACGGCCCTCGGCGATGGCGCGGCGCACCCTCACCAGATCCGCCGCCAACCGCCCGTCCCGGTCGAACAGCACCTGCCCGTCGATGGCGGCTTCGGCCCACAGCCCGCTGAGCTCCGCGCGGGGCGGGTGCACGAAGTGCGGATCCACCCGCCGCCCCCGCCAGCGCACCGGCTGCTCATCCCAGGCGCGGTACAGCGCACGCCGCAACGCAGTGTGCGGCTCGACGACCACGAGCACGTCGACATCCGAGGTCGGCGCCGCTTCGCCGAGGGCCAACGACCCGTGGAGCAGCACGCCAGTCAGCCCGTCGCCCGCAATCGTCGCGGCGCGGGACACGAGCGCAGCCGCGTCGCCGTCGCCCTGGCCGCCACTCGCGGCGGCCAGCCGCCGGACGCAGTACTCGTTGAGCGACACGCCGGCCGCACGCGCCGCGCTCTCCAACGCCGCGTGCAGCCCCGGCGGCATCCGGAGCACGAAGCGGCCCGACTTGACGGCGTCCCGACGGGATGCGACCTTCAACCCGCGAATAGTATCACTCTAATCAACGAGGCGATATCACTGACCCTGCGTCACGCACCTACAGCGTGCCACCGCCGCCGTGGCACTGGCCCCAAGGCGCGCACAGCGCGCCCCGGCGGGAGCGGCGCGGGGCGAAGGGGCATAGGCGCTAACTTGTTTTCGGAACGAGACCGGCGTATCCTGACATGCGCAT
>CAYGCV010000333.1:0-4125 GCA_964348425.1 uncultured Vicinamibacteraceae bacterium | reverse complement strand
AGCGGCGGCGGGCAGGTCATCGGGTGGCTGAACACCAACCTGTTCCTCGAGACGGGTGACGAGGCGGCGGCGCAGGGCTGGAGCCCGCTGGTGCTCGACACCAACGGCAACGGCGTGCGCGACGAGTGGGTCGAGCCGGGCGAGCCCGCCGACCCCGCGAAGGACACCCGCATCCGCTCCGGCTTCTACGGCGTGGCCTACAACCCGGTCGACGGCAGCATCTGGGGCTCGTCGCTCGGCATGCCCGGCGCGGTGCTGCGGTTCGACCCCGGCGACAACCCGTCGGAGACCGGCCTGACCGAGTACTACGAGGTGCCGTTCCAGAACCCCGGCGCCGAGGTGCAGGACGGCTACTCGCCGCGCGGCATGGACATCGACCGCAACGGCGTCGTGTGGACCCCGCTGGCCAGCGGCCATCTCGCCAGCTTCGACCGCAGCAAGTGCGCGGGGCCGCTGAACGGACCGGACGCCACCGGCCAGCACTGCCCCGAGGGGTGGACGCTGTACGACGAGCCGATGCCCCAGATGAAGGGCATCGACGCGTCGGGCAGCATCGAGGGCAGCTACTACACGTGGGTCGACCAGTTCGACACGCTGGGGCTCGGCCGCGGCGTGCCCATCAACACCGGCAACGCGGCCGAGGGGCTGCTCGCCCTGCGCGACGGCGAGTGGGTCATCCTGCGCGTGCCGTATCCGCTGGGGTTCTACACCAAGTGGATGGACGGCCGCATCGACGAGCCCGACGCCGGCTGGAAGGGCCGCGGCGTCTGGGCGACCTGGAGCACCCGCGCGCCGTTCCACGCCGAGACCGGCAAGGGCACGCCGAGCAAGGTGGTCCGCTTCCAGCTCCGTCCGGACCCGCTGGCGAAGTAGACCGGCGCCGCTGAACCACGGGCGGGTGGCTGCGGCCGAGCGGCTGCATCCACCCGCCGCCACGTCCCGTCAGGGCCCGCTCGCCAGCCACGCGTTCGACGCGCCGGCGGGCGCGTTGCCGGCGATGTGGTCCGCCATCCGCCGCACGAGCTCCGCGTTCGTGAACGGCGACCAGCCGTGGCCCTTCATGGGACGGCCGTGAACGACGTCGCCGCCGTAGTGCGGGTTCGTCGTCCCGGCGAGGAAGTCCTCCAGGAGGTATACCGCGTACGGCAGGTAGAACTGGTCCATCTCGGGGTTGTAGATCCGGATCTTCCCGGCGAGGTCCGGGCCGATGCGGGGCCAGTTCTCCTGCAGGTAGTGCCGCAGGTCGTACCCGTTGTCGCGCATGTAGAACGCCACCTCGCGGTCGATCAGGCCCGTCTCCAGATCCCACAGGCGCCGCGGGTAGCCGTCCGCGTCGGTCGGGCCGTACGCCGCGTTCCAGGCGTCGAGCTGCCCGCCGGCGCGCCCGCGTGAGCCCTGCGCCCGCTCCAGCCGGCTCAACTGGCGGACGCTGCCGACCGGCTGGCCCTCGATGGTCCGCTGGAACATCCGCTCGGGCGCGCCCGGTACGGCGTCGGGGACCAGGAACGCGCTGGCGTCCGCGTAGATGTCGATCAACTGGTAGCGCCGGAAGTCGACCGAATCGGGATTGAAGGTCCACGTCCCCCCGTAGAACGTCGGGTAGTGAATCTGCAACGCCAGCGAGATCCAGCCGCCGGTGGAGCTGCCCGTGAGCACCCGCGCATACGGCTCGCCGATCATCCGGAAGCGCGCTTCGAGATACGGAATCAGCTCCTCGTGGATGGCGTCGCCGTAAGGACCGTTGTTGGCCGAGTTGAGGCCGTAGGAATCGTCGAAGAAGGGCGTCGGATGCTGTATCGTCACCGCGATCACGCGCGGGAAGTCGTCGCCGGTCCACGCCGTCTGGAAGTCGTATCCGGATTCGCGCATCCCGCCCGCTTCGCGCAGCATCTGCGCGAACAGTTGCGGGCCTCCGGACGGCGGCTCGGTCGTGAAGCCGAAGGCGGGCTCGAGCCCGAAGTGGTCGGCCTCGAAGACCACCGGGTAGCGCAGCTCGGGATTGTCGTCGTAGCCTCGCGGCAGCAGGACGACCGCGCCCAGGTGCATGGGGTGCCCCCACCACTCGCTCAGGATGCGGCTCCGGATCTTCACGCGCCGCACCCACTCGGTGTCCGGCGGCGCCTCGACGGGGGGAATGACACCCGTCAGGGTCAGCCGGATCGGTACATCCGAGCCGGGGTCCACGGCGACGCGTTGCCGGAGGCTGACGAGGTTGCCCGGCGAGAAGGCCCACCGCTGGCCTTCCCACTGGTCGTGCGGTGCCCAGATGACGTGGCCGTCCTGCCGCCGGTACTCCGTGTACACGTGGAGCAGCGCCTGCACCCAGTAGTCGCCGGCCGGCAGCTCCCCCAGACGCGCGTAGGGATACCCGACCGCGGCGGCGTCGATGGTCATGGTGTCGCCCGGGCCGACGCCGGCCACGTCCGCCGCGAAGAAGGGCACCCGGCCATCGCGCTGCCGGGCGGAGTTGTAGGCGGCGATCCGCGGCTCGGGCTCGGCCGTGGGGCTGAGGGCCAGGAAGAGGCGTCCGGTCAGCGGGCCGTCGTGAACGGCGGCGGCGTAGCTCACCTCCACGCGGAGCCGGGCGGGTTGCCCGCTCTCGGCGACCGTGGCCGGCGCCGGGACGCAGCCGGCCAGAGCCAGTACTGCGGCGAGGGCCGCGGGACGGACGACGAACGGCGTTGCGCGCATGACAGCGGCAGCGCTACCCGCCGCTCGGGCCGGCGGCGAAGCGGGCCTCCATCGCGCGCCGGGCCTGCACGGCGGCCAGGCCGGGGTCGAGCTCGACGTCGTCCCAGCGCACGACCTCGCCCGCGCGGATGGCCCGCTTCAGCGCCGTGCCGTGCGCGAGCCCGATCGGCAGCGCGCCGCGTTCGAGCGCGGCGGGCGCCGGCAGCAGCGTCCCGTACACGGTGTAGCCTCCCTCCCCGTCGAGCGTCTCCCCCACGGCCAGATCCCGCTTCGCGGTCGCCGCGACGTCGCCGACGAAATCCCGCGCCGCGCCGGTCGGCCGGCCGAGCAGTCCGGCGGCCAGGACCGACACGTTCAGCTCGAGCCCAATCAGGTGGAACGGCTTGTACATCGCCGAGTAGCGCCCGGTGTCGTCGGTGTTCATGCCGTACTGGCGAAAGCAGCCGGCCGCGTACTCGTTGGGCGCCTCGACGACGACGTAGACCCCCCAGCGCAGGTCGTACGGCACCGGCCGGCCGTCGCGCTCGAGCGACGACACCACCTCGACCTGACCCTTGTGATGGAGCCGCCCGCCCACCTCGGCGGGGCGCAGCACGTGCGCGAGATGCTCGCGGCTGCAGGGCGGAAACCGCAGGCCGTCCGGCGGCGGCGTGAGGCCCGTCGCGTTGGCGATTGCCGCCATCTCGATCGCCGACTTCGTGCCGTCGAGGAACGAGTTGAACATGCGGCTGTTCATGCCCGCCGCGCGGGCCTCGTCCGCGGTGAGCCCGTAGTGCTCCCAGACCGTGTCCGGCGTGGAGGCGTGGTACGCCGGCAGGTACTTCGTGCCCTTCCCCGCCGCCACCACGTCGAAGCCGCAGGCGCGCGCCCACTCCACCAGCTCGCAGGTGAGCGCGGGCTGGTCCCCGTACGCCAGCGTGTAGACGACCCCCGCGGCGCGGGCCTCGGCCGCCAGCAGCGGGCCGGCGAGCACGTCGGCCTCGACGTTCACCATCACGATGTGCCGGCCGGCCGCGCAGGCCGCGCGGGCGTGGACGATCCCCGCCGCCGGATCGCCCGTCGCCTCGACCACCACGTCGACGTCGTCCGCCCGGATCGCCTCGTGGGCGTCGGCGGTGAAGCGCGTGCGCGCGACGCGCGCGTCGTCCCAGCCGACGGCGCCGCACGCCGCGCGGGCCCCGTCCGGGTCGAGGTCCGCGATGACCGGCACCTCCAGCCCGTCCGTCGTGGGCGCCTGACTCAGGAACATCGAGCCGAACTTGCCGGCGCCGACGAGGCCGACCCGCACCGGCCGGCCGGCCGCGGCACGCTCGCGGAGCTGCTCGTGGAGGTACATCCGCCCCCCTCAGGCCGTCGCGCCGGCCTGCACGAGCTCGGCGAGGCAGTCGTCGGCCAGCGGCTCGATCGGCGCGAAGTCGCGGTGGGCGATCCACG
>CAYGCV010000332.1:0-4204 GCA_964348425.1 uncultured Vicinamibacteraceae bacterium | reverse complement strand
CGGGGCGAAGGGGTCCCCGCAAGCGGACGCCGGGGGCTTGGGGCGCAGCCCCATCAGACCTACGCCCCGGCGGACGCTTCGGGCGCGGCGTCGGCCTCCGGCTCGTCGTCGAGCAGGCGCACGACATCGTCGAACGCCATCATGTTGATGGCGTCGTAGTCGGGCGGGCAGCCAAAGTCGCGCGGCTGGGGCGCCGTCGGGTTGCCGAGCGTGACGCACAGGCCGCAGCCGATGCACTTGTCGACGCGCACCGCGCACACCCAGCGGCCGTTGGCGTCCTGCTCCTCGACGATGCAGTCCTCGACCGGGCAGGCAGCCTGACAGATCGAGCAGGCGAACGCCCCGAAACAACTGTCCGGGTCGATGACGGCGATATTCTTCGGCGCCCGCTTGCGGGGCCGGTTCATGAGCTTCGTCCACATACGCCGTCGATTATACCCGATGCCCGGGCGGCTGCCGCCGCCCGGGCGCGGTCAGGCGCCGCGTTGCGGCTGCATCGTCACCAGCGGCACGCCAGGCTGCACCAGGTCGCCCTGGCGGCAGCGCACCGCGCCGACGACGCCGTCCCGGGGCGCCCGAATCGTCAGCTCCATCTTCATCGCCTCGAGGACGACCAGGACGTCGCCCGTGCGCACGCGCTGCCCGGGCTCGGCGCGCGTGGCCACGACGGTGGCCGGCATCGGCGCGGCGAGCGCGGCATCCTCGGCATGATCACCAGCATGATCAGCGGACCGCTCGGTGCGGGCCGGCCCGCCGACATCGGGATCCAGCTTGAACGTGAAGGTGCAGCCTTCGGCGAACACGAGGCAGCGGTCGCCGGCGTCCACGATCCAGACCGGGATGCGGCGACCGTCGACGGCGGCCTGGAACGTGGTCCGGCTGCGACGGATCACGTCCACCGGCTCGGCGGCCCCCTCGACGCGCAGCGGGCCCTCCGGCGGGACGTCGACCCGGTAGGCGGCGGCCCCGGTGCGGACGCGCAGCCGTCGGCTCGCGGGCATCATGAGCTCCCCAGCCGCCAGCCCGGCAGGTCGGTCCAGGGATCGCTCGCGCGGGCAGGCGGGGACGCGGCGGCGCCCGGTTCGCCGCCGCCGCCGCGCAGGCGGCTGGCGGCCGCGGCTGCCAGCGCGGCGATCAGCGGCGCGCCGCCGGGCGGCCGCAGCAGCGCATCGCGCTCCGCGTCGAGGAAGCCGGTGTCGAGGTCGCCGGCGACGAAGCGGGGGTGGCGCAGCACCTGCAGGAGCAGGTGCAGGTTCGTCCCGACGCCGAGGACCGCATAGCGCCGCAGCGCCTCGACCAGGCGCGCCAGCGCCCAGTCGCGCCGCTCGCCGCAGGCGACCACCTTGGCCAGCAGGGGATCGTACTGGACCGGCACCAGGCTGCCTTCCTCGACGCCGCTGTCGATGCGGATGCCGGGGCCCGCCGGCTCGCGGTACAGCTCGATGCGGCCGGCCTGCGGCAGGAAGCCGCCCGCCGGATCCTCGGCGTAGACGCGGCACTCGACGGCGTGGCCGCGCTGGCGCAGCCCGGTCTGGGTCCACGGGAGGCGGCCGCCGGCGGCGATCTCCATTTGTCCGCGGACCAGATCGACCCCGGTGGTCAGCTCCGTCACGGGATGCTCGACCTGCAGGCGCGTGTTCATCTCGAGGAAGTAGAAGCGGCCGGCGGCCGCGGAGCCCTCGACGAGAAACTCCACCGTGCCGACGTTGTCGTAGCCGGCCGCCCGCGCCAGCGCGGTCGCGGCGGCGGTCAGCTCCCGGCGCAGCGCCGCGGGCAGCGCTGGCGCCGGGCTCTCCTCGATCACCTTCTGGTAGCGGCGCTGGATGGAGCAGTCGCGCTCGAAGAGGTGCACGACCCGGCCGCGGCGGTCGCCGGCCACCTGCACCTCGACGTGGCGCGGGCGCTGCAGGTGACGTTCCACGTAGAGGGTCCCGTCGCCGAAGGCCGCGACGGCCTCGCGGCGGGTCTGGGCGATGGCGGCCTCCGTCTCGGCGGCCGTCCGGACCACCCGCATGCCCTTGCCGCCGCCGCCGGCCGACGGCTTCAGCAGCGCCGGGAAGCCGACCGCGGCGACGGCGGCCCGCACGCCCTCCGGGGTCTGGTCCGCGGGCTCGCTGCCGGGCACCACCGGCACGCCGGCCGCGGCGGCCAGCCGGCGGGCGTCGAGCTTGGAGCCGGCGCTCGCGATGACGGCGGGCGACGGCCCGACGAACCGCAGCCCGGCCTGCTCGCACGCGTCGGCGAACGCCGCGCTCTCGGAGAGGAAGCCGTAGCCGGGATGCACCGCGTCGGCGCCCGCGCGGCGGGCCGCGTCGATGATCCGCGCGCCGGCGAGATAGCTCTCGGCCGGGGCCGCCGGGCCGATCCGCTCCGCGCGGTCGGCGGCCGCGACGTGCGGCGCGGCCTCGTCCACGTCCGAGTAGACGGCGACCGTCTCGACACCGAGCGCCCGGCACGTGCGCATGATGCGCAGCGCGATCTCGCCGCGGTTGGCGACCAGCAGGCTGCCGAACATCACATCCTGAACACGCCGAACGAGGCGTCGGGGGTCGGGGCGTTGCCGGCGGCCGCCAGTCCCAGCGCCAGCGCCGCCCGGGTGCGGACCGGGTCGAGGATGCCGTCGTCCCACAGCCGCGCCGTGGCATAGTACGGCGACCCCTCGCGGTCGTACTTGTCGAGGATCGGCGCCCGGATCGCCTCGACGTCCGCGCCCGACAGCTCGCGTCCCGCGCGCCGCGCCTGGTCCTGCTTGACCGTGGCCAGGACGCCGGCCGCCTGCTCGCCGCCCATCACGGAGATGCGGGCGTTCGGCCACGTCCACAGCAGCCGGGGATCGTAGGCCCGGCCGCACATGCCGTAGTTGCCGGCGCCGAACGAGCCCCCGATGATGACCGTCAGCTTCGGGACCGGCGTGTTGGCCACGGCGTGCACCATCTTCGCCCCGTCCTTCGCGATGCCCCGCTGCTCGTACTCCCGTCCGACCATGAAGCCGGTGATGTTCTGCAGGAAGATCAGCGGCACCTTGCGCAGGCTGCAGAGCTGGATGAAGTGGGCGGCCTTGAGCGCCGACTCGGAGAACAGCACGCCGTTGTTCGCCAGGATGCCCGCGAGCATCCCGTGGATTCGCGCGAAGCCGGTCACCAGCGTCACGCCGTAGCGCGCCTTGAACTCGTCGAGCCGCGAGCCGTCGACCAGCCGCGCGATGACCTCGCGCACGTCGTACGCCTTGCGGAGGTCGGTCGGCACGATGCCCAGCAGCTCCTGCGGGTCGTAGAGCGGATCCTCCGGCGGCGCGAGATCCGGGACTCGCCGTGGCGCCAGGTGCAGCGCCGACAGCACCGACCGCGCCAGGCGGAGCGCGTGGTCGTCGTCGTCCGCCAGGTAGTCGGCGACGCCCGACAGCCGCGTGTGCACGTCGGCGCCGCCCAGCTCCTCGGCGCTGACGTCCTCGCCGGTGGCCGCCTTGACCAGCGGCGGGCCGCCCAGAAAGATCGTGCCGGTGCCCCTGACGATGATCGCCTGGTCCGACATCGCCGGCACGTAGGCGCCGCCCGCCGTGCAGGAGCCCATGACGACGGCCACCTGGGCGATGCCGAGCGCGGACATCCGGGCCTGGTTGAAGAAGATGCGCCCGAAATGCTCGCGGTCGGGAAAGACGTCGGCCTGCAGCGGCAGGAACGCCCCGCCGGAGTCGACCAGGTAGACGCACGGCAGGTGGTTGTCGAGCGCAATCTGCTGGGCGCGGAGGTGCTTCTTGACGGTCACCGGGAAATAGGTGCCGCCCTTGACCGTCGCGTCGTTCGCGACGATCATCACCTCGCGTCCGGCGACCCGGCCGACCCCGGTCACCAGTCCCGCCGCGGGCACCGTCTGGTCGTACATCCCGAACGCGGCCAGCGGCGACAGCTCGAGAAACGGGGATTCCCGATCGAGCAGCCGGTCGATCCGCTCGCGCACCGGCAGCTTGCGCTGCTCGCGGTGGCGCGCTTGCGCGCCGGCGCCGCCGCCCTCGCGCGCGGCGTCCAGCCGCGCGTCGAGCTGCTCGACCAGCCGCTGCATGGCCTCGCGGTTGGTCCGGAATTCGCGCGTATCGGTGCGAACCCGTGATTCGATGACGGCCATGGGCTGGGCCGCGATTATAGCCGCGGCTTCAATCAGACGGGGCTGCGCCCCGGACCCCCGGCGTCCGCTTGCGGGGACCCCT
>CAYGCV010000331.1:0-4254 GCA_964348425.1 uncultured Vicinamibacteraceae bacterium | reverse complement strand
GGGCTGAGGGTCGCACGCGCCAGGAGCCGGCGCGCTGGTACAGGGCCGACCCCCGGCAAGGCGCGCACAGCGCGCCTCGGCGGGAGCGGCGCGGGGCGCAGCCCCGTCTGATAGAAGCTAGCTCCGCCCCCTGGGCTCGTCCTCGATCTCGCGGAAGGCGCGCTTGAGACGGTACTCCTCGGTGGTCACGGCGCGCTCCATTCTCCCGATGCGCTCCTCGAGGCCGCGGAACGTGTGCTTCAGTCGCGAGAAGGTCTCGCTCGGGCGGGTCGACACGTCGCGCCAGAACTGCTCGTCCGCATCGGTCCGCCCCGCCCCGCGCGGGCCGAGCGGCGCGCGCTTCATCACGAAGCACCCCACGACGTAGGCGGCGATCGTCGCCGGATGGAACAGGATCAGGCCGAGGATCGCCAGGAGGCGGACGTGCAACGGCTTCCACCCGAGGTACTCCGCGAGGCCTCCGCAGACCCCGCACAGGATGCGATTCGTCCGGCTGCGGGTCAGGCGGTGCGGGTTGGGCGAAGGACGATCGGCGCGCCCCACATCCTCGTGATAGTGGTGATGATGGTGGTGATGATGGTGATGGTCAGTACCCATGTCGCTCCCGCCAGTCCGGCGCATCCTTGTCGAGGATGGTCTCGAGCGCCTCCACGCGCCTCTCGAGCGTGCGCGCCGTCTTCCAGAGGTCATCCAGCAACCGCTCGTCGTCCGTGGACAGCGTCCTCATCCGGCGCCACACCGTGACGTAGTGCATGACGATGGCGATCGGCGCAACAACCGTGAGGGCAATTATCGCCAGGACGAACACTCCCGCTTCGGGCATGCCGGCCTTCCTTCCTCAGGCGGAGATCCGCTTCTTGAGCTCCGCCAGTTCGGCCTCGAGCGTCTCCTCGGATTCGAGCTCGGCGAACTGCTCGGAGAGCGTCTTGCGCTGCCCGACCGCGTAGGATTCCGCTTCGGCCTCGAGCTCGTCGATGCGCCGCTCGAACCGATCGTAGCGGGCGAGCGCGTCGTCGATGCGTCCATCGTGGAGGTGGCGGTTGACGCGCACGCGCTCCGACGCGGTCTGCCGCCGCAGCTCCAGGGCCTTCTGCTTGGCCTTGGCCTCCTTCAGCTTGGCGTGGAGCTGCTCGAGGTCGGCATTGGCCTTGTCGACGCTCTCCTCGACGAGGGCGACCTCCCGGGTGAGCAGCTCCACCATCTCGCCGGCCTTGCGCCTGGCCGCGAGCGCGCCCTTGGCGAGGTCGTCCCGGCCCTTCTGCACGGCGAGCTCGGCCTTGGCGGCCCACTCGTCGCGCCGCGCCTCGAAGCCCCGCAGCTTGCGCGTGATCTCCTTCTTGTCGGCGATGGCGCGGGCCGCGCTGGTGCGCACCTCGACCAGCGTGTCCTCCATCTCCTGGATGATCAGGCGCATGATCTTCTCCGGGTCCTCGGCCCGATCGAGGAGCGCGCTGATGTTCGAGTTGATGATGTCGGAAAGTCGGGAAAAAACACCCATTGCTGATTCTCCTTTCGCGACGTTACACAGCAATGGGCGTGCCATGTCTCGACGATGGGGACCAAGTCGTTGACAGGCAACGAGATCCGCGCATCCCGTAGGCGCCACCCGGCATCCGATGCTGGTTCAACACACCACTCGAATGGCGAACATGACCATCCAGGAGTGGTATATTGGACCGCACATGCCTGCGCCCGACTCGGCTGCTCCGCCCCTGATCGGCGAAGCGCCCGCGCTCCTCGACACGCTCGCCCACGTGTCGGCGGCGGCGCCGCTCGACCGGCCGCTGCTGATCATCGGCGAGCGCGGGGTCGGCAAGGAGCTGATCGCGGCGCGCGTCCACTTTCTCTCCCGCCGCTGGGACCGCGCCTTCCTGAAGCTGAACTGCGCGGCGTTGTCCGACGATCTGCTCGAGAGCGAGCTGTTCGGCCACGAGCCCGGCGCGTTCACCGGGGCGGCGCGACGTCACGCCGGGCGGTTCGAGCGCGCCGACGGCGGCACGCTGTTCCTCGACGAGATCGCCGCGGCGTCGTCGCGGACCCAGGAGAAGATCCTGCGCGTCATCGAGTACGGCGAATACGAACGGCTCGGCGGCGGCGAGACGCTGACCTGCGACGTGCGGGTCGTCAGCGCGACCAATGTCGACCTGCCGTCGCTCAGCGCCGCCGGGCGATTCCGGGCGGACCTGCTCGACCGTCTGGCGTTCGACGTGGTGACCGTGCCGCCGCTGCGCGCACGCCGGTCCGACATCCCCGTCCTCGCCGCGCACTTCGGCCAAGGCATCGCGCTGGAGCTGGGAGCCCCGTTCCGCGGGTTCGCGCCGGAGGCGCTGGCGCGGCTGTCGGCCTGGGACTGGCCGGGCAACGTGCGCGAGCTGAAGAACGCGGTCGAACGCTCGGTCTATCGCCACGTCGCCACCGGGCCCGGCGCGGGGCCCGTCGCCGACGTGTGTCTCGACCCGTTCGAATCACCGTACCGGCCGGCGCCGCGGCCGGCTCCCGCTTCCGCGCCGGCCGCAGCCGGCATCCCCGGCGCGCGGCCGGAGGTCGCGGCCGCGCCGCAGGGCGGATACGACTTCGCCGCCCACGTGGCCGCGGTCGAGAAGACCCTGCTGGGCGAGGCTCTCGCCGCCAACGGCGGCAACCAGCGCCGGACGGCGCGCCACCTGCGCCTCAGCTACGATCAATGCCGCGGCCTGCTCCGCAAGCACGGCCTCGCGGGCCGCGCGAAGGCGAAGTCGCCGGACCCTCACGATGCGGGTGACCGGCTGCCGGCGCCGGCGGTGTTGACCGGTCCGACGTAGCGGTCGCTCGCCAGCCCCGCCGCCGCGAACGCCGCCTCCATGGCCGCCGCCGCCGCCGCCGCCGATGCGTCCGATGCGGCGAAGGCGAAGACCGATGGACCCGATCCGGAGATCGAGCAGCCGAGGGCGCCGGCGTCCAACGCCGCCTGCTTGACGGCGGCGAAGCCCGGCACGAGCGGCGCCCGGATGGGCTCGACGAGCGCATCGTCGATGCTGCGCCCGAGCAGATCGAGGTCGCCGGTGTGGAGCGCGTGGACGAAGGCGGCGATGTTGCCGAGGTTGGCGACGGCCTGACCGATGGCGAAGCGGCGCTCGGCGACCAGGCGCCGCGCGGCGGCCGTCAGCACCTCGACGTGCGGGTGGACAACCACGACGCGCAGCGGCTCGGGCACCGGCAGCCGGATCAGGTCGAGCGGGTCGCGGCCGCGCATCAGGACGATGCCGCCGAGTACGCAGGGTGCGACGTTGTCCGGATGGGGTGCGCCGGACGCCGCCGCCTCCCCGCGCAGGCCGCAGCCGACCAGCGCCTCGTCCGACAGCGCGCCGTCGAACAGCGCGTTCACCGCGGCCGCGCCGGCCACGCTGCTGGCTGCCGAACTGCCGAGGCCGCTGCCGAGCGGCATCCGCTTGTGCAGCCAGAGCCGCACGCCCCGGTCCGCCACCTGCAGGTGCTCGAGCGCCGCCGTGGCGGCGATGCCCACCACGTTCTCGCGCGGGTCCGTGCTCAGGGTGGCGGCGCCCGTCACCTCGACGATCTCGACGCCGGGCTGGTCCCGCACCTCGGCTTCGACCTCGTCGCCGGGCCGTTCGAGCGCCAGGCCCAGCACGTCGAAGCCCGGTCCGAGATTCGACGCGGTGGCCGGGGCGAAGACCCGCACGCGATTGCTCATGCGCGCGATTATCGCAGGCGGCGGCGACCGGAACGGTCAGGACTCCGCCAGCCTGAACGGATTCACGACGCACACAGGACCGAACGCTTGTCCGTCGTTGAAACTTCGGAGGAGATGACGAGCACGTTGGTGTCAACGAAGACTTTCACGATCGTGGACGGCGTCGCGGCTCGCGGGGCGCTCCCACTCGAGGTCGTAGCCCCGGCGCAGGCGCGCCAACGCGCGTCGCTTCGCAGCCGCGTGGGCCTGATCGCCGCGCACCAGCATCTCCAGATGCTCCGCGACCAGCCGGCTGAGCGACGTCCCGCGCCGCGCGGCGAGCACCCGGGCGTCCCTGGCGAGCCCGGCATCGACCCTGATTGTGATGTTCGTCCCCGACACGCGTTCTCCAGCGCACGGTTATCGTGCAGCACATTATATGTGTCCTTCCGGATATGTGTCCTTCCGGGCGCCGCTGGGAGTCTGCGCCGTAGAACGGCGCGGACTCCCGAGCGGGTTGGTTGGGCGGCAATCGGCGCCGAAGGCGACGATTTCCGGGCTGGCGAAGCCGCCAGCGGACCGGC
>CAYGCV010000330.1:0-4254 GCA_964348425.1 uncultured Vicinamibacteraceae bacterium | reverse complement strand
CGGCGTGGCCCCGAGATCGTTGACGGCGTCGACCGCGGCGTCGGATTCGAGCAGAAGCCGGACCGTCGGGGCGGCGTCCCAGGAGACGGCCCAGTGCAGGGCGGAGGTGCCGTCGCCCTGCGGACGATCGACGCCGGCGCCGGCGCGCAGCAGAACCCGTACGGCCGCCCAGTCCTGCCGCTTCGCGGCATCGGCCAGGCTCGCGCGCGGGCCCTGAGCACCTGCCGGGCCCGCAACGAGTGTTAGGGCGAACGCGGCCACCGCGGCGACGAGACCGGCCCCAGCGAGGGGCCGCTGCGCTTCTACCTGCATGATCGCTCATGGTACCGCGTCCCGGCTGCGCTGACAACGGTTCCGCAGGCGCCGGCTATTGACAACGGAGCGGCCATCGGGGACCATCAGGGATTACTGGAATGAGGTCGGAAGTGGGATGAGGACCAGTTTGCCTGCGCGTGTCGTGCTCGGCTTCATCGCTGCCGGCGCCCTGTGCGGCGCCTCGCTGGCGGCGGCGGCCCAGACGGCGCCTCCGCCGGACGCCGCGGCGGTGCGCGCGCTGCTCGATCGCTACTGCGTCACGTGTCACAACGAGCGGCTGCGCACGGCCGGCCTCGCGCTCGATGCCGCGGACCCGGCGTCGGTCGCGCACGATGCGCGCATCTGGGAACAGGTCGTCCGCAAGCTGCGCATCGGCGCGATGCCGCCCCCCGGCCGGCCCCGTCCCGAGCGCGCCGCCGCGGGAGAGGCGGTCGCGTATCTCGAGGCCGCGCTGGACCGCGCCGCGGCCGGCGATCCGGGCGTGGGGCGCACGGAGACGTTCCACCGCCTGAACCGGGCCGAGTACCGCAACGCGGTCCGGGATCTGCTGCACGTCGACGTGGACGTCTCGGCGCTCCTGCCGGCCGACGATGCGGACGCGCACGGCTTCGACAACATGGCCGCGGTCCTGTCGGTCTCGCCGGCGCTCCTGGAGCGCTACCTGTCGGCGGCGCGCAGGATCAGTCGTCTCGCGGTGGGGATGGCGCCGCCGGTAGCGAGCGTGGACACGCACCGCATACCCCTGCTCCTGTACCAGGACGGGCGGCTCAGCGAGGACCTGCCGCTCGGCTCGCGCGGCGGCATCGCGATACGCCACCGCTTTCCGGTGGACGGCGAGTACTCGATCCGCCTGCGCCTGCAGCGCACGTACACCGACTACATCCGGGGTCTCGGCACGCCGCAGCAGCTCGACGTGCGCATCGACGGCCGGCTGATCAAGCGGTTCACGGTCGGCGGCGCGGCGCCGCCGGACGCCAGGTCGGCGCCGGCCAGCTTCGCGGGCAACACGCCGCTGTTCGGGCATCCCGACTGGGAGGCCTACGTGCTGGGGGCGGACGCGGACCTCGCGGTGACCTTCCCCGTGGCGGCGGGCGAGCGCGTCGTGGGCGTCGCGTTCCAGCACAGGCTGTGGGAGCCGGAAGGCGTGCTGCAGCCCCGCCAGACGGGCTTTCCGCTCGCCATCAACGAGCGCTGGCAGGGCAACGCCGCCGTGGGCAGCGTCGAGATCGGCGGGCCGCATGCCGTGGACGGGCCGGGCGACACCGCCAGCCGGCGCGCGCTCTTCACCTGTCACCCGGCGGCGGGCGACGAGGCGTCCGCGTGCGCCCGCACGATCCTGTCGCGTCTGGCCCGGGCTGCCTACCGGCGTCCCGTCACCGCGGGCGATGTCGATCTGCTGTTCGCGTTCTACGAGCAACGGCAGCGGACGGACGGCTTCGAGGCCGGCATCCAGCTCGCGCTGCAGCGCCTGCTCAGCGATCCGGAGTTCCTGTTCCGGATCGAGCGCGACCCCGCCGGCACCGAGCCGGGGGCCGCATACGCGGTGAGCGATCTCGCGCTCGCGTCGCGGCTGTCGTTCTTCTGTGGAGCAGCATCCCGGACGACGAGCTGCTCGACGCCGCCGTGCGGGGCGACCTGGCCGATCCGGCGCTGCTCGAGCGCCAGGTGCGCCGCATGCTGCGCGATCCGCGGTCGGCCGCGCTCGTCGACAACTTCGCCGGCCAGTGGCTGCTCTTGCGCAACATTCCGACCATCAATCCCGACCCGAACCTGTTCCCGACGTTCGACGAGAACCTGCGCGCGGCGTTCCGGCGCGAGACGGAGCTGTTCGTCGCGAGCATCATGCGCGAGGACCGCAGCCTGGTCGACCTGATCGACGCCGACTACACGTTCGTCGACGAACGGCTGGCCGCGCACTACGGCATCCCGGGCGTCTACGGCAGCCGGTTCCGCAAGGTGACGCTCGACGGCCGGCGGGGCGGGCTGCTGGGGCACGGCGGCCTGCTCACCGTCACGTCGTATCCCAACCGCACGTCGCCGGTGCTGCGCGGCAAGTGGGTGCTCGAGAACCTGCTGGGCGCCCCGCCGCCCCCGCCGCCGCCCGACGTTCCCTCGTTTCCGGAGCGCGGGGAGGGCGGCGAGCCCGCCACGGTGCGGGAGCTGCTGGAGATGCACCGGCGGAATCCGGCCTGCGCCGGGTGTCACGCGCCGATGGACCCGCTCGGGTTCGCGCTCGAGCAGTTCGACGCCATCGGCCGCTGGCGCACGACCGACGCGGAGACGCCGATCGATGCGTCGGGCGTCATGCCCACGGGCCACGCGTTCGACGGTCTGGCCGGGCTGCGGCAGATGCTGGTGGAGGACCCGGAGCCGCTGGTCAGGACCGTCACCGAGAAGCTGCTGGCATACGCGCTCGGCCGCAGCATCGAGCACTACGACCACCCGACGATCCGCCGGATCGCGCGGGAGGCGGCCGCCGACGACTACCGGTGGTCGGCCGTCGTGCTCGGCATCGTCCGGAGCGCACCGTTTCGAATGCGGAGCACAGGCTCATGATCATTACCAGGAAAGCGATACCCCGGCGCACGGTCCTGCGCGGTCTCGGCACCGCCCTCGCGCTGCCGCTGCTGGACGGGATGGTCCCGGCGCTCGCGGCGATTCGCAACACGCCCGCGCGCGGCATGCGGCGCTTCGGCGTGGTGTACGTGCCCAACGGCATGGCGATGGAGTACTGGACGCCGAAGCAGGCCGGGACCGCATTCGACTTCTCGCCGATCCTGCGGCCGATGGAGCCCCACAGGGACCGCACGCTCGTGCTGACGGGCCTCGATCCCGGGCGCGGCGGCGGCGCGCACGCCGGCGCCTCGACCAAGTTCCTCACCGCCGTGCCGGGACGCATGACCGACGGGACCGGGGTCCACTCGGGCCCGTCCATCGATCAGCTCCTGGGCCGGGAGCTCGGCAAGCGCACGCAGCTCTCGTCGCTCGAGCTGGGACTCGACAGCCGTGACTTCGCCGGCTCCTGCGACGCCGGCTACGCCTGCGCGTACACCAACACGATCTCCTGGCGCGACCCCACCACGCCGCTGCCCATGGAGAACGATCCGCGGGTGGTCTTCGAGCGGCTGTTCGGCGACAGCGGCAGCACCGACCCGGTCGTGCGTCGGACCCGGATCGCGGAGGATCGCAGCATCCTCGACTCGGTCACGGAGAAGGTCGACGACCTGCAGCGCGGCCTCGGCGCCGGCGACCGGCGCAAGATCACGCAGTACCTCGACTCCGTCCGCGACGTCGAGCGGCGCATCCGGAGAGCCGAGGAGCAGAGCGCTCGCGCCCTGCCGCTGGTGCAGCAGCCGGCCGGCGTCCCGGACGCCTTCGACGACTACATGCGGCTGATGCTCGAGCTGCAGCGGCTGGCGTGGCAGACCGATCTCACGCGCGTGGCGACCTTCATGGTCGGCCGCGAGATCAGCGGTCGGACCTACAACGAGATCGGAATCCCGGAGGCCCATCACCCGCTGTCGCATCATCTGAACGATCCGACGAAGATCGCCACGATGTCGAAGATCAACACGTATCACGTGTCCCTGTTCGCCGAGTTCGTCGAGACGCTCCGCTCGACGCCGGACGGCGACGGCTCGCTGCTCGATCACTCACTGCTGCTCTACGGCGCCGGCATGTCGAACTCAAACGCCCACGCCGCGATCGATCTGCCCATCATGCTCGTCGGCGGCGCGGCGGGCGGTCTGGTCGGCGGCCGGCACCTGACGTACCGCAGGGACACGCCGATGGCCAACCTGCTGGTCGCCATCATGGAGACGCTCGACGTGCCGGTCGAGAAGGTCGGCCGCAGCACGGGCAAGCTCGACGCGCTGTCGCTGAGCTAGGCGTCTGCGCCGTGGAACGGCGCGGACTCCTGCAGGGTTGGTTGGGCGCCGA
>CAYGCV010000329.1:0-4305 GCA_964348425.1 uncultured Vicinamibacteraceae bacterium | reverse complement strand
TGGGCCGAGCAGCCGCCGGAGCACGTGGCGTTAACAAGTTAGCGCCTATGGGGAAACGACCCTGGCAGGTCTGATGAGCTCCGAGTCGACCCTGGAGCTGGTGGACGTCTCGGACCCGACCGCGCCGGTCCCGCTCGGCACCTACCGCGACCCCGGACGGCCGGGCACCGGCGGGTACATCGCCGCCGCCGCCACCGGCGGCCTGGTCCACGTGGCGCTGGCGGGCCCGCTCGCCCTCCTGGCCGACGCCTATCCGCCGTTCCTGCTGCAGGTCGTGGACGTGTCCGACCCGGCGGCGCCGATGCTGGTCACCGAGTACGAGCCGTCCGGCCCGCCCCGCGACCTGGCCGTCGCGGGCTCGCTGGTGCTGCTGGCCGTGGGCGGCGCGCAGGCCGGCGGGACGGGGGAGCCCGGCGTGCTCATCCTGCGCCTCAGGCCTTAGGCCTGCGCGTCCGCGGCCGGGCCGAATCCGCGCCACGTCTCGAGCCGCAGGCCGGCAATGCGGCGAATGTGATCCGCGTCGTCGCTGACCAGCACGGCGTCCCGCGCGAGGGCGTGAGCGGCGATCGCGACGTCGAAGTCCTCGATACGAACGCCGCGGCGTTCCAGGTCGGCCTTCGTCGCGCCGAACGCGCGACTCACCTCGTCGGTCCACGCGGCCCGCGACATCTCGTCCAGAAACGCCCGGAAGCGTGCGGCCAGCCGCGTCCGGCGCTTCGACTTGCGCATCCGCGCCAGTACGTACTCGACTTCGGCGATAACCGGCTGAGGCAGTAGCACGTCGGTGCGCGCGAGCGACAGCAGCCGCTCGCAGACCTGCGGCTCGCCCCCCATCGCATACGACAGCGTGTTGGTGTCCAGCACGTACTTCACAACGCCGGCGGTCCCTTTCGCGTTCGGCCGGCCGCCACCGCGGGGCGCTGGTCCGCATGCGCGGGGCGCCCCGCGGAGGCGGCGCGCGCCGCCGCGAGCTCGGCGACGAACGCGGCGCTCCAGCGAGTCTCGACAGCCACGGCGCGCTCGAGCGCGCGCACGATGTAGCGGTTGCGGCTGACGCCGAGATCCAGCGCCCGCCGGTCGACCATCGCGAGGAGCCGCGGAGGCAGGTGAACGGTCGTGCTCATGATGAATAGAATAGGAGGCTATTCATCCATGGTCAATGCCGGCAGGTACGCCATGGAGCGACCCGGGAGCCGGCCTGCTGCAGGTGAGCTGAGCTAGAATGAGCGCTCGCACGGAGGAGGTCCAAGCGATGCAGACCATCTCGAAGCGCCGGCTCCCGCTGCCGGCCGTTGTCCTCGCCGGGCTCGTGCTGCTCGCGAGCGCGCCGCCGTGGACACCCGACGCGGCCGCGCAGACCGGCTCGCAGCCGCCGGTGACGTTCACGCGGGACGTGGCCCCGATACTCCAGCGCTCGTGCCAGGCGTGCCATCGTCCGGGGTCCATCGCACCGATGTCGCTGGTCACGTACGAAGAGGTGCGGCCGTGGGCGCGGGCCATCCGGGACAAGACCTCCCGGCCCGACAACGACCCGGACCGGATGCCGCCGTGGTTCATCGAGAAGAACATCGGCATCCAGAGCTTCAAGGAAGACATCTCCCTGAGTCCGGAGGAAGTCGAGACGATTGCGGCCTGGGCGGACGGCGGCGCCCCCCGCGGCAACCCGGCCGACCTGCCGCCGGCCATCGAGTGGCCCGCGGGCAAGGACTGGTCGTTCGGCGAGCCGGACCTGGTCGTCTCGTCGCCCGCGCACACGCTCGAGGCAGTGGCGGCCGACTGGTACGGCCTGCTCGACGGCTCGCCCACCGGGCTGACCGAGGACCGCTGGGTCAAGGCGGTCGAGGTCCGCGAGGTGCTGCTGGACGAGGCCACGGTCGAGCGCAAGTCGGGCGACCTCAATCTGTTCGTCGTGCACCACGCCGTCATCTCCGCCCGCGAGCGGTCCGAGGAGATCCAGACCCAGTCGCGGCCGGGCAGCGCCCGCGGTCCGACCGACCTGTTCATGGTCGTCCACGAGGTGGGCCAGAACGCGACCCACTATCCCGAGGTGCTCGGCGTGCGCCTGCCGGCCGGCTCGTCGCTCAACTGGGACCTGCACCTGCACTCCATCGGCGTCGAGGTGCCGTTCCGCATCGACGTCGCGTTCAAGTTCCACCCCCGGGGCTGGGAGCCGAAGTACAGCGGCCGCGGCGGCATCATCAGCTACCTGACCTTCGACATCGACATCCCGCCCGAGGAGCCGAACGCGAAGATGGAGGGGATGCAGCTCGTGACGCAGCCGGGCATCCTGATGACGTTCGAGCCGCACCTGCACTCCAGCGGCAAGCGGATGTGCATCGAGGCGATGTACCCCAGCGGCCTGAGCGAGATGCTCAACTGCGCCGGCTACAACCACAACTGGGTGAAGGTGTACGTCTACGACGAGGACCACGCGCCGCTGCTGCCCGCCAACACGCTGCTGCGGGTCACCGCGTGGTACGACAACACGCTGAACAACCCGCGCGTGGTGGATCCGCGCAACTGGAAGGGCTACGGCAACCGCTCGACCGACGACATGTTCCTGAACCTGTCGCGGTTCGTGCCGATCACCGAGGAGCAGTACCAGGAGGAGCTGGAGCGGCGGCGCGAGCTCGAGCGCGCGCGGCTGACCCAGAACGACGACTGACCCGCGGCCGCGGTTGGCAACGATGAGAGCGCACAGGCCATTTCCGTGGACAGCGGCGGCGGTCGCGGCCGCCGCCGCGGCCCTGCTGCTGGCGGGCGCGCCCGGCGACAGCGGCGGGCAGGTCGTCTACCGCACCGGCCAGGACATCGCCCCGGCCTTCGACGGCTGGGAGGAACGCCCCGACGGCACGTTCGACCTGGCCTTCGGCTACTTCAACCGCAACTGGGACGAGAAGCCGTTCGTGCCGGTCGGCCCGGACAACAACCTCGAGCCGGGCGGGCCGGACCAGGGACAGCCCACGCTGTTCCAGCCGCGCCGCAACCGGTTCGTCTTCCGGATCAACGTGCCCGCCGACTTCGGCGACCGCGAGATCGTGTGGACGCTGACGGTCAACGGCAAGACCAACCAGGCGTACGGCTCGCTGCTCCCCGGCTACATCACCGACGCGGAGCTGCAGCAGTTCGACGTCGGCGACTTCGGCCACAACAACGAGGAGATGCGGGCCAACCTGGCGCCGACGGTGCGCGTGGAGGGCAGCCTCGAGCGGACCGTGGCCGTGGGCCAGCCGCTGGAGCTCGCGGCCGTGGCGGCCGACGACGGCATCCCGCCGGTGCACGCGGCGCCGCTGCGGCTGGTCGGCCGCCACGGCGCCTGGGGGCTGCGCGTGGCGTGGATCGTCTACCGCGGGCCCGAGAGCCACGTCAGGTTCGACCCGTACCAGTTCAAGACGTATCCCGACTACCGCAGCAACTCGCCGTGGACGCCCGGCTGGGAGCCGCCGCCGCTGCCGTCCGACGGCCGCTTCCCGGCGACCGCGACGTTCAGCCGGCCCGGGGAGTACGTGATCCGCGCGCAGGCGCACGACGGCGGGCTGAAGGACACCGAGGACGTGACGGTGACCGTCACGCCATAGCGCCATCAACGGAGGCAAGCCATGCAGGTCGAGCCGCACGAGTCCGGACTTGCGTTCATGCAGGGGCACCGCAGGGGAGGCCGGATCCGCCAAGCCGCGCTGGCGGGAACGCTGCTCGCCGCCCTGGCGTTCGGTGCCGGATGCGCCGCCCAGCCGAACGCGGCCGCCGGCAGTCAGGACGGCGAAGCGGTGCTGAGCGACCTCGAGCGCCTCCTCGCCATCGAGGAGATCGGGCGGCTCAAGGCAAGCTACTTCCGCTGCCTCGACACGAAGGACTGGGCCTGCATCGCGACGCTGTTCACGTCCGACGCGACCGCGGTCTACAACGTCGAGGGGTCAGGCGACCTGGCCACGCCCGACAACCCGGTGACCGGCAACGAGGGCATCGCCGCCTTCATCCAGCGCGCCGTCGAGCACCTGGTCACCATCCACCACGGGCACATGCCGGAGATCGAGATCACCTCCCCCACCACCGCGACCGGCATCTGGGCGATGCTGGACATCCTGCAGGAGCCCGGTGGGGAGGACCTGGTCCATGGCTGGGGCCACTACCACGAGACGTACGAGCGGATCGACGGCCGCTGGTACATCAAGACGCTGCGGCTGACCCGGCTGCGGGTCGACCGCGCGGCGGAGTGACGGCGTCGGCCGGCCGGGCCGCCGTCCGGCGCAGAGCGGAGCCGTCAGGCGACGATTGGCGGGCTACGGCTGGATCGGGCTGCCGTCC
>CAYGCV010000328.1:0-4413 GCA_964348425.1 uncultured Vicinamibacteraceae bacterium | reverse complement strand
GGGGCCCCCGCAAGCGGACGCCGGGGGCTTGGGGCGCAGCCCCATCTGGAGGAAGCCGACGCCGGGGGCTTGGGGCGCAGCCCCATCTTAATTGACGACGAACGTGATGTCCTCGTGGGCCGACAGGCCCCCGTCGTGCGCCAGCGAGCGGAGGATGAACGTCCCCGGCGCGCCGAACGTGGCCCGGGCCACCCACTTGCCGTCGGGGGGCGCGGGCGGCGTCTCGAAGCCGTAGCCCCACGGCGAGTTCGAGTTCGGCCGGGTATCCTCCCACACCTTCGTCTGCGGCGGATCGAAGGTCACGTTGTGCCCCGGTCCGCGATACACGAACCACGACAGGCGCAGCCCCGTCGCCGTGACCGGCACCGTGTTGTTGCCCGACCGCGACGGGTCCAGCGCCCGCAGCGGCCTCTGCTCCGGCACGCCGTCGTCGCTGGCGAACGCCGTCAGCGTGACGGGCTCTCCCACCCGCGCCGTCCGCGTGCGTTCGCCCTCGACCTCCAGCACCGGCGGCGTATTGGGGTTAACCACGTCGCGGGTGCGGAGGCCGCTGTTGCGCTGGACGACGAAGTCGTCGATGAAGTAGTCGGGCTTCAGCGTGGCGTAGGCCCGGTACGTCTTGCCGTTCGGGCTGTTGAGCGTCCAGACGATCTCCCGGTCGCCGAAGTCGGCCGGCACGGCGATGCGGAACATGAACCGGTTGCGCCGCGGCAGGAACCAGGTCGGCTGGCCCCGGTCGGGCCCGCCCGGCTCGATGTGGTTGTCCGGCCCGATCGGGATGTGGAACGTCTCCTCCCAGTTCCGGTTCATCGTCCCGAACACCAGGTTGAACGACCCGTCGGGGTTCCGCTCCCAGCCTTCGTACGCGGGCAGCACTTCCTGTCCGGTCGCGCGGTAGCGCTGCTGCGCCGCGCCGTCCTGGAGGAACGCGCCGACGAGCAGCAGGGCGGCAACGCCGATTGCGGCGCGTCTCACTGCTGCTGCCCCTCGGCCAGGTCCGGGACCGCGACGTCGCCGCAGAGCGGGCAGCCGACGGCCGTCTCGCCGGGCATCAGGTTCAGCACCTCCCGCCGCTGCGCCATCTCCTCCGCGAACTCCTCGTCGGTCAGGTACACCCCGCGCATGATGTTGATGAACATCTGGTCGACCGAGCGGTTGCCGCCGCCCGACCAGTTGCGGGGATCGGCGACGTTCGGATTCGACGGCGAGTTGTTGAAGTAGCCCGTCAGGCGCAGGATGGTGCCCTTGGGCAGCAGCGGCGCGGCGTCGTCCTCGTACGTGTAGACGCGGACCCAACTGTGGTCGTACCCGGCGCAGTTGAGCGTCTCGATGGAGGTGCCGAGGATGGCGTCCAGGCACATGCGCACGCCCGGGGCGTGCAGGTGGGGCTCGTAGATGCTGATCTTCGTGTGCTCGGGCAGCGTGAAGAACGCCTCCATCCGCTGATCGGGATCCATCGGCTCGATGTCCAGATCGACGGTGTTGCCGAACGAGATTCCCCGCACCTGCCGCGTCGGCTCGTAGCCGCGCGGATGGAACTTGAAGCCGACGTCCACGCGGGCGCGGGTGTCGGCGCCGTTCGCATGCAGGTGGATGTTCTCGAAGAAGACCGTCGATCCGGCCTCGATCAGCTTGCCGGCGGCGGGGTCGAAGTAGTCGGCGTTGCGCCCGACCTCGTGCACCGGCCAGCGCGACTCCGGCGAGTCGTCGTCCTCACCGTCCGGCACGACGATGTCCATCACCAGGTGATGCACGATGAACAGCCCGCCGACCGTGGCGCGGCGCTCGCCGACGCTCGACTCGGTCACCTCCTTGAACTCGAGGGCCGAGACGTAGCGGTCCTCGGTCAGCCCCGTCGGCGTCTCGCCGATGTGGCCCCACCAGTCGGGCGACTCGCCGGGCAGCTCCACGCTCGGCGACGCCACGATCAGATCCGGCTGGCCGATCTCCCACTCGTCCACGTCGATGAACGCCACCGGCGGCGGCAGGTCGGCCGGATTGCCCTCCGGGGCGCCGTTGTCGACCCACTTCGCGATCAGGGCGATCTCCTCGTCGCTCAGCGACGGATCCTCCTTGAACGACTGGATGCCGACGTCCTTCTCGATGTACCACGGCGGCATCACGCCCGGCTTGTCGCGGAGCGCCGTGCGGTTCCTGATGGCGCGGGCCCAGGGGCGCACCTCGTCGTAGTCGATCAGCGACATCGGCGCCAGCGAGTCGGGCCGGTGACACTTCTGGCAGCTCCGCTGCAGGATGGGCGCGATGTCCTTGCTGAAGGTGACCTCGTCGGCCGCGGGCTGTCCCGCCGCCGTCGCCGGCAGTGCGATGAGCGCCGCGAACGCCGCCGCCAGGAACGGACGCCATGCCCGCCGCTGTTGCATCGTCGTCATTGTGCCGTCTCCTCTGGTTCCCGACCTGCTGTCGGCCCGATGCGTGCAGTCTACTCCCGCGGCGCGCAGTTTTCCACCCGCGCGCGCTCGCGAAGGGTCGCCGCAAAGCTGGACAGGGGCGATCCATCGCAACTCGCGCGCAACTCGCGGCCCCCGCGATTCGAGCGGGGAACGCGCTCGCGGTCACGAGGGCCGCCGTGGAACGGAACCGGCCCGAATTTCCCGCCACAGTCGCAGCGCGGCCGGGAAGTCGCGGTCTGCCAGGGCGGCCAGCGCGAGCACAATCAGGGATTCGCGGGCCCGGTGGAGTGCGCAGGCGCGGCCGGCGTGGGCGCGGGCCTCCCCGCGGTCGCCGCGATCGAGCGCGGCGCGGGCCAGCCGCCGGTGGCGGGCAGCGCACCGCTCGACCTCCAGCACCTGGCGGAGGTCCGTCTGGCAGCGGTGGCAGGACGGCCCGCCGGCATGCCGGGCCCCGCAGGTCGGACAGCGTTCCACGCCGCTATTCCAGGTAGAACAGGATCTCGTCGAGCTCGCGCTTGAGCTCGGCTGCCCGCTCGGCGCGAGCCTCCTTGAGGGCGTCCCGGAGATCCTCCATCAGGTTGATCATCTCTTCCCGATCTTCGGCCGGCGCGGCCTCGAGCGCCCGCTCGGCCCGCGCCAGGGTGTCCCCGGCCGCCCGCGCCACCTCCGGGGACAAGGCGGGCGCCGCCGCAGAGGGTTCCGCGACACCGGCCGCAGCGTCGCCGGCCGCCGCGTCCACAGCGTGCTCCGCATCCGACACGCCCGCCGAGCCCCAGAGCGCCGAGACCCGTTCCTTCGCGGCGCCGAGCGCCTCGTCGCCGGACCGCCCGATAGCATTCTCGACGACGCCGCGGATCTCCCGGCCGGTGGCCCGTTCCCGCGCGTGGACGTGGAGCAGGCCGTCGAGGTCGAGGCTGTAGGTGCAGAGCAGGCCCTGGTCGTGCGCGCCCGGTTGCTGGTTCAGGCCGGTGAACATGAAGGTGCCGATTTCCACGTTCTTCAGGGCGTCCGGATCCTCCCCCTGATAGACCTTGACTTCCACCTGCGGCTGATCCTCGAACATGGTGAAGAACACCTCGGTGCGGGTGGCCGGCAGCTTGCTGTTGCGCCGGATGAGGGGCACGAACTGATGGGCGTACGGCCTGTCGTAGAGCTCACCCGTGGCGCTGGTGCCGAAGGTGTAGGGCGTGATGTCGACCAGCACGGACTCCGTGTCCCGTCCCATCTCGATCCCTGCCTGCACGCCGGCCCCCAGCGCGACGCACAGATCCGGATCGACCTCGCCGTGCGGCTCCTGCCCCAGGCGATCCGTGAGGACGGCGGCGATCCGCGGAATGCGGGTCGAGCCGCCCACGAGCAGCACGCGGTCGAGCTGGCTCGGACGCACGCCGGCATCCTGCAGCGCCGTCGTCACCGCCTGGAGGGAGCGGTCGAGAAACGGCTCGAGGTCGCGTTCGAAATCGGCGCGGCTCAACTCGCAGGTGAGGTGCCTGGCCTCTCCGGCCACCAGGGCGACGTGGTCCTCCTCGACGCGCACGTAGGGCTGATCCGACAGCTCGATCTTGGCCTGCTCGGCCGTCCGCCGCAGGCGCGCCTGCAGAAGGGGATCCTCGCGGGCGTCCGCGACCCCCAACCCCGTTTCGATATGCGTGTTGAGGCGCTCGAGGATGAGCGCATCGAAATCGTCGCCGCCGAGCTGGTTGTCGCCGGCGGTGGCCAGAACTTCGATCACGCCCTCTTCCATTCTCACCACCGAGACGTCGAAGGTGCCGCCGCCCATATCGTAGACGAGCAGGGTGCGGCGCCCCGTGCCGCCAACCTCGTAGCTGAGGGCGGCGGCCGTCGGCTCATTGATGATCCGGACGACCGTCAGGCCGGCGATCTCCCCGGCCTCGCGCGTGGCCTGCCGCTGGGCGTCGGTAAAGTAGGCCGGGACGGTAATGACCGCCTTGCGCACGTCCCGGCCGAGCGCGCGGTCCGCCCGCTCCTTGAGCGCCTTGAG
>CAYGCV010000327.1:0-4459 GCA_964348425.1 uncultured Vicinamibacteraceae bacterium | reverse complement strand
CGCCTTCCTGGTGATGATCATGACTCTGACCTCCGCATGCGGAACGGTGTGCTCTGCACGATGCCGACGACGATGGCCGACCAGCGGTAGTCCTCCGGCGCCGCGGCACGGGTGATGGCGCGCACCGTCGGGCGGTCGTAGTACTCCGGTCCCCGCCCGAGCGCGTACGCCAGGAGCTTCTCCGTCAGCGTGCCGATGAACAGCTCGCGCCGATCCAGCAGCAGCGCCCGCAACCCGGTCGGCCCCTCGAACGCGGTGCCGTCGGGCAGATTGCCCGAAGCGTCGATCGGCCGCCGGGTCTCACCCGTCGCGCGCCACTTGCCGACGGCGTCGTAGTTCTCGAGGGCCAGCCCGAGCGGGTCCATCGGCGCGTGGCAGACCGAGCAGGCCGGGCTCTCCCGGTGCCGCGCCAGCCGGTCCCGCACCGTCGCCGGCCCGCCGTCCGCGCCGCGATCCGGCAGGTCCGGCACGTCGGCCGGCGGCGGCGGGGGCGGCGTGCCGAGGACGTTGGTCAGCAGCCACTTGCCCCGCAGCACCGGCGACGTCCGGTTCGGATACGACGTGACGGTGAGGAGGCTGCCGTGGCCCAGGATGCCGCCGCGCCGCTCGGCCGCCGCCGGGTCGAGCCGCACCCGCCGGAAGTGGCTGCCGTAGATGCCCGGCAGGCCGTAGTGCCGCGCGAGCCGCTCGTTCACGTACGTGTAGTCGGCCGCGAGCAGGTCGAGCACGCTGCGGTCCTCGCGAATCAGGCTTTCGACGAAGAGCTCGGTCTCCTGCCGGAACGCCTCGCGCAGGTTCTCGTCGAACTCCGGAAACACCAGCGCGTCGGGCATGACGCCCCGCAGATTGCGCAGGTAGAGCCACTGGCCCGCGAAGTTGCGAACGAGCGCCTGCGAGCGGGGATCGGCCAGCATCCGGCGCGCCTGCCGGCCGAGCACCTCGGGGTCGCTCAAGCGGCCCTGCTCGGCGAGGGCGAGGAGCTGCTCGTCCGGCCCGCTCGACCACAGGAAGTACGACAGGCGCGACGCCAGCTCGAGGTCGGTCAGCACGTAGGCGGTGGCCGGCCCGATGTCGACCGGATCGCGTTCGACCCGGAACAGGAAGTCGGGCGCGATCAGCACGCGCTCGAGCGCGAGCTGGACGCCGGCGTCGAAGCTGCCGCCGCGGCGGCCGGCGCGGTAGAAGTCCATCAGCGTGGCGAGATCCCCGGCATCGACCGGACGGCGGTAGGCGCGCCGCGCCAGCGAGGTCAGGATCTCCCGCGCGCAGACCTCCTCGTCCGCCGGCGCCGCGCTCGCGGGCCGGCAGGTGAAGAGCGCGCGCCGGGACGGCGTGTCGCCCGGACCGGCGCTGGCGTAGGGACCGCCGATCGCCACGTGCTCGACGGCCGCGTCGCCGTCCCGCATCTCGTTGACCGCCACCGCGAAGATGCTCTGGCGCGGCTGGAGCACGCCCTCCGGCTCCGTGAAGCGCCGCACGAACGCGATGCTCACCACGTGCGGGCCGGCCCTGGCCGGGAAGCGCACCCGCATGTTGGCGTCGGCGTAGAGCATGTACTCTTCCCAGGCCGGATCACCGAACTGGTTGCCCGCGTAGCTGGCCGGCGCCTGCACGCCCTCCGGCTCCTCGCCGCCGAAGACGAAGGTCCGCACGAGCTCGCCATCGAGCCGGACCTCGAGCTCGTGGCGCGACCCCATGCCGCGCACGTAGTTCACGTAGTTGCGGTGCAGCCGGATCTCCAGGTCGTACTCGCCGTCGACGGGAAAGAAGTGGCGAATGCCGATCCCGCCCCGGGAGCCGAACGGCACGTCGTCGCCCGCCCGATCGTCCTGCACCAGGAGGATCGGCACCCTGTAGATGTCGGTGCCGGGCCCGAGCGGCGTCTCCCCCACCGCGAGCCGGGCGATCTTGCGACCCGCCGCGAGATAGCGCTCCATCAGGGCCGGCGAGACCGTCAGGACGTCGGCCATGTTGTCGAAGCCGTACTCGTCGATGTCGTCCGCCGGCAGGAGCGCCGCCACGTCGACGTCGAGCGCCAGCAGATCCCGGATGGCGTTGGCGTACTCGGCGCGGTTCAGGCGGTGAAACGCCTCCGTGCGCCCCGGGTGGGGGTGCGCCGCGGCGTGGCGGTCGATCTCGGACTCCAGCCAGCCGGCCAGGGCGTCGTAGGTCGCGGCCGCGGGCCGCGGGCGGCCCACCGGCGGCATCGTCCGCGTCCGGAGCTTCGTGACGACCTTCTCCCAGATCTCGGCGTGCGCCCCGACCTGCGACAGGTCGCGCCCGGCGAGGGTCAGACCGGCGGTGCGCAGGCGGTCGTCGTGGCAGACGACGCAGTAGCGGTCGAGCGTCTGCTGCAGCCGGACGGCATCCTCCGCGAGGGGTTGCTGCCGCGCCACGGCCGGCCGCGCCGGCGCGAGCAGCGCAGGCACGACAAAGGCCGCTGCGGCAAGGACCGGAAACCATCGGCCGCGCGCACGGATCATGGCTACCGGTAGTCTCTGCGAACGCCGGCGGGGTGTCAATGACCGCGGGACGAGATCGCGTGTTCGCGCGCCCGGACTGGGGTAGCATAGCCCCATGCCGCACAAGTCCCCGGCGGAACGGCTCGTGCCCCTGCTGGCAGCGGTCATCGTGGCGGCAGCAGGGGCGTCGGCGCATGCGCAAATGGAGCCGGACCTGACCGCGGCGGTTCGGGCCGGCGACGTCGCCCGCGTGCGCACCCTGCTCGCGGCGGGCGCCGACGTCAACGCCCCGCAGGGCGACGGCGCGACGGCGCTCCACTGGGCGGCGCACCGTAACGACGCCGAGACCGCGCGGCTGCTGATCGCGGCCGGCGCCGACGTCGACGCGGCCAACGCGCTCGGCGCGACGCCCCTGTGGCTGGCGGCCACGAACGGCGGCGCGCCAATCGTCGCGCGGCTGCTCGAGGCCGGCGCGGACCCCGACGTGACGCTCAGGATGGGCGAGACGCCGCTCATGGCCGCCGCGCGGGGCGGCAGCCGGCCGGTCGTCGAGCTCCTCCTCGCGCACGGCGCCGACCCGAGCGCCGCGGAGCGCGAGCGCGGACAGACGGCGCTGATGTGGGCCGCGGCGCAGGGGCACGCCGGCGTCGTGCGCCGGCTGGCCCGGCACGGAGCGGACGTGCACGCCCGCTCGCGGGTCTGGCACCAGCTCGAGAACACCGCCGGCAACACCAACACGAGCGGCAACTTCCGCATGGCGCACGGCGGCTCGACGCCGCTCCTCTTCGCCGCGCGCAACGGCGACGTGGAGACGGCGCGCGCCCTCCTCGAGGCGGGCGCCGACGTCAACGACGCCGCCGCGGCCGGCACCAGCGCCCTCGTCGTCGCCGCCCACAGCGGCCACGGCGCCCTGGCCACCTACCTCCTCGACAACGGCGCCGATCCGAACGCCGCCGATGCCGGCTACACCGCGCTGCATGCCGCGGTCCTGCGGAGCGAGGCCGCCCTCGCGGAGGCGCTCCTCGATCGCGGCGCGGACGTCCACGCGGTCGTGGAGCGGGGCACGCCGGGGCGCCGGTTCAGCGCCGACTACAGCATCCGCCACGAGGCGGTGGGCGGCAACGCCTTCTGGCTTGCGGCGCGCTACGGGGAGCTGGCGATTGCCCGGCTCCTGGCCGAGCGCGGGGCCGACCCGCACGTCTCCCCTGCCAACGGGATGTCATCCCTCAAGGCGGCGATGGGCGTCTCCCGCAATCCGCGGGAGAACCGGCGCAACCGCGTCGGGGCCCCGGCGATGGACCGGGCCGACAGCGAGCGGTTGACCCTCGAGCTCGCGCGCACCATCCTCGACCTCGGCGTCGACGTCAATCAGGGCGACGACCGCGGCAACACCCCGCTGCACGACGCCGTGCGCGCCGGCTTCGCCTCGGTCGTGGACCTGCTTGCCGCCCACGGCGCCGATCTCGACGCGGCTAACGAAGGCGGCCAGACGCCCCTGGCGCTCGCCGAGTCGAGCCTGCCGGTCCCCGGCACGAACGGCCGGCGCGCGACGCGCCCGGAGATCGCGGCAACGCTCCGCGCGCTGGGCGCGAACGACTGAGGCACGGAACCCGCCAGCCGCCGCTCGGACGACGGTCAGCAGCGGAACCATCGGCTGCCAGTGCCGTATCATTGGGATCAGCGGAGGAATCAGCGGCAACTCGACGGACCCGACGCGCCTGTAGCTCAGTTGGATAGAGCATCGGCCTTCTAAGCCGAGGGTCGCAGGTTCGAATCCTGCCGGGCGCGCCACCTCCCCTTCCCGCTCGATCCCCTGAAGTCCCAAAACGGACCGTAGACACTGGCGGAAACCGTCACCGGCGGTTCGCGCCGTTCCATGTAATTCCCTGCCTTTCCCACACGTAGCGTGGTATAATTGGTGGTAGAGTTGTTCTGCTCCCGTTTCCAGTCCTTGTGGGAAAGCGAATCGAACCATGGGGAAACTCACAGTCGCGAGG
>CAYGCV010000326.1:0-4466 GCA_964348425.1 uncultured Vicinamibacteraceae bacterium | reverse complement strand
TCCTGCTGCGCCGCCAGCCGCTCGCCCTCGCGGTCGCCGGCGAGGATGTTCGGCATGGCGTAGTTGCCCTCGTGGCAGGCGTACTCGAAGATGTGGTAGTCGGGCACGGCCTGGAAGGGCCGCTCCACGGTCCAGGGCTGCGTGTAGATCTCCGGATCATCGATGGTGAACGTGTAGCCCATGGTGTGCTCGTCCACCCACGTGAAGCGCTCCACCGCGCGCGTGTTCCGCGTCGAGGGGAAGCGCAGCTCCGTCTTGTCGCTGTAGCCGACCGTCTCGACGACGAGGGTGTTCCCCTCCCAGCGCCCGCGGGAGTCGCCGTTCCACTGGGGCACGTCCTTGCCGAGGTGCGCCCGTCCGTCGAGCGGAATGATGCGCACGTCGTGAATGTTCTCGACGTGAATCGCTACGTACTCGGGGGTCTGGAGGATGTGGTACGTGTTGTTGTAGCTGGTGCCGACGGGCGGCACGCCGTGGTAGGTGATGCACCGGTCCCAGGCGCTGCGGTCCAGCCACGAGTCAGCCGGATGCATCCGCCGGTGCTCGCGCAGCGCGGCCACGCGCGCCGCGCCCTCGGCGTTCAGCGGGAGCCGGCCGCTGGGCGGATCGACGATCTGCGACGTACGGCGGTCGGGCAGCACCTCGCCCCGGTCCACCCAGAAGGCGTTGTAGGAACCCGGATCGATCCCGGGCCGGTCCGGACGATCCTGCTTGGCGCGCGCGTTCCGCGCGGCCACCTCCTCGGACGTGAAGAACGTCCTCTCCTCGACCTCCGCCGGCCGCTGCAGCGGCGTCAGCGTGGCGTACGACCAGTGTCCCTGCAGGTCGGGGTCGCCCCACTCGGTGCGGGGCACGGCCGACGACTCGTCGGATTGGCCGGCGGCGGGCGCCGGCGTCAGCCCGGCCACGGCCGCCACGGTCAGCAGCGCGACTAGATAGCGGTACGTCATTGGTTGTCCTCCCTATGCGTCAGGCCCATCATGGCGCAGGACGGTTCCCAGTGCAACCGCCGCGCATGATAGCCTTCTCGCAACCTCGCAACCAACCTCGCAACAAGGAGAGCGCCGACCATGAGCCGTTCGAGAAGCCTCATCTGCTCCCTGCTGCTGGCGGCGACGCCCACGCTCGCCGCGGCGCAGGTCGGGGACCGGGCCGAGCTGATCGCCGAGGCCGTGCTGGCCGCGCCGGAGACGCTGCGGGCGGGCGCGACGGTCATCCTGCGCGACGCCCAAGGGGTCCCGACCATCATCCGGCACGGCACGAACGAGCTCGTCTGCGAGCCGGACCGTCCGAGCCGGGGCTTCGCCGTCGAGTGCTACCACTCGAGCTTCCAGGACGTGATGGACTGGATGACCCGGGGCCTGGCGGAGGGCGCGCGGAGCTTCGCCGAGCTGTTCGCCTCCGGCGGCCCGGATGCGGAGGTCAATTACGGGGCCATGCAGTACGCGCTCGTCGGCCCGACGCGCGAGGAGGCCGTGCTGCACGTCTCGATCAACCTGCCGCACGCCACGGGCGCGTCGACCGGGCTGCCGACCGAGGAGCGGCTCGACGGGCCCTGGCTCATGTGGGCCGGGACGTCCGCGGCCCACGTCATGTTCGGCGCCATTCCGCCGGGAATACCCGAACGCTACCCGGGCCGCTGAGCGGCCCCTTCAGGAGACGTCGATGCAGGAGCACCTGATCTTCACCTACCGCTTCAATCTCGGCCACATCCGCGGCCTGGTCAAGGACCTGACCGACGAGCAGATGGTCGCGCAACCGCACGGCGTGGTCAACCACCCCGCGTGGACGCTCAAGCACCTGGCCTCGTCGGCGAACTACGTCGCGAAGACCTTGGGCCTGGAATCGACGTTTCCGCCCGACTGGGAGGCAACGCCCACGGTCGACGGCGTGCCGAGCGGCGACGCCGCGCAGTACCCGTCCAGGGATGCGCTGCTGGCCGAGCTGACCGCCCAGCACGAGCGCGTGGCCGAGGCGCTGGCGGGCGCCGACCCGGCGCTCTTCGCCAAGGAGTTTCCGGAAGAAGGCATGCGCAAGTACTTCCCCCGGATTGGCGACGCCCTGAGCTACATGCTGACCGCCCACGAAGCCACGCACATCGGTCAGCTCGCCGCGTGGCGCCGCGCGATGGGCCTCGCGCCGAACGCCAGCTAGGAATCCGGGGGTTCGGGGCGCAGCCCCGTCTGATTGAAGATACGGGCCGGCCCGGGAGGAGTCCGGACCGGCCCGGCGGAGGTCAGGCGAGGCCGCTCAGGTACTTCAGCTTGCCCGTGCTGTCGCCGAGGGTCTCCTCGGGCGTCCCCAGCTTCTCGAGGATCGACAGGTGCAGGTTCGCCAGCGGCGTGCCGTCCGGATAGCGGACGTGCCGGCCGCCCTTGATGCCCGTGTTCTTCCCGGCGATCAGCGCGATCGGCAGATCGTCGTGGAAGTGCGTGTTGCTGTCGCTGATCCCCGTGCCGTAGAGGAACAGGCTCGAGTCCATCATCGTCCCGTCGCCTTCCGGCGTCTCGGACAGCGTCTTGATGAGGTGGGCGAACTGCTGGAAGTGGTACTCGTTGATCTTGTGCAGGCGCTCCAGCTTGGCCGGCTCGTCCTGGTGGTGCGACAGCGGGTGGTGCGAGTCGGGCACGCCGATCTCCGGGTACGCGCGTCCTGACACCTCCCGCGCCAGCATGAACGTGCTGATGCGCGTGAGGTCGGTCTGGAAGGCGAGCGCCAGCAGATCCATCATCAGCTTGGCGTGCTCCGCGTAGTCGCTCGGGACGCCGACGGGCTGGTCGACCACCGGCAGCTCGCGGGCGCTCTGCCGCTCGGCCATCTCGATGCGCCGCTCGATGTCCCGCACCGACTCGAGGTACTCGTCCAGCTTCACCCGGTCGCCCGGGCCGATCACGCGCTCGAGGTCGTCGAGCTCCTCGCCGACGAGGTCCAGAATGGTGCGGTCGCGGCGGAGCCGCGCGAGCCGCGCCGCCGGATCGGTGCTGCCGCTCGTGCCGAACAGCCGCTCGAACACGGCACGCGGGTCGTTCTCGATGGGCAGCGGCGTGGTGGGCGTCCGCCACGCGATGGTGTTCGTGTAGGCGCAACTCGCGCCGCCGTCGCACGACCCGAGCATCGCGTTCGACTCGATGCCCAGCTCGAGCGAGGCGAGCTGCGTTTCCTTCGACAGCTCCCGCGCCGCCATCTGGTCCATCGACACCGCGGCGTAGACGTCGGCGCCGGCGGTTATCTTGAACGGGATGCAGGTGAGGAACGTCCCGGCCGAGCGCGCGTGGTCGCCGCCGCCCTTGACGAGGTTGGCGGCCTCGTCGGCCAGCCCGCCCAGCAGCAGCACGCGGTCCTTGTACTCGTTGAGCGACTGCAGCGTCGGCGGCAGCGCCGTCAGCGCCCCGTCGCCCCGGGGCGACCAGTATGGCATCGACATCCCGTTCGGGATGTAGAAGACGCCGAACCGGCGGACCGGCGCCGCGGCCGTCTTGCTGAGCGCGGTCAGCGCCGGCACCATGCCGTCGAGCAGCGGCAGCGCCAGACTGACGCCGAGGCCCCGCAACATGGTGCGTCGCGGCAGTTGCATCTTCGTGATGAACATGGGCAGATACCTCCCTCGTCTGCGTTGGATTCGGGCCGGACTCAGAGCCCGGCGTCGTCGGCCGCGGTGGCCGCCGACATCTCGGCCGCCCGGCGCATCTGGAACGGCAGGCTGGCGACGACGCCCTCGATGAGCGCCGACCAGCGGTAGTCCGCGGCGTCCAGCTCCCGCACGATCCGCCGCACGGTCGGCGCGTCGTAGTAGTCGACGCCGCGGCCGAGCGCGTAGGTCAGGAGCTTTTCCACGACCGTCTTCTCGAACTCGTCGCCCTTGCCGACCAGCGCCTCCCGGAACGCGCGCGGGCTGTCGATGGTGCGGTCCGCCCAGTCGATGGTCGCATCGATGGTCGCGCCGCGGTCCGTCTCGCGCCACTGGCCGATGGCGTCGAAGTGCTCCATGGCGAAGCCGAGCTGGTCCATCTCCGTGTGGCAGGAGGCGCAGACCGGGTTGCGCCGGTGCTGCTCCATCTTCTCGCGCAGCGAGGTGGGCGCGGCGCCGGCCTCGTCCTCCTCGAGCGGCGGCACGTTCGGCGGCGGCGGCGGCGGCGGCGCCCCGAGCAGCGTCTCGAGCACCCACTTGCCGCGCAGCACCACAGAGGTGCGGTTCGCGTACGAGGTGACCGTCAGCAGGCTGGCGTGGCCGAGCAGGCCGTGCCGCCGGTCGTCCTGCCACGCCACCCGGCGGAAGTGGCTGCCGTAGATGTCGTCAACGCCGTAATGGCGGGCGAGCTGCTCGTTCAGGAAGGAGTAGTCGGCGGTCAGCAGCTCCTGGATGGGCCGGTCCGCGCGCAACTGGCTCTCGAAGAAGAGCTGCGTCTCCTGGACCATCGCCCGCCGCAGCGTGTCGTTGAACTGCGCGAACAGCGCGCCGTCGGGCG
>CAYGCV010000325.1:0-4496 GCA_964348425.1 uncultured Vicinamibacteraceae bacterium | reverse complement strand
CGTCGCTGGAGCTCGGCACCGACCTGATCGCGCAGGTCGGCAACTGCGACAACGGCTTCGCCTGCGTCTACATGAACTGCCTGTCGTGGTCGTCGCCGACGACGCCGCTGCCGCCGGAGGCCGATCCGCGCGCCGTGTTCGAGCGCCTGTTCGGCGACGGCGGCACGCCGCGGGAGCGGCAGGCCGAGCTGCGGGCGAACGCCAGCATTCTCGACTGGGTGCTCGGCGACATGGCCCGCCTCCGCTCGCGCCTCGGGGCCGGCGACCGCACCCGGGTCAACAACTACCTGGACACGGTGCGCGAGGTGGAGCGCCGCATCCAGCGGGCGGAGCAGCATGCCGCCGCGTCGCCGCTCCCGGCGCTGGAGCGCCCGACCAGCGTCCCGGATTCGTGGGAGGAGCACGTCAAGCTGATGTTCGACCTGCAGGTGCTGGCGCTGCAGACCGACCTGACCCGGGTCATCACGTTCCAGTTGGCCCGCGAGGCGAGCACCCGCACCTATCCCCAGATCGGCGTGCCCGAGCCGCACCATCCGGTGTCGCACCACGTGAACGATCCCGAGAAGCTGACCAAGCTGGCCAAGATCAACGCCTATCACGTGTCGCTGTTCGCCTACCTGCTCGGGCGGCTGCGCGCCACCGAGGACGGCGACGGGTCGCTGCTCGATCACACGACGTACCTGTACGGCAGCGGCATGGGGAACCCGAACGTGCACGACCACAGCAACCTGCCGATCGTGGTCGCGCGCGGCGGGGCCGGGGACGCGCGGGGCGGCTGGCACCTGCGCTACGCCGAGCCGACGCCCCTGGCCAACCTGCACCTGACGCTGCTCGACTACATGGGCGTGCACCTGGACAACTTCGTGGACAGCACCGGCCGGGCCGGAGCGGTCCTCGAGCCGCTGACGTTGTAGCCGACCGCGGAGGTCATCCATGGAGTGGAGGGTGCGGCTGATCGCCGCCGCCGCGCTGGCGCTGCTGGCCGGCGGCGGGTCGAGCGCGGCGGTGGACGCGCGGCTGGTCGACGCGGTCAAGCGGGCCGACGAGGCGGCCGTGCGGGCGCTGCTCGCGGCGCAGGTCGATCCGAACGGCGCCGAGGCCGACGGCAGCACGCCGCTCCACTGGGCGGCGCACCGCGACCAAGTCGCCATCGCCGAGCTATTGATCCGCGCGGGCGCGCGGCCCACGGCCGCCAACCGCTACGGCGTGCAGCCGCTGTCGCTGGCGTGCATCAACGGCAACGCCGCCATGATCGAGTTGCTGCTCGACGCCGGGGCCGATCCGGACACGGTGCTGGCGGAGGGCGAGACGGCGCTGATGACGGCGGCGCGCACCGGCGTGGTCGAGGCCGTGGAGCTGCTGCTGGCGCGCGGCGCCGACGTCGATGCCGCCGAGTCGTGGCGGGGGCAGACGGCGCTGATGTGGGCGGCGGCGGAAGGCAACGCGGAGGTCGTCGCGGCGCTGCTCGCGCACGGGGCGGACGTCGGCGCGGCTTCGCGGAACGGCTTCACGCCGCTGCTGTTCGCGGCGCGGGAGGGGCGGATCGAGGCGGCGGAGCTGCTGCTCGACGCCGGCGCGAGCCTGGACGATTCGCTGTCGATCGACTCCGAGCGGACGGCCCTTGGCGTGGAGATGAAGCGGGCGTCCAGCGAGGGGCTCGACGCCTTGCTGCTCGCGGCCGGGAGCGCACACTACGAGCTGGCGGCGCGATTGCTGGAGCGGGGGGCCGATCCCAACGCGGCGCCGCACGGGTGGACCGCGCTGCACCAGGTGTCGTGGGTGCGCAAGACGGGCGACTCCGGCAGCAACGATCCTCCGCCCGCCGGCTCGGGCGACATGGACAGCCTCGCGTTCGTCCGCGTGCTGGCGGCGAAGGGGGCGGACCTCGACGCCCGCGTCACGCTGAAGCCGCCCGCCGGGATCACCACGCTGAACATGATTGGCGGCACGCCGTTCCTCCTCGCGGCCCGCACCGCGGACGCCGAGCTGATGAGCCTGCTGGCCGAGCTGGGCGCCGACCCGCTGCTGGCCAACGAGGACAACACCACGCCGCTGATGGTGGCGGCCGGGGTGGGCACCCAGTCCCCGGGCGAGGATCCCGGCACCGAGCCGGAGGTGCTCGAGGCCGTCGAGGTGGCGCTGGCGCTGGGCGGCGAGCTGGACGCCGTGGACGACAACGGCGAGACCGCCATGCACGGGGCCGCCTACAAGCATCTGCCCGGTGTCGTGACCTTCCTGGCCGAACAGGGCGCGCGGATCGAGGTCTGGAATCAGGAGAACGCCAGGGGCTGGACGCCGTGGCGGATCGTGGCGGGCGTCCAGCGCGGAGCCAACATCGTCAGCTCGCCCGAGACCGAAACGGCCGTGCGCGCCGTGATGGCGCGCGCCGGCGTCGCGCCGCCCGACGACCTGCCCTGACTGACGCCGGGCGGCGGTTCTTCTCTTCAGTTCTGCTGGTTGGTGGTCTGGGCGCGCATTGCCTCGCGGTCGGCCACGACCTCCGCGTACTGCTCCTCGTCGAGGAAGGTCACCTTCGGCAGCAGCAGGAACATGTCGTCGATCGACCGGTTGCCCCAGCCCTTCCAGTTGCGCGGATCCACGACGTTGCGGTTCTTGGGCGTGTTGTCGTACCAGCCGACGATGTGCAGCACCGTGCCCTGCGGCAGGATCGGCGCGTGGTCGTCCTCGTAGACGTAGACCCGCGCCCAACTGTGGTCGTACTTCGAGCAGTTGAGCATCTCGCGGGTCTGGTTCGGGTAGACCGCCTCGACGCACATGCGCTTGCCGCTCGAGTGCATGTGCGGCTCGTAGGTGGTCAGGATGCCGTGCTGCGGCATCGTGTAGAAGCTGTCGAAGCGGACGTTGTCCGCGCCGGCCGGGATGTCGAGCCCGTCGCCGAGATGGCCGATGGCGAGGAAGCCCGACTGCGAGTACTTCGGCTCGAAGTCCTGCGGGTGGAACGTGAAGCCGATGTCGGCCCGCACCGGAATCTCCATGCCCGAGGAATAGAGATGGATCGTGAAGTTCAGCTCGGTGCCCGCCGCCAGCTTCACGCCGGTGTCGGCGGGGTAGATGGTGGCGTTCTGCCCGATCTCGTGCGTCAGCCGGAACCGGTCGCGGTTCTCCAGCGGGCGGTCGCTCTCTTCCCGGGTGCCCAGCGCCTCGCCGCTGTGGATGCCCATGTGGTGGATGGTGAAGTTGCCGAAGCCGCCCAGTGACTTCGCCTGCTCCCGGGCCTCGTCGTCGAGCAGCCGGACCTCCTTCACCTCGACCGCCTTGACCCAGCGGTCCGCGGTCAGGCCGGTCGGCACCGGACCGATCTCGTCGTGGTAGTCGGGGGCGATGGCCGGCACCGTCATCACCGGCGTCGAGACGATGAGGTCGGGCGTGCCGATGGTCCACTCGTCCGCGTCGGCCCATTCGATGGGGGGCGGCAGGTCGGCGAGGTCGCCGCGCGGCGCGCCGGCGTCGGCCCAGGCGCCGAACGTTGCAATCTCGTCGTCGGTCAGCGAGATGTCGTCCTTGAAGTGCTGGATGCCGATGTTCTTCTCGATGAACCAGGGCGGCATCTCGCGCAGCGCCGTCTTGTTCTTCATCGAGCGCGCCCACGGCCGCGCGTCCTCGTAGGTCAGCAGCGACATCGGCGCGAGCGATCCGGGCCGGTGGCAGCTCTGACACGACCGCTGCAGGATCGGCGCGACGTCCTTCGTGAAGGTGACGGCCTCGCCAGCCTCCGTCCGGCCCGCCGCGAACCCGGGCGCTGCGAGCAACAGGAGCGCCGCCGCCGCAAGAGTCGCTGCCGTCTTCATGGTGGGATGCCTCCTGCGGCCATTCTACGCCGCCGCGAAGGGGTCGCGTCGGCGGCCGGCCGCGGGGTGCGGCATCGGCTATAGTGCCGCATGCCGCCGCCCCGCATCCTCCTGATATTCGCGCATCCGGACGACGAGAGCTTCATCGCCGGGGGGCTGGTGCGCCGTCATGCCGACCGGGGCGCCGAAACGGTGCTCGTGACGGCGACGCGCGGCGACGCCGGACGCGTGGGCGAGCCGCCCCTGTGCCGCCGGGAGGAGCTGCCGTCCGTGCGCGAGGCCGAGCTGCGGCGCGCGGCCGGCATCCTCGGCATCGCGGAGGTGGAGCTGCTCGACCAGCGGGACAAGCGCCTCGCGGAGGCGCCGGCCGCCGACATGCGCGAGGCGCTGGTGCGGCGCATCCGCGAGCACCGGCCGCACGTGGTGATCAGCTTCGATCCCGGCGGCATGAACGGCCATGCCGACCACGTCGCCATCGCGCGCTTCGCGATCGACGCCGTCGCCGCGGCGGCCGATCCGCGCTGGGCGGGCGGGGCGGGGCGACCCCACCGCGTGCCGCGCCTGCTCTGGAACGCGCCGCTCCCGCCGTGGGAGGTGACGCGGCCGCGCCACCTGGGCAGGGAGCCGGGTGTCGACTTCGTCATCGCCGGGGCGCCGCAGCGGGCGGGGCAGGCGGCGGCGCGAGCG
>CAYGCV010000324.1:0-4507 GCA_964348425.1 uncultured Vicinamibacteraceae bacterium | reverse complement strand
ATCCGCGAAGGTGCGGCCGTCGACCTGCTGCTGCGAGCCGGCGCCGACGCCAACACCGCCGACGACCACGGCGTGACGCCGCTCGCGCGCGCCTGCGAGAACGCGAGCCGCGCCCTGGTCGGCCGGCTCCTCGCCGCCGGCGCGGACCCGAATGCCGCCCAGACCAACGGGTTGACGCCGCTGATGACCGCCGCGCGCACGGGCAGCCTCGAGGTGGTCGAAGCCCTGCTCGCGCACGGCGCCGACGTCGACGCCGCCACCGCCGCCACGCACGAGACCGCGTTGATGTGGGCCGTGGCCGAGGGCCACCGCGGCATCGCCCGCGCCCTGATCGCCGCGGGCGCCGACGTGGACCCCAACCCGCGGCAGGCGTTCTCCCCGCTGATCGCCGCAGCCGGGAACGGCGACATCGAGACAGCCAGGCTGCTGCTGGCCGCGGGCGCCGGCGTCGACGACACGGGGTCGGACGGCGCGCATCCGCTGGCCTACGCCGTCATCGTCGGACAGAGCGCGTTCGCCCACTTCCTGCTGGAGCAGGGCGCGGACCCGAACGGCGCGGTCGACGGGGTCACGGCCCTGCACGCGGCCGCCGGCAACGTCAACACCTGGCTGAAGGACTGGAACCGCCAGCACGGCGGCCGGCGGGCCCGGACGGGCCGGCTGGCGCTGGTCGAGCGGCTGCCGCTGGTCGACGCCCTGCTCGCCAGGGGCGCCGATCCCGACGCGCGCATGACGGCCTCCGAGGTGACGGGACAGGGCTTCGTCCGCAACGGCGCGTACGACACCTTCGCGACCGGCACCGGCGACGTCGCCGGCGCGACCCCGCTGTGGGTGGCGGCGTACGCCATGAACCCGGGCCCGGGCAGCGCCTCGTTCCGCAACCGCAGGCTCCTGCCGACCTCGACGGGCGGCGTCCTCGCGAGCCTGCTCGCGGCCGGCGCGCGTCCCGACCTGACGCCCAACGACCGCACGACGCCCCTCATGGCCGCCGCGGGCTGCGGGCGGGCGGCGCACCTGACCAACGTGCCGCGCGCCCCGCGCGTGCCGAGCGCGGAGGAAGCGGTCGACATTCTCATCGCGGCCGGTCTGGACGTGAACGCCACCAACGAGGGCGACTTCACGGCGCTGCACTGCGCGGCGTTCAGCGGCCTGAACGAGGTGGTGCGGCAGCTCGTGACGCACGGCGCCGACATCGACGCCCGCGACTGGCGCGGCCGGACGGCGTTCCGCCTGGCGCAGGGCGCCAAGCAGTCGTTCCACTACCAGGAGTGGCCCGAGGTCGCGGCCCTGCTCGCCGAGCTCGGCGCCGATACCAGCCTCGGCATCCCGGGCACCATCCACGAGCGCCTGCGGGGCCTCGTGGCGGCCAGGTAGGAGTCTGGAGTCTGCGCCGTAGAACGGCGCGGACTCCTGCAGGGTTGGTTGGGCGCCGAGCGGAGCCGTCAGGCGACGATTGGCGGGCTGGCGGCGGATGCGCGGGCCCGATTTCCGGAGATCTCGGATGACGCAACGTCTGGCAGGGTGGGTGATTGCGCTGGTCGCCGCCACGGGCACCTTCGCGCTCGCGCAGAAGGTGATCGGGCCCGAGCAGTTCGACGAGGCGATGAAGACGATCGGCGCGGCCATCGAGGGTGTCGAGGAGGCCGTTGGAGCGGGGTCGTTCGCCGCGGCCAAGACACCGCTGGCGCTCGCGCGGCAGGTGCTGGCCTCAACCCGGCCCGAGCTGGAAGCCCTCGGGCGCCCCGACGCCGTCACGATGAACCGGGAGGCCGTGGCCGCCCTGGACGTGCTCGACGTGGCCCTGTCGCCGGCCACGGTCGATGCGGCGGCCGTCGCCGCTGCCGTCGACGACGTCACCCGCACCTGCGACGCGTGCCACGCCGTCCACCGCGAGGGCGACGCGCAGGACGGCTACCGCATCCGGTCGGCGCCCCGCTGAGCTTCAATTTGTTGGGGCTTTGCCCCAAGCCCCCCGGCGTCCGCTTGCGGGGACCCCATAGCCCCGCACCGCTCCCGGCTTCATTCAGATGGGGCTTTGCCCCAAGCCCCCGGCGTCCGCTTGCGGGGACCCCATAGCCCCGCGCCGCTCCCGCCGAGGCGCGCTGTGCGCGCCTTCGGAGTCTGCGCCGTTGTGCGCGCAGACTCCTACGCCGCCCTTGGTTCGAACGCGAGGAAGCGGCGCGGGTTGTCGACCAGGATCTTGTGGATCGTCTCGTCCGGCACGCCGAAGTAGCGCAGCTTCGGCACGAACTGCAGCAGCACCGTCGAGAAGCCGTTGCCCCAGTTCGCCTTGATCTGCGTCGTGTTGGCGAAGTCGGACGACAGCAGGACGTGGTCCTCGTAGCCGGCCTCCAGGGCGTTGAGCACCATGTCGACCTTCTCGCGCTCGGGAATGAACGACTGGCTCATCCGGTGGCCGACGGTGTCGAAGCCGATGAACGCGCCGCGGCGGGCGATCTCCTTGTGCGTCTCCCAGCCCGCGTCGTCCGCGCGCTTGATCGTCGAGAGATGTCCGATGCAGAGGTGGGCCATGTCGACCCCCTGCGACTCGTAGATGTCGATCTGGTCCAGCGCGCACGACGGGCAGCTCTCGTGCGGCACGTGCGTGAAGATCGGGAGTCCCGTCCGCAGGTGCACCTGGCTGACGGCGCGCAGCATCTTGCGCTCGTCCGCATGCATCTCCGGAAACGAGCTGCCGATCTCGCCCAGCGCGCCCCAGCGCTCGCGGGCGGCCTGCGCGATCAGGTGCGCGGCGATCTCGTCCTCCGGCAGGCGGATGATCTCCGCGGGATAGCGCGGGGCCAGGATGTAGCTGCCCCCCAGCACGATGTGCACGTCGCAGCGCCTCGCCATGGCGGTGAGGTTCGCGAGCTGCTGCGCCGTGCGCGGGCCGGTTCCCGAGTCGACGATGCAGCTCACCCCGTCGAAGCCGGCCATGTCGATCTCCTCGACCAGCAGGTCGACCATCTCGGCGTTGGTCGGCGGCGCGGGGGCCGGCGACCCGGGCGCGCGCGGCTCGGCCGGCGGGCTCGCGTAGTCGAAGGCCAGGTGCTCGTGGAACAGCGTCGCGCCCGTCCCCAGGACCTCGGGATCGACGTCCGCCAGCACCGTGCGGACGACGGCCCCCGCGGGGAACGCGACGCCGGAGGCCGCGCCGGCCGCCGCCGGCTCCTGCCCCGCCGCGGATGCCGCGCCCGCGGCGGGGCGCCCGGCCGCCGCGAGCCCGCAGCCCGCGCCAGCCGCCCCCCCGCCGAGCAGCCGCAGCGCCGCCCGCCGACTCACGCCCGCCGGGCGCACGTCTCTCACGGTCATGGGTATCCTCCGAATCTTCGTCTGTTCAGGATGGCCGCGGGCGCGCAGCCGGCAGCGCCCCGTTCCGGAGCTGGGCAGTTGGTAGCGGTACGGGGATTCGAACCCCGGTCCCGTGGCTGAGAACCACGTATCCTAACCCCTAGACGATACCGCCACACGACGATCGAGCTACTAATTCTATATCATATGAAGGCGTGTCTCGCCTGCTGCTCGCGCTCGCGCTGGTGATGGCCGTCGGCCTGACCGCCGGACTCTACGTGGGGGCCGGACGCGCCCCCGGACCGGTCATCGAGATCCTGCAGCCCACGGATCTCGTCGGCCGGTCGGCCGTCTTCCAGGCGGTCGTCGAGGCGCCCGGCAGCGAGCTCACGGCGCTCGAAGCCGTCATCCAGCAGAACGGGGTCGTTCATCCGCTGTTCTCGCTGGCCCGGCCCGCGGAGGCCGAGATCGACCAGGACGGGCCCGACCAGTTGCGGGTCACCCGCGCGTTCGACCGCCAGTCGCATCCGGAGCTCCGCTCGGGCCCCGCGCAGGTGCGCGTCTCGGCCACGCGCCCGGTCCTGTTCGGCCTGCGCGAGGCCAGCGCGACGGTGGCCGCCGACGTCGAGGTCAGGCTCCAGCCGCCCCGTCTGGCCGTCATCTCCACGTTCCACTACGTCAATCACGGCGGCGCGGAGCTGGTCGTCTACACGGTGTCGCCGCCCGACGCCGAGTCCGGGGTGCGGGTCGGCGACCACCTCTACCCCGGCTATGCCGCGTCCGGGCTGATCGAGGGCGCCGCCGACGACATCCGCCTGGCCTTCTTCGCGCTCCTGCACGATCAGGATCTGGGCACGGCCATCGAGCTGTACGCCCGGGACGCCGCCGGCAACGAAGCCAGCGCCGCGTTCGATCACCGCCGCTTTCCCCGCGAGTTCAGGCGCTCCCGCATCGAGGTGAGCGACAGGTTCCTGCGGCGCGTGGTCCCGCCCATCGTCAGCCGCACCCCGGAGCTGGCGGACGAGGAGCCCGACGGCTCCGACGACGACTGGCTCGAGCTGTACCTGTTCATCAACGGCGAGCTGCGGCGCCTCAACCGGGCGACGCTCGTCGCGCTGGCGGCCGAGACGAGCCCGCACATGCTCTGGGAGGGCGCGTTCCGCCAGCTCGGCAACTCGCAGGTGGAATCGGGGTTCGCCGACCACCGCACCTACAC
>CAYGCV010000323.1:0-4515 GCA_964348425.1 uncultured Vicinamibacteraceae bacterium | reverse complement strand
GACCTCGATGGGCATCTTCCTCGGCGTCACCATCGGCGCCCGGCTCATCGGACTGACTGTCCTGAAGGAGAGACGCGCGCATGAGTTCGATGCGGAGCTTCGTCTGCACCGGGTTGGCGGCAATTCTCGCGTTGCCGGCCCTCGCGCCGGCCGCCGCGGCGCAGGACTGGACGCAGTGGCGCGGCCCGCACCGCGACGGCGTCGCCGCGGCGTTCGACGTTCCCGCGCCCTGGCCCGACGGCTTGCGCCGGCGCTGGGCCGTCGAGGTCGGCTCGGGCTACGCCACGCCGCTGCTGATCGGCGAGCGGCTGTACCTCTATGTCCGGCAGGCCGAGGACGAGGTGCTGCTGGCGCTCGACCCGGCCACGGGCGAGACGATCTGGCGCTCGGCCTATCCGGCGCCCTACGCGATGAATCCGGCCACCAATCCGCATGGACCGGGGCCCAAGTCGACGCCGGCCTACGCGGACGGGCGGCTGTTCACGCTGGGCATGAGCGGCATCGTGAGCGCGTTCGACGCGGACGACGGCGAGTTGCTGTGGCAGGTGCCCGGAGGCGCGGTCGAGCCGCTCTATCACACCGCGATGTCTCCGGCGACGGGCCGTCCTACGGCTCGCCGCTGGTGCTCGACATCGAGGGGGTCCGCCAGGTCGTCACCTACACGCAGGACAACCTGGTCGGCGTGGACGTGCGGACCGGCGAGCTGCTGTGGAGCCGGCCGTTCACGACGGCCTACACGACCAACTCGCAGACGCCGGTCCGGCATGGGGACCTGCTGATCCAGTCGGGGCAGGGCAACGGCGTCACCGCCTTCCGCGTGTTGCGCGAGGCCGACGCCTGGACGACCGACGACGTCTGGCACGCCCGCGAGGTGGCGCTGGACATGACGAACGGCGTCGTGGCCGACGGCGTGCTGTTCGGGCTCTCGCACCTCAACAGCGGCCAGTACTTCGCCCTCGACCTGGACACCGGCGAGGTGCTGTGGACCGGCAATCCGCGGCAGGCGCAGAACGCGGCGATCCTGCGCTCGGGCGGGACGCTGCTGTCGCTGCAGGACGACGCGCGGTTGCTCGTGCTCGACGCCAGCCGGACCGGCCTCGACGTGGTGGAGCAGTACGATGTCGCCGACAGCGCGACGTGGACGCAGCCGACGCTGTCCGGCAACCGGCTGTTCGTCAAGGACGTCTCGACGCTGACCCTGTGGACGCTCGAGTAGCTGGAAGGACGGAAGAGCCGTGGCATTGAGGATCAACGACGAAGCACCGAACTTCAGGGCCGAGACGACCGAGGGGGCGATCGACTTCCACGAGTGGATCGGCGACGGGTGGGCCATCCTGTTCTCGCATCCGAAGGACTTCACGCCGGTCTGCACGACCGAGCTCGGCTACATGGCCGGTCTCAAGCCCGAGTTCGACAAGCGCAACTGCAAGGTCCTGGGCATCAGCGTCGACGGCGTGAGCAATCACGAACGGTGGTCGCGGGACATCGAGGCGTCGCAGGGCCACCGCGTCAACTATCCGCTGATCGGGGATCCCCGGCTCGAGATCGTCAAGCTGTACGACATGCTGCCGGCCGACGCCGGCGACACGTCCGAGGGCCGCACGCCGGCCGACAACGCGACTGCCCGGTCGGTCTTCGTCATCGGCCCCGACAAGAAGATCAAGGCGACGTTGACCTATCCGATGAGCACCGGCCGCAACTTCGACGAGGTGCTGCGGCTGCTCGACTCCTGCCAGTTGACGGCCGGCAAGAAGGTGGCGACCCCGGTCAACTGGCAGCAGGGCGACGACGTGATCATCCTGCCGGCGGTGTCGGACGACGAAGCCAGGCAGAAGTATCCCGATGGGTGGCGCTCGCCGCTGCCGTACATCCGCATCGTCCCACAGCCCTGACGGGCCGCGCGGCGCCCCGCCCGGCGGCGGCAGCCCCCGGCGCCGATTTCGCTGTCGCTGCCCGGAAGCGCCCGTGCGCGCGGCCGTCGCCGTCTGGTTGCTGGCGTGCTGCGGCTGCGCCGGCACCGGCGGAGACGCCGCGAGCCGGCCCCCGCCCGACGACGCGCTCCCGCTCGTCAGCGAGAGCTGGCGCATCGCCGAGATGGCGACCGCCCACGGCGCCTTCACCATCGAGGTCGAGGTGGCGGACGAGGTGGACGCGGCCGCCCTCGCGCGGGAGTTGATCCGACCGCTGCAGGACCGCTACGCCGAAGTGCTGGTCTACTTCCACGCGCGAGACGCCGCCAGCGACCTGCCGCGGCTGCGGGTGCAGTGGACCGCCGAGCACGGCTACGTCGAAACCCGCTACCAGCCGGCCAACCCCTAACCTAACCGAACAGGGCGTTGACGATGAACGTGGCGGCCAGGATGCCGGCCACGTCCGCCAGCAGGCAGGCGGGTACCGCGTGGCGGGTGTCCTTGACGCCGACGGCGCCGAAGTAGACGGCCAGCACGTAGAACGTGGTCTCGGTGCTGCCCTGGTAGGTGCTGACCAGGTAGCCGATCAGCGAATCGGGACCGTATGTCGTCATCGCCTCCGAAGCCACCCCCATTGCGCCCGAGCCGGAGAGCGGGCGCAGCAGGGCCATCGGCAAGGCCTCGGCCGGGATGCCGACCAGGCCGGTCAGCGGGGCCGCGAGCCCGATCAGCACGTCCAGCGCCCCCGACGCCCTGAACATCCCGACCAGCACGAGAATGGCGACCAGGTACGGAATGATGCGGACGGCGACCTGAAACCCGTCCCGGGCGCCCTCGACGAGCGACTCGTAGACGCGCACGCCGCGCACCCAGCCGTAGAGCACGAGCGCGGCCACGACGGCCGGCAGGAGCCACGCCGACGCCATGTCGCGCAGCACGTCGCCGGCCGGGACGGCCGGGTCGCGGTTGCCCAGCGCGCTCGCGGCTGCAACCAGGAAGGTCGCCCAGAACAGCCAGCCCACCGCCCGGCGGCCAGCGCCGGGACGGGCGGAGCGCGTGGCGGCGGGGGACGGGTCGGCCGCCGGTTCGGCCTGCCCGGTGGCGGCGGCGTCAGGCGCCAGCGGCGGCGGCGCCGAGGCGCGATAGCCGGGCAGGCGGGCCAGCAGCAGCGCGGCGGTCACGCCGACGGCAGTCGCCGACGCGGTGGCGAACCACGTGGGCAGGAGGATGCCGGCCGCGTCGGACGAGCCGAGCGCCGCGCGGATGCCGATCATCCCGGTCGGGAGCAGGGCCAGCCCCGAGGTGTTGATGGCCAGGAACAGCACCATGTGGTTCGTGGCCACCCCGCGCCGGCTGTTGTGCTTGTCGAGCTCCTCGATCGCCTTGATGCCGAAGGGGGTGGCCGCGTTGGCCAGTCCCATCATGTTAGCCGCGATATTGAGGAGCATGGCGCTCATGGCCGGGCTGTCCGGCGGCAGTCCCGGGAAGAGCAGGCGCATGACCGGGCTCACCAGCCGCGCCAGGCGCGCCATCAGCCCGGCGTCGGAAGCGACGCGCATGAGGCCGAGGAAGAAGGCCATCACCCCCACGAGGCCGATGGCGAGGTCGACGGCGCCGCGCGCGGACGAGACGACCGCATCGGTGAGAGCCCGCATCTCTCCGCTGAGCGCCGCGGCGAGAATCGAGGCGAGGGCGACGACGACGAAGATGCCGTTCAGCATGTGCGCGCGCTGCCGCCCATGGTAGCAGGACGCGGCCCCCGTGGGGTGCGGAGCGGAACCGCGCTATGCTGTAGCGGAACCTCTTTGATGTTTCACGTTCATGGCCAGGAGATGCCGATGCTGAACGGAGCTGTGTCAGGGCGTACGTTCCCGATTGCCGCGGTCGCCGCCGCCTTCGTGGCGGCGCTCGGCGCGCCGGCCGCGGCGCAGGAGGTCGAGCAGCGGCGCGACTGCCTGGACTGCGAGTCGTCGCGCATGCTGCCTGCCGAGCCGCAGGTCTTTCACACGCAGGAGCAGAGCTTCCGGGTCGTGCCCATGAAGGGCCTGGTGCGCCCGTGGGCGCTCGCCTTCCTCCCGAACGGCGATCTCCTGATCACGGAGCACGGCGGCCGGCTCCGCATCGTGCGCGACGGCGTGCTCGACCCCGAGCCGCTCGCCGGCCTGCCGGAGGTGTTCACGCCGCGCCGCAAGGGGCTGATGGACGTCGCCCTGCATCCCCGGTTCCTGGAGAACCAGTTCGTCTACTTCACCTACCACAAGGCGAGCCCCAAGCACCGGCTGGCCGCCACGACGGTGCTTGCGCGCGGCAAGTTCGAGGGGCGGGGGGCGCTCGTGGAGGTGCGTGACCTGTTCGTGGCGGACGCCGACTACATGGGCGCGGCGCAGACCTCGCGCATCACCTTCGGGCCGGACGGCAAGCTGTACATGGTGGTCGGCCAGCCGGCGCGCTACGAGGTGGGCTCGTCCGACTACGCGCAGGACCCGTCCAACCACGCCGGCAAGATGCTGCGCCTGAACGACGACGGGAGCGTGCCCGACGACAACCCGTTCGTCGATACGCCGGGCCACCGCCCGGAGATCTACGCCCTCGGCATTCGCAATTC
>CAYGCV010000322.1:0-4517 GCA_964348425.1 uncultured Vicinamibacteraceae bacterium | reverse complement strand
GGGCCCCTTCGCCCCGCGCCGCTCCCGCCGAGGCGCGCTGTGCGCGCCTTGCGGCTACTTCCGCACGTCCGCGCCGCCGGCCAGCATGTCGTCCAGCCAGTGTCCGGCGCGCTCCACCTTGGCCTTGACGTAGTCGGCGTTGTAGCGGTTGAGCGTGCCGTAGAGCGGCTCGCGGTCCACCACCTCGATGCCGGCGTCCTGCAGGGCGCGCATCTTGTCCGGGTTGTTGGTGAACAGCCGGACGCGCTCGACCTGCAGGTGGCGCAGCATCCCGACGGCCGACTCGTAGGTGCGCTCGTCGGCCCCGAAGCCGAGCGTGCAGTCGGCGTCGACCGTATCCAGCCCCTGCCCCTGCAGCGTGTACGCCCGCAGCTTGTTGCCGAGACCGATGCCGCGCCCCTCCTGGTCGAGATACAGCAGCACGCCGCCGCCGCGCGCGGCGAACGCGCGCAGGCTGCCGCGCAACTGGTCGCCGCAGTCGCAGCGCAGGCTGCTGAACAGATCGCCCGTCAGGCAGGCCGAGTGGATGCGCACGGGAACCGGGTCCGGCCACCGGTCGCGCGCGCCGACCAGGATCGCCACGTGCTCGAGCAGGCCGTTCGCCTCCCGAAAGCAGACGAACCCGGCGGTCCCGGCGGCCTCGAGGGGCACCGGCCCGTCGCTGACGTACGTCAGCTCGAGCCGCGTGTCGCGGGCCATCGCGTCGATCTGCGCCGTCGTCACCGCGAGGATCGCGCCGCTCTCGATGCCCCGCCGCAGCTCCGGCGCGGCGCCGGCGTCGATTGGGGCGCCCACGACCGCCGGAATCAGCCGGCCCAGCCGCACCAGCTTCAGCCCGCCGAGCTCGGGCTCCGACGCCTCCCGCACGTCGCGTACGCGGGCCGCATGGGCTCCCGGCGCGGTCGAGAGGCGCACGATCTCGTCGCGGCCGGACGCGCCGTCGAGCAGCACGCTGAGCGGCACCCGGCGGATGCCGTTCGACAACCCCATGGCGTGCGCCCGGTGGCGGGTAATCACCAGCCGCACCGGCCCGCCGGCGATGCGTCCGAGTTGCTCGACCGTGGACGGCGCCAAGCCCTCGACCGCGGCGAGCAGCGCGCCCGGCGCCGCGGCCGACCCGCCGGAAGGCGTCACGTAGAGGGGCCGACCGCGCTGCAGATCGAACAGCCCACGTTCCGCTTCGTACATGCTAGCCTGGAAATCGTCGCCTGCGGCTCCGATTGCCGCCCGACCAACCCTGCCAGGGGTCCGCGCGTTCCACGGCGCAGACTCCCGGGATGCCAGGAGTCTCCTTGAGCTCCCCCATCGACGAACGCACCGCCTGGAACCTGCTGCGTGCCGTGTCTCCCGGCGTGACGACAACTGGAAGGCCCGTGCGTGTGCACCATCATCCCAATCCCGAAGTCTGGTTGCAAGTCGACGCCTCCGGCGCGTGGCGGACGTCGGGCGCGCCGACCGGCGCGGGACGCGACCTGCTGGAGCTGTTCCTGCCCCTCCAACTGCGCGCCGACCTGGCGATCGCGCAGATCGGGCAAAGTCTCGACGGCTGCATCGCGACGGCCGCCGGGCACTCCCACTACGTGACCGGCCCGGCCGACATCCGCCGCCTGCACCGGCTGCGCGCGCTGGTCGACGCGGTGGTGGTCGGGGCCGGCACCGTGGCCGCCGACAACCCGCGGCTCACGGTGCGGGAGGTCGAGGGCGAGAACCCGCTGCGGGTGATTCTCGATCCGCGCGGGCGGCTCGCCCGGGACCGGCACGTCTTCTCGGACGGCGCCGCGCGCACGGTGGAGGTGCGCCGCGTGGCGGACGGCGGCGCGGGCCGGCCCCGCCTCGAGGGCGATGTCCTGCGGATGCCGCCCACCCGCGGCGGCGGCTTCGATCCGGCCGCCCTGCTCGCGGCCCTGCGCGGCCTGGGCTGCCGCCGGATCCTGGTCGAGGGCGGCGGCACGACCGTCTCCCGCTTCCTGCAAGCCGGCGCGCTCGACCGCCTGCACGTCACGGTCGCGCCGCTGCTCATCGGCGGCGGCCGGGACGCGCTCACGCTGGATCCGATCGAGTCGCTCGACGAGGCGCTGCGCCCCCGCTGCCGGCACTTCCGCCTCGGCGACGACATGCTCTTCGACCTCGATCTCCGCGCCTCCGGAACGGAGCCGGTATGATGGTGGGTGGAGTTGCCGGATCGTCCCTTCCGGCGGCGCGCGTGCAGGGGGTGTCCATGCGTCTTGGAGCTGTCATGGCGGCCGCGGCCGTCTGCCTGGTCGGCCTGCCCGTTGCGGGTACCGCGCAACCGACGGAGCAACCGGTCACGTTCGCCGAGCACGTGGCGCCCATTCTCTACGAGCGCTGCACGACCTGTCATCGGCCCGGCCAAGTGGGACCGATGTCGTTGCTGACCTACGAGGACGCCCGGCCGTGGGCACGTTCCATCCGGCAGAAGGTGGCCGCCCGGGAGATGCCGCCGTGGGACGCCGACCCGGCCATCGGCGCGTGGGCCAACGACCGCAGCCTCGGTGATGACGAAATCGCGACCCTCGTCGCCTGGGCGGACGGCGGCGCCCCGCGCGGCGACCCGGCCGCCATGCCGCCGCTGCCGAGCTACGCGGACAGCGAGTGGACCATCGGCGAGCCCGACGCCGTCTTCAGCATCCCACCGTTCGACGTGCCGGCCGAGGGCCTCGTCGACTACACCTATTTCGAAGTGCCGACCAACCTCGCCGAGGACAGGTGGGTGAGCGCAATCCAGGTCCGGCCGGGCGCGGCGGCCGCCGTGCACCACGTCATCGTCAGCGCCAGGGCCGAGCGCGGCCCGCGGGCGCCGGGCGGCGGACGCCGCCGGGTCGATCCGGGCTTCCGCCTCGACCGCGAGATCCTGCCGGGCCGGGAGATCGAGTGGAATCCGGGCGTGGCGCAGCTCGAGGGACGCGGCAAGGGCGCGCCCCTCGGCGGCACCACGGTCGGCAACGACGGGGTGTCGATATTCCAGCCGGGCACCGCGCGGCTGCTGCAGGCCGGCACGACGCTGGTGTTCGAGATGCACTACACGCCGACCGGCGAGCCGCACGTCGACGAGACGCGCATCGGACTGGTCTTCACCGACACGGCGCCGGACCAGGCGGTGCGCAGCGGGGCGATCGTGCACGGGCAGTTCGTGATTCCGCCCGGCCCGGCCAACTACAAGATTGAGGCCGACCTCACGTTCACCAGGGACGTCAGGCTCCTGAGCCTGCTGCCGCACTCGCACCTGCGCGGCGTGCGCTGGGACTACGAGGCGGTGTATCCCGACGGGACGCGGGAGACGATTCTCTCGGTGCCCAACTACGACTTCAACTGGCAGATCGACTACATCTTCGACGAGCCGCTGGCGTTGCCCGAAGGGGCGAAGATCCACGCCGTGGCCTACTACGACAACTCGGCCGCCAACCGGTCTAACCCGGACCCGACCGCCGAGGTGCGCTGGGGCGAGCAGACCGACGAGGAGATGATGTTCACCGCCCTCTCGTACCTGATCGACGAGGAGGCCGGCCCCGTCGCGGCCCGCCAGCCCTGAGCGCGGATTCCCGAGGGTGACGCCGGTGCGGCCGCCCGCGTCCCCCGCACCGGGCTACGCGGGCGGCGGGAGGGCGAGCAGGTCCTGGTGGCCCACGGTCAGCTCGAAGCGACCGGCGGCCGCCGTCTGCCGCCGGCGCTGGGCCCAGGCGCTGATCCGGCGCGCCTCGGCGGGCGGCGGCGAGAGATCGAGCGCCGCGTTCTCCCAGCCGTCGATCAGCGCCAGCGCCAGCGCCCGGTCTCCCGGCCCCAGCCGCCAGGGGCTCGGCAGGCGCCACGTCCGGTAGCCCACCCCCCGCAACAGCGCTTCGGCCGCCGCCGCCGCGTCCGGCCCCAACGCCGTCGCCGGCCCGCGGTCGCGCCGCTGGTGGGCGTTCACCGCGTCCCTGATCGCCGCGTCGTCCGGATCGGCCGCCTCGCCGGGGCCGTCGTTGCTCCCGGCCGCCGACCACTGCATCACGCCGTCGTAGGTCAGCGCCAGGTATGCCCCGCAACCGGCAGCCCGGCAGGCGCGGGCGAGGCGTCGCAGCCAGTCCTCCGGGACGAGATCGAGCAACGCCGAGCAGGTGACGAGGTCGGCCTGCCCCACCGCCGGCAGCCCAGCCGCCGCCAAGTCGCCGTGCACGCAGCGTACCTCCGCAGCCGCGGCCCCGGCGCGGGCCAGCAGGTCCGCGTCGTGGTCGACCAGCGTCCACTGCTGCGGGCCCGGCAGCCGCGGCACCAGGTAGCGCAGATTCGACCCGGTGCCGCTGCCCAGGTCCACGATCCGGGTCCACCCCCGGGCCCGCCAGTCCGCCCGCAGGCGCTCGACGAGGGGGACGGCCCGCGCGCGGTGGTCGGCCGCCTCGCGCAGCGCGAGCCAGTCGGGGCTGAATGCGTCGCGCTTGGCGCTCGACATGCGTGTGGCTCCTCAAGATGGGGCTGCGCCCCAAGCCCCCGGCGTTCGCTTGCGGGGACCCCTTCGCCCC
>CAYGCV010000321.1:0-4565 GCA_964348425.1 uncultured Vicinamibacteraceae bacterium | reverse complement strand
GCTGCGGGGTCCCCGCAAGCGGACGCCGGGGGTTCGGGGCGCAGCCCCGTCTGATCGAAGGTGCTAGAGCCTGATCACGTTCTCGGCGGCGGGACCCTTCCCGCCTTCGACGACCTCGAACTCCACGCGCTGCCCCTCGGTGAGGCTCTTGAAGCCGTCGCCCTGAATGGCGGAATAGTGAACGAAGACGTCCTTCTCGCCGTCGTCACGGGTGAGAAAACCGAAGCCCTTGCTGTCGTTGAACCACTTGACCGTGCCGGTGACTGCCATTGACCGTACTCCTGCGGATTGAATCGTCGGAGTCCGGTCCTGCCGTACGCCGACTACAACCATGCGCGATGTTGACGCGCGTTCGGCACCCGTACGCGGTGCCATGTTCATCGTTCGCAAACGGAGAATGGACGAGCCGGCGCCCGTTGTCAAGTTTCGGCGCGCCGGCCGCGCAGGCCGCACGGCCGGATTTCACCGCGGAGCGCCGGTCGTCGAACCGGCTCCGGGTCAGTCCGGAAGCCGGAACACGATGAGGCCCGGCACGTCGCCGCCGACGGTCACCGCGAGGTGCTGCCGGCCGTCGAGCAGGTAGGTCATCGGGGCGCCGAGCGCGCCGGCGGGCAGGTCCAGCGAGGCGAGCTCGGCCCCGCTCAGCTTGTCGTAGGCCACCAGCCGGGGCCCGTTGTTGCCGCCGCCCGTCGTCAGCGCGTGCACCAGCAGCGTCTTCGTCAGCAGCGGGCCGCTGCGGCTGGCGTCGCCGCCCACGGGCGGCAGGTCGAGGTCGCGCAGCAGCGGATGGTTGCGGATCCGGTCGCCGCTGCCGGTCGGAATCATCCACGCGTGCTCGCCGGTGTTCATGTCGATCGCTGTCATGCGCGTATAGGGCGGCTTCCACAGCGGCAGCCCGCGCGGCATCACCGGACCGGCCGTCGTGGAGCGCCGGATGTACCGCAACGTCGACTGCTCATGGGGCTCCGGCTCGGTGAGCTGAATCGTCGAGTGGCCGTTGGTCGACGGCACGTACAGGTAGCCGGTCTCGGGATCGACGGCCGCCCCGGACCAGCTCGCGCCGCCCGCGACGGGCGGACGCATGATGGTCCCCCGCAGCGTCTGCGGCGTGTAGAGCGGCCCCAGCCGGAAGCCCTCGACCGCCTCGACCGCCATCTGCCGTATCTCGGGCGTGAAGTCGACCAGATCGTCGATCGACGTGCCCTGGTACTCGAACGGCGCCGGCTTCGTCGGGAAGGGCTGCGTGGGCGACATGACCTCGCCCTCCAGGTCGGTGTCGGTGGCGACCGGGCGCTCCTCGATCGGCCACACCGGCTCGCCGGTGACGCGGTCGAAGACGTAGACGAAGCCCTGCTTGCTGACCTGCGCCACCGCCTTGATCTCGCGCCCGTCGACGGTGATGTCGAGCAGGTTGGGCGCCGCCGGCAGGTCGTAGTCCCAGAGGCCGTGGTGAATCATCTGGAAGTGCCACTGGCGCTGGCCGGTCTCGACGTCCACCGCCACCAGGCTCTCGGCGAACAGGTTGTCGCCGAGCCGGTGCCCGCCGTAGTAGTCGTTCGTCGGCGTCCCGATGGGAAGGAACACCCAGCCCAGCTCCTCGTCGCCGCTCATCATCGACCAGATGTTGGTGTTGCCGCTGTAGCGCCACGACTCGTTCAGCCAGGTGTCCGAGCCGAACTCGTCGGCGCTCTGCGGCACGGTGTGGAAGTCCCACTTGTGCTGCCCGGTCCGCACGTCGTAGGCGCGGGCCCAACCGGGCGTCGCCTCGCGGGTGATCGTCCGGTCGTTGATGGTCGAGCCGATGATGATGGTGTCGCGGACGACGATCGGCGGCGACTGCGACGAGAGCGTCAGCAGGTTCAGGATGTCGCGCCGGCCGCGCTCGGAGCGCGGGACGCCGGCGGTGAGGTCCACGCGGCCGTTGTCGCCGAAGCCGGGGTCCGGCAGGCCGGTCTTCGCATCCACCGCGACGAGGTAGCCGTCGCCGGTGCCCCACACGATGCGCGCCTCGCCGTCCCGCTCCCAGTACGCCACCCCGCGATGGCGCCAGCCCGCGATGGCCGGCGTGCCCGACTCGTACGCGCGCGGATCGTGCACCCACAGCGTCTCGCCGCTGCGCGCGTCGATGGCCGCCGCCCGGTACAGCGGCGTGCTGAGGTACAGGACGCCGTCGACCAAGAGGGGCGTCGCCACGAGCGCGCTGATCGACGGGCGCGAGACGGTCTGCGTCTGCCCGTCCCAGGCGGTCCAGCGGTCGGGCTCCTGCTCCTGCAGGATGTCGAACAGCCGGTCCGCGGCGATCAGGGAATCGCCGGCCGGGGTCGAGTGGACGAGGTGGGAGTCGACCGACCGCCAGTGCCACAGCATCTCAAGATCGGCGAAGTTCTCGGCCGTGATCTGGTCGAGCGGCGAGTACTTCGTGCTGCCGGCGTCCCCGGCGTAGCTGCGCCACTCGCCGCTCGCCGGCGCCCCGTACTGCGCCTCCGCCGGGCCCGCGGCCAGAGCTGACGCCGCCGCAACCGCCGCCGCTGCCGCACCAATCCATCGCATGGTCCGCCGCATGGTCTGCCGCATAGTCATGACCTCGGTTGCCCCCGGGACGCGGTCTCATTCTAATATGACCGGGCCATGGCCACACCACGCTCGATCGTCACGAAGATCCTCCTCGGACTGCTCGTCTTCGGCGTCCTGGCGCTGCTGTTCGCGCGGACGCTGCGCGACACGGTCACGGCGCCGTACCTCATGCGTCCGGAGCACCTGACGGGGTGGCAGGTCGTGCTGGATCCCCCGCTGGGTCCGGGTGGCCCGCTGCTCCTGCTCACGCCGCCCCGCGAACTGCCGCTGGAGCTGTTCCAGCAGGTCTTCGACCGCACCATGGAATCGATGAATGCGCCGCCGGCGTACGGCGTCACGCTCGTCCTGCGCAGCGAGTACCGACGCGCCCTGGCGCCCCTCGTTGCGCCCGGGGAGCTCGAGGCGCTCGCGCACGAGGTCGGCCTGTCCAGCGCGCCGGTCGAGCCGCGCTGCCTGGCCGTGCAGGCCGGACGCACGGCCGCCGAGCCGCGCAGCACGCACTTCGCGCTCTTCGGGCTGCCGGCGCTGCGCACCTTCCGCGAACGGGTGGCCGGGCTGCTCGCGGAGCGCGGAGGCGATGCGGCAGCGTTCGAGCAGGCCGCCCCGGCGCCGGCCGTGTACCTGGCCGCGACCGATGGCGGCTTCACGACCTGGCCCGTCGCCGGGGCGGCGGCCGAGGAGCAGTGCGTCGCACCGCTGGAGGTCAGCGGCTCAGGCTCGGGCTGACCGCTCCGCCCCCTGCCAGCGCAGCCAGTGGTCGGCCAGCACGAGCGCGATCATCGCCTCGCCCATCGGCACGAACCGCGGCAGCAGGCAGGGGTCGTGCCGTCCCTTCGTGCTGATGGTCGTCGGCTCGCCGCCGCGGGTGACGGTCTCCTGCTCGCGCGGCAGGCTGCTGGTCGGCTTGACGGCGGCCCGCAGGACGATCGGCATACCGGTGGAGATCCCGCCGAGGATCCCGCCGTGGCGGTTGGTGCGGGTGGCCACCCGCGTGGCGCCCGACGCACGCTCGGCGTAGAAGATGTCGTTGTTCTCGGTGCCGCGCAGCGTGGCGCAGCCGAATCCGACGCCGTACTCGACGCCCAGGACGGCCGGCAGGCTGAACAGCCCCTTGGCCAGATCGGCCTTCAGCTTGTCGAAGACCGGCTCGCCCAGGCCCGCGGGCACCCCGGTGGCCACGAACTCCGCCACGCCGCCGATGGAGTCGCCTGCGCTCCGCGCCTGTTCGATGAGCGCGATCATCTCGGCCGCCTTGCCCGCGTGCGGGCAGCGCACGATGTTCGGCTCGCCGTCCGGCAGGCGCTCCACGTCATCCAGCGTCAGCGCAACCGGGTCCGCCGGCGGCGCGACCACCTCCCCCACCTGGCGGACGTAGCCGACCACCCGCCCGCCGAAGGCGCCGGCAATGAGCTTCCTGGCGACCGCGCCGGCCGCCACCCGCACGGTCGTCTCGCGCGCGCTCGAACGGCCGCCGCCGCGGTAGTCGCGAAAGCCGTACTTCGCGTCGAAGCTGTAGTCGGCGTGGCCGGGCCGGTACTTGTCCCTGATCGGCGCGTAGTCGCGGCTGCGCTGGTCCCGGTTCGCAATCAGGATGGCGATGCTGGTGCCCGTGGTGCGGCCCTCGAACACGCCGGAGAGAATCTCGGGGGTGTCCGGCTCGTCGCGCTGCGTGACGATGCGGCTCTGGCCGGGCCGGCGGCGGGCCAGATCGGGGATCAGGTCCGCCGCGCTCAGCTCGAGCCCGGCCGGGCAGCCGTCGATGATGACGAGATTCCCGGGGCCGTGCGCCTCGCCAGCGGTCGTGATCCGGAAGGCCTCCCCGAAGCTGTTGCCGGGCATTTTCAATTAGACGGGGCTTTGCCCCGAACCCCCGGCGTCGGCCTCCTCTAGATGGGGCTGCGCCCCAAGCCCCCGGCGTCCGCTTGCGGGGGCCCTGCGCCCCGCGCCGCTCCCGCCGAGGCGCGCCGTGCGCGCCTTGCGGAGTCTGCACC
>CAYGCV010000320.1:0-4580 GCA_964348425.1 uncultured Vicinamibacteraceae bacterium | reverse complement strand
GCGGCGAGGTCGACGAAGTCGGTCGCCACGACGTCGAACGCAGGATCCGGCGTCAGGTCGCGGCCGCTGTCCGGGCCGTACTCCTGCGGCCGCGGCACGTAGGCGGTGCGGAACCCGACCGCGGCCGACGCGCGCAGGTCGCCGGCGTGCGCCGCGACCATCATCACCTGCTCCGGTGCGAGGCCGAGCAGATCCGCGGCGGTCCGGTACACGATCGCGTCCGGCTTGTACGCGCGCGCCAGCTCGGCGGACAGCACCGCGTCCCACGGCAACCCCGCCGCCTTGGCCATGTTGACGAGCAGGGCCACGTTCCCGTTCGACAGCGTGGCCAGCACGTAGCGCGCGCGCAGCCGCGTCAGGCCCTCGACGGCGTCGGGCCAGGGACTGAGCCGGTGCCACGCGTAGTTGAGCTCGACGCGCTCGGCCTCGCTCAGGCTCTCGAGGCCGAACTCCGGGATCAGCTCGTCGAGAATCATGCGGTGCAGATCGTCGATCTTCGTCCACGGCAGCTCGCCCTGCCGCACCCGGTTCATGGCCGGCCCGTAGCCGGCCCGCCAGCGCTCGGCGAAGGCGTTCCAGTCGCCGTCGAGCCCCTTGCGGGCGGCGATCTCGCGCCCCTCGCGCGCGATGCTCGAGCGCCAGTCGACCACCGTGCCGAAGACGTCGAACGTGAGCGCGCGCACCCCGCGCAGGCGCTCGGGCAGATCCTGCGCGGCGGGGGCGGCGCCTGCCTGCCAGACGGGCCGTGCGCCGGCCGCCATCAGAATGCCCGCCCCGAGACCGAGAAACCGGCGACGTCCATAGCTCTCCCCCATCTCAACAACCTCCGTCGGTCACCGGATTGTAGTCCGCGGCGATTGGTGTTGCCACCGGGCCACGGGCGCGGTCCCGCCAGCCCGCGCGCGGACGCACGCCCCGGGCCGGCGCCGGGGCCCGCCGTCACGCGGCCAGCAGCACGGCTGCCGCCACCACCGCTCCCACCGCCCACAGGGTGCGCCGCGTGCGCGCCTGCTCCGCCGTGAAGTCCGCCCGCAACCGCGCCAGCTCCCGCCGCAGGTCGGCGAGATCCTTGACCGTCGCCACCCGGCGCAGCACCTCGTCGAGTGCGTCGTCTGCCATGGACTTCCAGTATGCGGCGTCGCGGCTGCCGGCCCGGCGCTACGGCCGGGGCGGATACTCCTTCGTGTAGCCGTTCCTCGGATTCGACAGCGCGAAGCTGCCGTCCGCGCGCGCCGTCAGCTCGAGGTGGTGGGCCGTCGTCTCGTCGAGGTTCGCGATGTGCGGCTCCGACGTGTTCAGGTCCGGCCCGCCCGGACGCGAGGTCTCGTAGAGCCGGAGGTTGCCGTCTCTCGGCTGCGAGTAGTGCAACTGCCAGATGTCCTCGAGGCCCGGCGAGCTCTCGATCGTCAGGAAGTGCTCCGGCGAGGCGCCTTTCGTCGCACCGTTGTTGATCACGGTGACGCGCGGCTGCAGTGCCTGCACGAGCGCCGGCAACCCGGCGCCGTTCAGGCCGTGACGAGTCGCCAGATACAGATCGACCGTCCCCAGCAGGTTGTCCGGGCACGCGAGGTCGTGCTCCCTGTTCCACGTCAGATCGCCGAGATCCAGCAGGCTGAAGCTCCCGTGCCCGATCACCACCCCGACCGAGCGCGCATCCTCCCCGCCGTCGGGCGGCAGCGGCGTGAAGTCGCGGCAGAGCGGGTTCGGCTGGCCCGCGCCGGGCAGCGGCTCCGCCAGCGCCGTGCCGTCCGCGGTCACGATCTGCACGTCGAGACCCTCGATCGGGATCCGGTCCCCCGGCCTGGCCAGGATGTGGCGGCCGCCCGCGCGCACGCCGGCATAAGCCTGATACGTGGCCGCGCCCGGATCGAGCGGCGCGCCCACGTCGACGTAGTTGAGGATCGGCAGCCTGGCGGCGAGCGCCGGCGTGCCGCCCAGGTGATCCCCGTGCAGGTGGGTGATCATGTGGTAGTCGATCTGCCGGAGACCCGCAGCGGTCGCCGCGGCGGCGATGCGGCCCGCATCGCGTTCCCCCGGATAGCCGCTGTCGATCAGCAGCGACTGGCCCGACGGCGCGACGATCAGCGTGGCCTGGCCGCCTTCGACATCGACGAAATAGACGCGGAGCGCCTCCTGGCCCAGGGTGGGCACCAGCCCGAGCGCCATCGCGACGACGACGGTGACGCCCCCTCGCAATACAGCCTGCATGACAACCTCCTTCACACGCGCGGCCCGCCGCAGGACCGACCATCGCACGTCGGCCATGACTCCGTCGGTCGAAGTATATGGCGCTCCGGGCTTATACTGGCCCTGCTTCCCGTCATCCGGACTGAAGGAGGGACTGTCACCCATGTCACATCGCTGGTGTCCGAATCAACGACGTCTTCTCGTAGTCGCGGTCGCCGTCGCGGCGCTGGGTTCGGTCGACCCGCGAGCTCAGTCCACCGACGGGTTCGTCCCGGTGACCGATGCGATGCTGCAGGACCCCGACCCCGCCGACTGGCTCAACTGGCGCCGCACGCTCGACGGATGGGGGCACAGCCCCCTCGATCAGATCACCACGGACAACGTGGACCAGTTGCAACTGGCCTGGAGCTGGGGGCTTGCCGAGGGATCCCAGCAGACGACCCCCCTCGTGCACGACGGGGTCATGTACCTCGCGAATCCCGGGGCCATCGTGCAGGCGCTCGACGCCGCCAGCGGGGAGCTCCTGTGGGAGTACCGCCGCGAGACGCCGGACGGCGGCGACGGTCCCGCGGGGGGCCGGCATCGCAATATCGCCATCTATCAGGACAAGATCTACCTCAATACCAACGACGCGCACGTCGTCGCGATCGACGCCCGCACCGGCACCGAGGTCTGGGACACCGACGTCGGGGGCGGCGTGGGGTTCCGGTACACGAGCGGGTCGATCGTCGCGGACGGCATGGTGGTCTCGGGCCTGACCGGCTGCGGGCGGTATCGTGACGACACCTGCTACATCGTCGGGCTCGACGCGGGGACCGGCCGCGAGGTCTGGCGCACCTCGACGATCGCGCGACCGGGCGAGCGCGGCGGCGACACGTGGGGCGACCTGCCGCTCATGTTCCGTGCGGGCAGCGACGCGTGGATTCCGGGCAGCTACGACCCCGTGACCCGGACGCTGTTCCACGGCACGTCGCAGGCCAAGCCCTGGGCGCGCACGGTCCGCGGGACCGACGGCGACGCCCTGTACACGAACTCCACCCTCGCGCTCGACCCCGCCACCGGCGAGATGAAGTGGTACTTCCAGCACCTGCCGGGCGAGATGCTGGACATGGACGAGGTATTCGAGCGCGTGCTCGTCGACTACGACGGGAAGCGCTCGGTCTTCAGCATGGGCAAGATCGGCGTGCTGTGGGAGCTCGCCCTCGAGACCGGCGAGTTCAGGAGCGCGGCGGACCTCGGCTACCAGACCGTCGCCGACATCGACGCGACCAGCGGACAGGTCACGTATCGCGAGGGAACGAACCCGGTGATCGGTGAGCCGATCTACTGGTGCCCGAGCACGTCCGGCTTCAAGAGCTGGCGCGCCATGTCCTATCACCCGGCCACGGAAGCCTTCTACATCCCGATCATCCTCAACTGCGAGACCGGCGTGTTCGGTCCCGTGGAGATGCGCGAAGGCGGGGGCGGCGCGGGACCGGTCCGGCGCACGAACCACTTCCATCCCGAAAGCCCGGATCAGTTGGGCGAGTTCGTGGCCATGAGCATGCGGACCGGCGAGGTCCTGTGGCGGCACCGGTTCCGGACGCCGATCAACAGCGCCGCCCTGACGACCGCCGGCGGCCTGGCCGTGGCGGGCGACTGGGACCGCCACCTCTACGCGTTCGACGCAGCCGACGGCGAGATCCTGTGGCAGACCCGGCTGCCCACCTCCGTCCAGGGCTTTCCGATCTCCTACGCGGTGGCCGGGAAGCAGTATCTCGCGGTGCCGGCCGGCACCGGCGGCGGCAGTTGGACGAGCCAGATCCCGCTGCAGCTCACGCCCGAGAAGCGGCGGCCCGTCGGGGCCAACGGCCTCTTTGTGTTCTCGCTGCCGTAGGGTCCGGACGAACCAGGCGCCGAGGGCGCCAGCGCGCAGGATCGCCCGCAACGGCGACGCGTAAGCGAACGGGATGGCAACAACACCGCCAGCACGAACGTGTGGTACCTTGAACGACTGAACGATGGAAACGGCACCGATCATCACGTCGATCGTCGGCACGGGGATCGCGATCATCGGGCTCGCCAGCCTGATGGCAAGGATGCTCTGGACCAGCATGAACCGGCAATTCGACGCGATGAACCGGCAATTCGACGTGATGAACCGGCAATTCGACGTGATGAACCGCCAGTTCGACAGCGTCACGCAGCAATTCCAGGGTGTAAACCAACGGCTTGACACCGTTACCAGCCGCCTGGAGCACCTCCAGACGCGGCTCGACGACACGAACAAGCGGATCGACACGATCAGCCGCGACATCGCCGACCTCCGGGACCGGACCGGCACCCTCGAGGGAACACTCTCGACATTCATGAACGCCGGCCGGAGCCCGAACGCCGCCTGACGTCGGCGCCAC
>CAYGCV010000319.1:0-4674 GCA_964348425.1 uncultured Vicinamibacteraceae bacterium | reverse complement strand
CCGGCCGAGCTGGCGCTCAAGCAACTGATCGTCGGCGGGACAGACGACGAGGTGTGGGAGGCCGAGATCAACACGGTGGACCGGCCGGTGCTGGACCTGGGGCCGGTCGACGTGGAGCGCGCGATCCGCACGGCGCTCGACGCCCGCACCGATATCTCGCGCACCCGCCGCCAGGAGGAGATCAACGACGTCACGCTGCGCAATCTCGCGAACGAGACGCTGCCGTCGCTCGACCTGGTCGGCTCGTATCGACTGCAGGGCCAGGGCGGCACGCGGCTCGTCCCCCAGGCCTTCGGCGATCTCCCGGTCCTCGGCGGCCGCACGGTCGACAGGATTCCGGGTGGGTACGCGGACGCCCTCGCCCACCTCGCGGGCATCGACTTCCCGGACTGGACGGTCCAGCTCCAGCTCTCCTACCCGCTGGGCCAGAGCGCGCAGCGGGCGGCCCATGCGCGGGCGCAGTTGCAGATCCGACAGACGCGGGCGCAGTTGCGGCAGCTCGAGCTGCAGATAGCCACGGAGGTGACCAGCGCGGCGGTCCAGATCGAGAGCGTGCAGGAGCGCATCGACGCGGCGCGCGCGGCGCGCGAGCTGGCCGAGGAGCAGCTCGCGGCCGAGGAGAGCAAGTTCGAGGTCGGGACGTCGACCAACTTCTTCGTCGTGCAGGCCCAGCGCGACCTGGCAACGGCCCGCGACAGCGAGCTGCGGGCCATTCTCGACTACCAGAACGCGGTCATCGAATTCGAGCGGGTGCAGCAGACGTCGCTGGACCGGGCCGGGATCTCGATCATTCAGTAGGAGCGCGGCGACCCGGAAGGGAGCACGATGAAGAAAGCGGTGGCGGTCGTCGCGCTGCTGGCGGCAGGCATCGGCGCGTACGGGTACTTCGGCTCCCGCTCAGGCGAGTTCGTAGCGGAGGTGCGGACGGTGACGGTCACGGTCGGCGACGTCGTCGATACGGTCGTCGCGACCGGATCGCTCGAGGCCGTCACCACGGTGCAGGTCGGCAGCCAGGTCTCCGGCATCATCCGGGACCTGTATGTCGACTACAACTCCATCGTCCGGGCGGGTGACGTCATCATGCGCCTGGACCCCTCGCTCTTCGAGACGCAGACGGAGCAGGCGCGCGCGAACCTGATCCGGGCGGAAGCCGACGTGGAGCGGCTGGAGGTGGCCGCCGACGACGCGCGCGTGCAGCTCGCGCGCTCCGTCGACCTGGCCGCGCGCGAGCTGATCTCGGCGACCGAGCTGGAGGCCGCCGAGGTCGGCGCGCGGGCGGCCGGCGCCCAGCTCAAGTCCGCCGCGGCGCAGGTCGTGCAGGCCCGGGCCGCCCTCAGGCAGCACGAGGTCAACCTCGAGCACACGGTGATCCGCGCGCCGATCGACGGCATCGTCATCTCGCGCCTGGTCGACGTGGGCCAGACCGTGGCGGCGAGCCTGCAGGCGCCGGAGCTGTTCGTCATCGCGGCGGACCTGACGAAGATGCGCGTGATCGCCAACATCGACGAGTCCGACGTGGGCCGGATCCGGCCCCGCCAGCGCGTCACGTTCACCGTCGACGCGTATCCGGCGGACGAGTTCACGGGCACGGTGTCCCAGATTCGGCTCGAGCCGGTCGTGCAGCAGAACGTGGTGACGTACGCGACGGTAGTCGACGCGCCCAACCCGGATCTCAAGCTCAAGCCGGGCATGACCGCGACGGTCACCCTCGAGATCGCCCGGCGCGACAACGTGCGCAGGGTGCCGAACGCCGCCCTTCGATTCCGGCCGACGCCCGCGACGTTCGCGGCCCTGAGCCAAGACGTTCCCGCCGGGCTGCAGGCAGGGGCCGGGTCGGCGTCCCCGCGCCGCTCGTCCGGGACGGTGTCGCAGCCGGGTGGACGCCAGGACGCCGGCGCGCGGGCGGCAGCCGCACAGGTCCCCGGCAGCGCACGCGAGAGCGGGTTCCGCGAACGCTTGCGCGCGATGTCACCGGCAGAGCGGGAGCAATTCCGCATGCGCCGGCAGGCCCGCGGGCGGGCGGGCGCGCCGGCGGGCCGAGCCGCGGCGGGCCGCCGCGCCGCGAACACGGCCGCCGCGGCCGGCCTGCCCGCAGTCGAGCGGGGCGCCACGACCATCGACGCCCTGTTCGGCCCGCTGCCCGAGACGACGTCCGCCGGCCGGGTGTGGGTGCTCGAGAGCGGGCAGCTCGTGCCGGTGGCCGTCCGCCTGGGCCTGACCGACGGCACGGCGACGGAGCTGCTGGGCCGCGACGCGGCCAGCGGTGAGGCCACGCCCGACCGTCGGCTGCAGCCGGGAACCGAGCTCGTGAGCTACGTCTCGACACCCGGCGCCGGCGCGCCGCAGCCGGGCGCCCGCAGCGAATCGCCGCTCATTCCCCAATTCGGACGCGGGCGGCGGCGGTAGGCGCGGGTTGGCGGGAGCCGGCACCGGCCGCCGGCGCAAGGAGCGAGCTGAGGACGATGTCGCTGCTCATCATCGTGCGCGTCGCGCTCAAGGCACTCGGCCGCAACAAGCTCCGCACGGCGCTGACCATGCTGGGCATGATCATCGGCGTGGCGGCCGTCATCACGATGGTCGGCCTCGGCCGCGGCGCCCAGGAGGAGATCGAGACGCAGATCCAGGCGGCCGGCGCCAACATGATCCGGGTGCGGGCGGGCAACTTCCGGCGCGGCGGCGTGAGCATGGGCATCGGCGGCGCACCCACGCTGACGGCGACGGACGTCGACGCCATCCGCGAGCAGGTGCCGGGCGCGCAGCACCTCTCCGCGTCCGTGAGCACGCGCGATCAGGTCGTCGCCGGCAGCCGGAACTGGGCCACTCAAATCGAGGGCGCCGACGTCGAGCTGCCGCTCATCCGCCAGTGGGACGTCGATTACGGCACGTTCTTCGACGCGACCCACGTGCGCGCCGCCGCCAAGGTCGCCGTCCTCGGGACGGTGGTCCGGGACAACCTGTTCGGCCCGGGCGCCGACCCGGTCGGCGCCCGCATCCGCATCCGGAACCAGTCGTTTCAGGTCGTCGGCGTCATGGCTTCCAAGGGCGCGGGCGCCTTCGGCCAGGACCAGGACGACGTGATCTTCACGCCGTACACGACGGTGCAGAAGAAGCTGCGCGGGCGCGACGGCATCAACATCTCGGGGATCTTCGTCGCCGCCGACTCCCCCGACAGCGTCGACCGCGTGGCCGCGGACATCGAAGCCGTGCTGCGGGCCGAGCACGACCTCGCGCCGGGCGAGCCGGACGACTTCATGGTGCGCTCGCAGACCGACGTGACGGAGATGCGCTCGCAGATGACCCGCACGATGACGGGGCTGCTGGCCAGCATCGCCGGCGTCTCGCTCGTCGTGGGCGGCATCGGGATCATGAACATCATGCTGGTGTCGGTCACGGAGCGCACGCGGGAGATCGGGCTCCGCCGGGCCGTCGGCGCCAAGCGCCGCGACATCCTGTGGCAGTTCCTGGTCGAGGCGGCGATGCTCAGTCTGGTCGGCGGCCTGGTCGGCGTCGGTCTCGGCTACGGCCTCTCGGCCGGGCTGACGCGCTTCCTGCAGTGGCCGACGGCGATCCCCGCCGACACCGTCGCGGCCGCCGTCGTGTTCGCGGCGGCCACGGGGATCTTCTTCGGCTTCTACCCCGCCCGTCAGGCGGCGCGTCTCGACCCGATCGAGTCGCTGCGGTTCGAGTAGCTTCCATCAGACGGGGCTGCGCGGGTTCGACGCGTCGAGGCGGGCCAGCAGCGCCCGCACGGTCAGGCCGGTGACGGGGTCGACCAGGTCCGGCGCCAGCTCGGCGAGCGGCGCGAGCACGAAGCGGCGTTCCCTGAACCGCGGGTGGGGCACCTCGAGGGCGGGCGTCGAGACAGTCAGGCTGCCCATCAGGACGAGGTCGAGATCCAGCGTGCGCGGGGCGTGGCGAAACGGCCGCCGACGTCCGCGGGCGTCCTCGATCTCGTGCAGCCGGGCCAGCAGGTCGGCCGGCGCTGCCGCCGACCAGCCCACCACGACCGCGTTGAGATAGCGCGGCTGGCCGGCGGCGGCGATGCCGCAGGGCGCGGTGTCCATGAACCCGGAAACAGCCGGATCAGAGAGAATCGAGCGGAGGCGGGCGACGGCGTAGCGCAGGTGGGCGTCGCGGTCGCCCAGGTTGCTGCCGAGCGCAACCGCGGTGCGCAGCATTCATCCATTCATCCCTGCTGCTTTTCCTTGCACTTGATGCAGACACGGGTCCAGGGGATTGCATTCAGGCGCGCGGGGGCGATCGGCTCGCCGCAATCGCTGCAGATGCCGAATGTCCCCTGGTTCATGCGCCACAGGGCCTCCTCGATCGCCTTCATGATCTTGGCGTCGGTCTGCCGCACCTTGAGCTGGATGTGAACCTCGTTGGTCCCGTCGGCCTGGTCGGCGAGATCGCCCTGGCGCGTGTTGTACTCTATCGACGTCTGGAACGGCTTCATCCCACCCTCGGCCAGGATCTCGCCCCGCTTCCGCAGCAGTGCCTCCTTGTATGCCGTCAGGTCCATGGTGTTCCCTCCGTCGCCCGTGCCCACCCCCCGAATAGCCGATGATAGCGCGCGGTCTTAGCCGCCCGAGGCGAAAGGCCCCGCTGCATTCCAGCGGCGATGCATCCCGTCTGACGGCGTTGCTCCTCGGGCAAATATGCCCAATATGCGCC
>CAYGCV010000318.1:0-4697 GCA_964348425.1 uncultured Vicinamibacteraceae bacterium | reverse complement strand
CCGGGTCGGGGTCGATACCGAGGCCGACAGCCTGCATTGCTACCGCGAGAAGGTCTGCCTGGTGCAGGTCGGGCTGCCCGGCGCCGACGAGCTGGTCGATCCCCTGGCCGGCCTCGATCTGTCGCCCCTGCTGCAGGCGCTGTCGCGCACCGAGATGGTGATGCACGGTGCGGACTTCGATCTGCGCATGCTGCACCGCCTGGGCCTGGGCGCCCCGGCCAGGGTGTTCGATACCGTCATCGCCGCCCGGCTCACCGGCGCCGCGCGCTACGGCTACGCGGCGCTGGTCGCCGAGCACTTCGGCGTCGCGCTGCCCAAGGGCCTGCAGACGGCCAACTGGGCGCGTCGGCCGCTGACCCCGCAACTGACCCGCTACGCCCGCAACGACACGCGCTATCTGCTCCCGCTGGCGGAACGGCTCGAGCGCCGCCTGACGGAGCTCGGCCGCGTGGCGTGGCTTGAGCAGTCGTGCCGGCGCGCGGTGGCGGCCGCGCGCGTCGTGCGCGAGCGCGACCCGGAGACCGAGTGGCGCGTGCGCGGCAGCCATACGCTCGGCGCGCGCGCCAGCGCGGTCCTGCGCGCGCTGTGGCATTGGCGCGAGGAGGAGGCGCGGGCCGTCGACCGGCCGCCGTTTCACATCCTGTCGAACCAGGACCTCGTCGACGCCGCGCAGCGCCTCGACCGGGCCGAGGCCGTGGCGCCGCGCGGCTTGCGCGCCGCCCGGCAGGCGCGCTTCCAGCGGGCCGCGGCCGGCGCGTTGCAGCTCGAGCGGGACGCCTGGCCCGCCCGGCCGGCGGCCAGGCGCCGCGCGCGCCTCGCGCCGGAGCAGGATCGAGAGGTGGCCGCGCTGAAGCGGCGGCGTGACCGCGCCGCCTCCGAGCTGGCGCTCGAGCCGGACCTGATCGCGTCGCGCGCCGCGCTCGAGGCCGTCGTCACCGGCGGCGGCGCCGGCCGCGACGCGCTGCTGCCCTGGCAGCAGGCGTTGCTCGGCCTCGGCGACTGCTAGAATAGCGTGTTCGTACTGCGCGCCGAACCGCCAATCGATCCCCAGTCTGCCGTCCGGAGAACGCCTGCGAGGGCCGGCCAGAACGCATGTCCAAGACGCCGCCGACGAAGACGACCGCCGCGAGAAAATCCAGCCGCAAGCCTGCCGGCAAGACGGCAGCCGCCGCGCCCGAGCACAAGCACGTCTACTTCTTCGGCGGCGGTTCCGCCGAGGGCGACCGGACGCTGCGGGATCTGCTCGGCGGCAAGGGCGCGAACCTCGCCGAGATGACCAACGCCGGGCTGCCGGTGCCGCCCGGCTTCACGGTGTCGACCGACGCCTGCACGGCCTACTACGCGCAGCGCCGCCGCGTGCCGGCCGCCATCGATCGGGAGATGGAGGCGCATCTGGGCCGGCTGGAGAAGCTCGTGGGCGCCCGGCTCGGCGCCGCGGACAGGCCGCTGCTGGTGTCGGTCCGCTCGGGCGCCAGGTTCTCCATGCCGGGGATGATGGATACGATCCTGAACCTCGGTCTGAACGACCGCGCTGTCGAGGGACTGAAGGCGCGCACCTCCAACGGCCGCTTCGCGTTCGACAGCTACCGCCGCTTCATCCAGATGTTCGGCAACGTCGTCCTCGACATTCCGAAGGAGGCGTTCGAGAAGGAGTTCGAAGGCGTCAAGGCGCACCGCGGCGTCACGCTCGACACCGGGCTCGACGAGGTGGCGCTGCGCGAGGTGGTCGAGCGCTTCAAGGCGGTCGTCATTCGTGAGAGCGGCGAGCCGTTCCCGCTGGATGCGCGGCGCCAGCTCCGCATGGCGCGCGACGCAGTCTTCCGCTCGTGGCAGAATCCGCGCGCGAAGGAGTACCGCCGCATCTACGACATCCCCGACGCCATCGGCACGGCCGTCAACGTGCAGGCCATGGTGTTCGGCAACACCGGCGAGCGCTCCGGGACGGGCGTCGGCTTCACCCGCAACCCGGCGACCGGCGCCAACGAGTTCTACGGCGAGTTCCTGATCAACGCCCAGGGCGAGGACGTCGTGGCGGGCATCCGCACGCCGCAGCCGATCGCGGCGCTGGAGCAGGTGATGCCGCGGGCCTACGAGGAGCTGCGCGCCATCACCAAGCGGCTGGAGCAGCACTACCGCGACGTGCAGGACTTCGAGTTCACCATCGAGGAAGAGAAGCTGTACATGCTCCAGACGCGCAACGGCAAGCGCACGGGGCATGCCGCGGTGGTGATTGCGACCGACCTGGTGGCGGAAGGCGTGATCGAGCCCGAGGACGCCGTGCGCATGGTCGACCCCGACGCGCTGACGCAGTTGCTGGCGCCGGTTTTCGACCCCGAGGCGTGGGCGGCGCTGCCGGCGGTGACGCGCGGTCTGCCGGCCTCGCCGGGGGCGGCCTGCGGGGAAGTCGTGTTCACGGCCGACGAGGCGGTGCGCTGGGCCGGTCAAGGCCGCGACGTGCTGCTGGTCCGCAAGGAGACGGTGCCGGACGACATCCACGGCATGCACGTCGCGCAGGGGGTGCTGACCGCCACCGGGGGCATGACGTCGCACGCCGCGGTGGTCGGCCGGCAGATGGGCAAGCCGTCGGTGGTCGGGGCGGGGGAGCTCCAGGTCTCGGAATCCCGGCGCGTCGTGACCGTCAACGGACAGCGGTTCGAGCAGGGCGACTACGTCTCGTTCGACGGGCTGACCGGCGAGGTGAAGATCGGCCGGGTGCCGACGCAACCGAGCGAGATCCTGCAGGTGCTGGCCGGCGAGCTGAACCGGCGCAAGTCGGACATCTACGGCCGTTTCTCGAAGCTGCTGAGGTGGGCCGACAAGGTTCGCCGCCTCGGCATCCGCGCCAACGCCGACCAGCCGGACCAGGCCGCGACGGCGTACGCCTTCGGCGCCCGCGGCATCGGCCTCTGCCGCACCGAGCACATGTTCTTCGGGGAGGAGCGGATCCCGATCGTCCAGCGGATGATCCTGGCCGAGACCGAGGCCGACCGGCGGGCGGCGCTCGACGAGCTGCTGCCGCTGCAGCGCGAGGACTTCTACGGCGTCTTCCAGGCGATGCGCGGCCAGCCGGTCACCATCCGCCTCATCGACCCGCCGCTGCACGAGTTCCTGCCGAAGCGCGAGGAGCTGATGGTCGAGATCGCGCGCGCGGAGGCGCAGGGCCGGACGGAGGGACTCGAGGAGAAGCGGGCGTTGCTGCGGCGCGTCGAGCAGCTCCACGAGTTCAATCCCATGATGGGGCACCGCGGCGTGCGGCTGGCCATCAGCTATCCCGAGATCGCGGAGATGCAGGCGCGCGCCATCATCGAGGCGGCCTGCCGGCTGGCGCAGGAGGGCGTCAGGGTCGTTCCCGAGATCATGGTGCCGCTCGTGGGAGACGTCGGCGAGTTCCGCGACCAGAAGGCGGTGATCGACCGGATGGCGTCCGAGACGATGGGCGTGGCCGGCGTCAAGGTGAAGTACCTGGTGGGGACCATGATCGAGCTGCCGCGCGCCGTGCTCGTGGCCGGCGAGATCGCCGCCGACGCCGATTTCTTCTCGTTCGGCACGAACGACCTGACGCAACTGGCGTTCGGGTTCTCCCGCGACGACATCGGCAAGTTCCTCAAGGACTACCAGGACCGCGGCATCCTGACCCGGGATCCGTTCGAGTCGATCGATGCGGAGGGCGTCGGCGCGCTGGTGCGCATCGGCGTGGAGCGGGGGCGCGGCGCGCGGGCGAAGCTCAAGCTCGGCGTGTGCGGCGAGCACGGCGGCGACCCCGCCTCGATCGACTTCTTCGAGGACGTCGGCCTCGACTACGTCAGCGCCTCGCCGTTCCGCGTCCCGACCGCGCGCCTGGCGGCGGCGCAGGCGGCGCTCGCCCGGCGCTGACGGTGGCTGCATGGGCAGGATCAACCGGCTGCCCCCCGAGCTCGCCAACCAGATCGCGGCCGGCGAGGTCGTCGAGCGGCCCGCGTCGGCGGTCAAGGAGCTCGTCGAGAACAGCCTGGACGCGGGCGCCGCGCGCGTGGCGGTGGCGATCGAGCTGGGCGGCAAGCGGCTGATCCGGGTCGAGGACGACGGCGAGGGGATGCTCCCGGCCGACGCCGAGCTCGCGGTCGAGCGCCACGCGACGAGCAAGATCGGCAGCGTCGACGATCTCGCCGCCATCGGCACGCTCGGCTTCCGGGGCGAGGCGCTGCCCAGCATCGCGTCGGTCTCCCGCCTGCGGTTGCGCACGCGCCCGCGCGGCGCGTCGACGGGCGTCGAGGTGCGGGTGTCGGGCGGCGCGCTGGCGGGGGTCGCGGAGGCCGGGCTACCCGAGGGGACCCGCGTCGAGGTCCGTGACCTCTTCTACAACGTCCCGGCGCGGCGCAAGTTCCTCAAGTCCGAACGCGCGGAGACGGGGCACATCTCGCGCGCGCTGACCCAGCTCGCCCTGGCGCACGCCACGGTCGGCTTCCGGCTGCAGAGCGGTCCCCGCACCGTCTTCCACTACCCGCCGGCTGCGGATCTGGCCGAGCGGTTCTTCCAGGTGTACGGCGAGCGGCCGGATCTCGTCGACGTCCGCAAGGAGGCGGGGGGCATCCGCCTGTACGGCCGGGCGGCCGCGCTGGCCGGGGCCGCGCCCCCCCCCGGGCCGCAGCCTGAGTTAGTCAACCGCCGCGCGGGGCGCGCCCGGCCCATACTGCACGCGGTGAAAGACGCCTAAGCTA
>CAYGCV010000317.1:0-4798 GCA_964348425.1 uncultured Vicinamibacteraceae bacterium | reverse complement strand
ACGGCCAGCGCCATCGAGGAGGTGTTCGTCGAGGCGCGGGCCGACGACGACTTCGGGCTGCTGTCGCTGGATCTGGTCTATTCGGTCAACGGCGGTCCCGAGCAGACCGTGGGGCTGTTCGACGGACAGGACAGCGCGCTCAGGGAGGTATCGGCCGGACACACCTTCTTCCTCGAGGAGCTCGAGCTCGAGCCCGGCGACTTCGTCTCGTACTACGCGCGGGCGACCGACCGCAACCTCGCGCAGGAGGACGGGGACGTCAAGAGCGACCTGTACTTCCTGCAGATCCGTGCCTTCAGCCGCGACTATCGCAGCGCCACGTCGCAGGGCGGCATGGGCGGGGCCGGCGGGGTGGGCACCGACCCGCGCGCGCTGTCGGAGGCGCAGCGGGAGATCGTGGCCGGCACGTTCAACGTGGTCCGTGACCGCAGCGACTACACCGACGAGGAGTACCGCGAGAATCTCGTCTTCCTGACGCTGGCCCAGGGCGGGCTCCGCGAGCAGGTCGAGACGCTGCTGCGCCGCATGAACAGCCGCGTGATGCCGGCCGATCCGGAGTTCCGCAGCATCGGCGAGCTGCTGCCGCAGGCGGTGGACGCCATGCGCGAGGCCGAGGCGGAGCTGCAGGGGCAGGACGCGCCCGGCGCGCTGCCGCCCGAGCAGCGCGCGCTGCAGTTCCTGCAGCGCGCGGAGGAGGCCTACGAGGAGGTGCTGGTCTCGATGGGCGGCGGCGGCGGTGGCGGTGGCGGTGGCGGCGGCAGCCAGGCCGCGGAGGACCTGGCGGACCTCTTCGAGCTCGAGCTCGACAAGCTGCAGAACCAGTACGAGACGCTGCAGCGCGGCCAGCAGCAGCAGGCCGACGAAACGCTCGACGAGATGATGGAGCGGCTCCGCGAGCTGGCGCGGCGACAGGAGCGCGAGGCGGAGCGGCAGCGCCGGCTCGCCCGTGGGCAGCAGTCGGCCCAGGGCGGCGGCGCGGGCCAGCGGGCGTTGGCCGAGGAGGCCGAGGAGGCCGCGCGGCGCCTGGAGCGGCTGGCGCGCGAGATGAGCTCGCCGCAGATGATGGACGCGGCGCGCCGGCTGCAGGAAGCCGCAGACGCCATGCGCCGGGCTGCTGCCAACAGCGACAACCTGGGATTCGCCGAGGCCGGGACCGCGCTCGATCGCCTGCGTGACGTCCAGGACCGGCTGTCGAGCGAGCAGGCCGGACGCCTCGAGCGCGACATCGAGGACGCGCTGCGGCGGGCGAACCGGCTTGCCGACGAGGAGCGCGAGGTCGCCGACGACGTGGCGGGGCTGGTGGGCCTCAGCGACGATCAGCGCATGCGGCGGCTGCAGGGGTTGATGGACAAGAAGGCCGCCATGGAGGACGAGGTGGCGGACCTGGAGCGCGAGATCGACTCCACGGCGGCCGAGTTCCGCCGCGAGCAGCGCAATGCGTCGCAGCGTCTGGGGGACGCCGCCAACAGCATCCGGGACAACAAGCTCAAGGAGAAGATCCGCTACTCGCGCGGGCTGGTCCGCAGCCGGGCGCCCGAGACCGCCCAGGCCTTCGAGGAGGAGATCGGAAACGACATCGAGGAGCTGCGCGAGAAGCTGCGCGCGGCCGCGGATGCCGTCGGGGAGACGGCGGGCGACGCGCTGGCGCAGGCGCTCGACCAGACCCGGGACCTGATGCGCGGCCTCGAATCGCTCGAGCACCGGATGTGGCAGGAGGCCGAGCAGTCGGCGGACGGGCAGCCGTCCGGCGGGCAGGAGCAGCAGGACGGTCAGGCTGAGGGCGCGGGCCAGCAGGCGGGCGAGCCGTCGGCCGACAGTCTCGCCGACGGCCAACCGGGCATCGGCGACACGTTCGGCAATCCGTTCGGCCCGGGCGGCTGGGGCGACCAGCGGCCCGGCAGCTACTACTTCGATCCGCAGGACATCCGGCAGTGGCAGCGGGAGCTCCAGGAGCGGCTGGCCGACGCGCAGGACATCCGGCGGCTGCTCGAGCCGGAGAACTTCCCGGCGGACGAGCTGAACGAGATCATCCAGCGCATGCGCGAGTTCGACGACCCGCGCGTGTATCAGGATGCGGCCGTGCTCGCCGGGCTGCAGTCGCTCCTGCTGGAGAACCTGAAACGCTTCGAGTACCGGCTGCGGCGCGAGGTGGACACCGAGAACGAGGACCTCTTCCTCGCGCGGTCCGACGACGTGCCGCCCGGGTTCCGCGAGCTCATCGAGGAGTACTACCGGTCGCTGTCGCAACTGGACCAGTAGCATCCGAGCCGGACGGATACCGCTGACGAAGACGCCGCATCTCGAGACGCTGGAAATCGAGCCGCCCGGGCCGGCATCGGCCTCCATCATCCTGATGCACGGCCTGGGCGCCAGCGCGTACGACTTCCAGGACGTGCCGCCGTTGCTCGACCTGCCGGCCGACCTCGCGGTGCGCTACGTGTTTCCCAACGCACCGCGGATTCCGGTGACGATCAACATGGGGTTGATCATGCCGGCCTGGTACGACGTGGCCGGGTTCGGAGCGGCCGCCGAGGACGAGCGCCGGATCCGCGAGTCGGCCGGCTGGATCGACGAGCTCATCGCACGCGAGGCCGAGCGCGGGGTCCCGGCCGGCCGGGTCGTCCTTGGGGGCTTCTCCCAGGGCGGCGCCATGGCGCTCTTCGCCGGCCTGCGGTATCCGGAGACGCTGGCCGGGGTCATGTGCCTCTCGGCCTATCTGGTGCTGCCCGCGACGCTGGCCGCGGAAGCGACCGAGGCCAACCGGTCCACGCCCGTCTTCGCAGCGCATGGCACGGCCGACGCCATGGTGCCCCTGGAGCGCGCCGCCGCGAGCCGCGACCTGCTCGTCGAGGCCGGCTACCACGTGGATTGGCACGAGTACCCGATGGCGCATCAGATAGCCGCCGAGGAGCTCGGCGACATCGGCCGCTGGCTCGCGGGCGTGCTCGCGCCGGAGAGCGGCTGAGCACCGCCCGCCGCCCGCGCCGCACGTACCGGCGTTGCAGGCCGCGCGCTGGCGGGCTCGGGAGGACGTGATGGCCGGATCGCGACGAGTCGCAGGGTGCGCCGCCGCGGCGCTGCTGGCGGCCTGCGCCGCCGAGGAACAGGGAATCAGCGTGCCGCCGCCGCCCCCGACGGAAGCCCACGAGATCGTCGAGACGCTGCACGGCGTCGAGGTGCGCGATCCGTACCGCTGGCTCGAGGATCAGCAGTCGCCCGCGACGCGCGCCTGGATCGACGCGCAGAACGAGTACACGGACACGGTGCTGGGCATGTTGCCGGGCCGCGGGCGGCTGCGGGAGCTGGCTGCCGAGGTGCTCGAGCGGGACGTCTGGGGCCTGCCGAGCGAGCGCGGCGGGCGCTACTTCTTCAGCCGGCGGCGCGCGGACCAGAACCTCGCGGTGGTCTACGTCCGCGAGGGCGTCGGCGGGGCCGACCGCGTGCTCATCGACCCGCATCCGCTGAGCCCCGACCACACGACGAGCGTCGCGCTGCGCGACATCTCGGACGACGGCCGGCTGGTGGCCTACGCGGTGCGCGAGGGCGGCGTCGACGAGGTCTCGATCCGCCTCCGCGACGTGGACACGGGCGAGGACCTGCCCGACGTGCTCCCGGCGGCCCGCTACGGCGGCGTGTCGCTGACGCCGGACGGCGCGGGCTTCTACTACGAGCGCTACGGCGACGTGACCCCGCGCGTCATGTACCACGCGCTCGGGAGCGACCCGGCCACCGACCGGCAGATCTTCGGCGAGGGCTACGAGCGCCACCACATTCCGGTCACGCTGCTGTCCGACGACGGGCGCTGGCTGGTCGTCCACGTCATCGAGGGCTCGTCCGGCCCGACCGAGATCCACGTGAAGGACCTCCGCGGCGACGGACCGTTTCTGACCGCCATCGCCGACGGCGTATCGGAATCGTGGGCCGATTTCGCGGGCGGCCAGCTCGTCATCACGACGAACCTCGATGCGCCGAACAAGCGCGTGGTGCTGGCGGATCCCGCGCGCCCCGCGGTCGACAACTGGCGCGAGGTGATCCCGGAGCGCGACGCGGTCGTCGTGCAGTCCGCCAGCGGGCTCGGCGGCCGGCTCGCCGTCTCGTACCTGGAGGACGTCCAGCCCCGCGTCGCGATCCACGAGCTCGACGGAACGCACGTCCGCGACATCGCGTTCGACGCGGTCGGCTCGGTGGGCGGCGGAACGGGACGCTGGCAGAGCAGCGAGGCATTCTTCACGTTCGAGACCTTCCACGTCCCCAGCACCATCTACCGCTACGACCTGGAGACCGGCGAGCGGACGGTGTGGGCCGCCGCGGCGCTGCCCGTGGCCGCCGGCGCGTACCAGGTCACGCAGGAGTGGTTCCGGTCGCCGGACGGGACGCGCGTGCCGATCTTCATCGTCCACCGGCCCGGCGTGGCGCTCGACGGCAGCAACCCGACCTACCTGACGGGGTACGGCGGCTTCAACCTGAGCCTGACGCCGACGTTCTCCGCGCTGGCCACCGCCTGGCTGGAGGCCGGCGGCGTGTTCGCCCTCGCGAACATGCGCGGCGGCGGCGAGTTCGGCGAGGCGTGGCACGAGGCGGGCATGCTCGCCAACAAGCAGAACGTGTTCGACGACTTCATCGCCGCGGCGGAGCACCTGATCGCCGCCGGCTACACCACCAGCGCGCGGCTGGCCATCGGCGGCGGGAGCAACGGCGGGCTGCTCGTCGGCGCGGTGTCGAACCAGCGGCCCGAGCTGTTCGGGGCGGTCGTCTGCACCTATCCGCTGCTCGACATGGTGCGCTACCACCAGTTCCT
>CAYGCV010000316.1:0-4811 GCA_964348425.1 uncultured Vicinamibacteraceae bacterium | reverse complement strand
GGGCGGGCGGGCCGCCGCGCGGGCGCGCGTCGCGGGCGTCGGGGTGGGCGCCCGCCCCGGCGCGGCCGGGCCCGACTGTCAGCCTCACCTCGGTGAACGCCAGCGGGTGGGCCAGCGCAGGCCGGGCGAACGGGCCGGCCGCAGCCAACAGGGTGACGCCGACGGTCGCCACGGCGAGCGACAGGGTCGGCAGGCGGGCGGCCGACAGGTGATGCACGCCGATCAGCGCCGCAGCTTGACGCGGTACGGGCGCCCTGCGCGGAGGAAGTTGACGAGGGTGTCGCTCGCTGCCCCGACATCCGCGAGGCGCACGGCCGCCTCACGGCCCCCGTCGACGTCGGAACCGGCCACCCGGAAGATCATGTCTTTCGGCAGCAACCCCTCGCGGGCGGCGGGACCCCCGGGCGCGACCGTCACCACGAGGGCGCCGGAGCGCACCTGCAGGTTGTCGCGTTCTGCGCGATCGACGAGGTCCCGGGTCGGTGCGGCATCGCAGAGCGTCAAGCCGACCGCGCCCGCCGCGACGCGCGTCGCGTCCGTGCAGCGGAAGAGCGGCGGGTCCGCGACCTGCACGCTCCGGCCGCCGGCCGCCGGAAAGGGGGGGGCACCCGTGATCGCTACCCCAGCCGTGAGGCCGATGGCGGCGGTCAGCGCGGCCACCGTATGCCGGGCGCGTGTCTGCATCGCAGGACAGTATAAGCGGCCGACCGGCTACTGCCGCCTACCAGACCAGCAGCGCTCGGCTCGTCGTCGGCGATCCGCACGCCTCGAACCAGTCGATGCCTTCCGCCACGAGGTCGAGCTTCAGCCGGTAGCGGCCCGGCGCTTCCGGCACCGGGACCTGAATCGCCACGTCGGTCGCGTCGCGCGGCGGTAGCGTGGCGGGGAGCCGGGCGCGCGCGTGATCGCGGTTCGCCACCGCCCCGTCGGACGTGCAGAGCTGGGCGCCGAGCCGCACGAGCCGGCGGCCGTAGGTCGCCTGGGCCGGGAAAGGCCGACTCGAGAGGTTGTGCACGCGGGTTCGCAGTCGCATGCGACCTCCGCGCCGGCCGAGCAGGGGCAGCCCGGGGACGCGCGCCGGAAGGTCGATGCGCGCGCGCGGCGTGGCGCCCGGTATCGCGTTGCCGAGGTTGTTGTCGTCCCAGATCTCGCGCCGAATCGCAGCGTGCCCCGGCGTTCCCGGGGCGAAGCGGCGCGAGTAGGCCGATTCGGGATGGTCGGTGACCTCCCACGTCAGGCGATCGACGCCGATCTCCGCCGCGAGCTCGCGAGCGCGGTCCATCTCGTCCACGCCGTCGTTCCACCGGAACAGGATGTAGCGCCAGTTGAGGAACGGCAGGTCGCGACCGGCACGCCGCTTCTCGACCGTCATCGTGCGCAGGGTGCGCAGCGCGACGTCGAGTCGGCCGCGCTGCCGGTAGCGGGCGTAGCTCTCCGGGAACGCGCCGTCGATAGAGAAGGTGACCTCGTCGATGCCGGAGTGGACCAGCCGGACGGCCTGCGCCTCGCTCAGGGCCAGCCCGTTGGTGCTCGTGTAGAGGTAGGTCTGCGGGAACCGCTGCTTGATGTACTCGCACATCTCCACGGCGCGCTTGTGCAGGAACGCCTCGCCGTAGTTGAAGAAGTCGATCCGCGCGAGCCCCGGACCGGCTTCGTCGACCACGCGCGTGAAGAGGTCGAAGTCGAGCATGCCCGCCTGCCGGGTCCGCGTGATGCCGGTCTCCGGGGCGCAGCAGGCCTCGAAGCACGAGATGTTGCACGCCGCGGTGCACTCGACGTATAGCCGCGACGGCAACGGCCCGGCGTCGACCGGTCGGACGAGGGGCGCGGCATCGTCCGCCAGCGGCAGCTTCAGCGGGCAGTCGCCGCAGAACCGGGAGCCGCCGGCGTTGAGGTCCGCACGCAGGCCCAGAACGGTCGGCGCGTTCCAGACTTCCGTGAGCGTCTGCGCCCGCGCATCGCCCAGCACGCGCCGCATGTACGGGTCGGCGCAGCCGCAGACGACCCGCCCGTCGCAGGACAGCACGAGCGTGCTCCACGGCCAGGAGCAGCCGAACCGGGAGGCGAGGTGTTGAGCGACATCGACGGTCGGCCTCCCGCGGGCTTGCACCGGAGCGGCGCCGCGTCGCAGCATAGCAGCAAGGCGGATCCGCCGTCCCTGCCCGAAGGAGGCTAACCGTGACGCTGAGGCTCTTCGTCCTGGCGCTCTCCCTGCCCGCCCTTGTCGCGTGCGATGCGGACATCGTCGTCGACGCCGCCGGCGCCCCGGCGGCCGCCGCCGCGGCCCAGCGCGAGACGTTCACCCCGCACGTCGTGACGCCCGCGGACATCCCGCCGGACATCCACGAGGATTCCTGGGCGCGGCTCCCGCGGATCGCGCGAGAGTCGCTCGACGCGGACGGCCGGCGGGCCCATGACGTCATCGTCCATCCGGAGAGCCGCTACGCGAGTGGACTGCGCGGCCCGATCGGCATGTGGATGTACAGCCCGCTCATGGCCGAGCACCTGTTCCCGGCCAGCACGTACCTGCGCTTCGGGGCCGACGGCAACCGGGACCAGCGGCTTGCCGAGCTCGCCATCCTGACCGCGGCGCGCGCGCTGAACAGCCAGTACGAGTGGTCCGCTCACGAGCCGCTGGGGCTGAACGCGGGGCTCGAGGAGGAGATCATCGAGTTGCTCCGCTGGGACACTCCGCTGGCGGATGCCGGCGACGTGGCCGGCCTGGGCGAGCCGGAGCGGACCATCATCCGCGTCGTCCGCGAGCTGATCCGGGAGCCGAAGCTGAGCCGTGAGGCGTTCGAGGCCGCGCAGCGCATCTTCGGCAACCAGGGCCTGATGGACATCGCGGGCCTCGTCGGCCACTACACGCTGGTCAACTACACGCTCAAGGCATTCGACGTGCAGCGCCCGCCCGGCAGTCGGCTAACGCTCCCGCCGCTGCCGTGAGCGCCGGGCGGCGCCCGACTGGCGCGCGACGACAGCCCACGGCCTTTCGAGCGCCATTGCGTTGCGCGTACTCGCGGGCCGGGGTTCAGGTGGACAGGTCGACGCCGACCGGGCAGTGGTCGGATCCGGTGACGTGCGGCCAGATGAAGGCGTCGGCGACCCGCCGCGCGGCAGTGGGGGAGGCCAGGACGTAGTCGATGCGCCAGCCTATGTTGTTGCGCCGGGCTTCGCCCCACTGGCGCCACCACGTGTAGTGGCCGGTTTCGCCGGGATGCAGCCGGCGGAAGGTGTCCACCCAGCCGGCGTCGATCCAGCGCGTCAGCTCCGCCCTTTCCTCCGGCAGGAAGCCGCTCGTCTTCGTGTTGGCGGCCGGCCGCGCCAGGTCGATCGGCTCGCGCGCCGTGTTGTAGTCCCCGATGACGAGCACCGGCCCCCGGCGTCGCAGAGCCTGCAGGCGATCGAAGAGCGCCGCATAGAAGGCGAGCTTGTAGGGCACGCGTCGATTGCTCCGGTCCCGGCCGCTCCCCTTGGGGAAGTAGACCGACACAACGGCCAGCCGCCCGAAGTGCGCGACCAGAAGGCGACCCTCGGCGTCGAACCTCGGCTCGCCCAGCGTCGTATCAACCCGCGTGGGCGCCATGCGGGAGTAGAGGCCGACCCCGCTGTACCCGGGACGCTCTGCGGCGGAGAAAGCGGCGTGCCATCCGTCCGGCGCACGCACGCTCGGCTCCAACTGGTGCTCGTAGGCTCGCACCTCCTGGATGCCGACGATGTCGGCCTGCGAATCGGCCAGGAAGCGGAGGAAACCCTTCCGGGCGCACGCCCGCAGGCCGTTGACGTTCCAGCTCACGATGCGCATGGCGGAAGACTCGTGGCGGAGCGGGCTGGGCAGCAGCGTCCGGGCTGGGCATCGTGTATGGTGTCACGACTGACACTCCAGCGGCCGGCTCGGCCCGGCCGCCTCCGAGGGCCAACGAGCATGCCGTACCGCGTCGTCGACGCCGACCTGCACGACGCGATGCTGGCGGCGGTCGCCGAGACGGAGCGGGCCCTGGCCGACGCCCTGCCTGCCGTCGCCGATCTGGCGGCGCAGACCGGGTCGGACGCCGACGCGGCGGCTCGCCGGCGGGTCACGGAGTCGCTGACGCGCCTCGAGCAGGCGATGCAGCGGCTCGTCTCCTCCGCCGCCCGCTTCACCTCCTGACGCCCCGGCGGGCTGGCGAATCGGTCGCCGCCCGCCTCCGGAGGCCAAAGCAGGAAGGGAACAGACTCTGCAGCACGGCCGCCTGAAGGCCGTCCGACGGCGCGGATCAGCCCTCCTTTTCCTCGTACTGCTCGCGCAACTGCGCGACGATCGAGGGGTCGGCCAGCGTCGTCACGTCGCCCAGCGCCTTGCCGGCCGCGATGTCGCGCAGCAGGCGGCGCATGATCTTGCCGGAGCGAGTCTTCGGGAGGTCCGCGGTCCAGAGAATCTCGTCGGGCTTGGCGATGGCGCCGATCTTCTGGGCCACGTGCTGCCGCAACTCCTCGAGCTTGGCGTCGGAGGCCTGCACGCCTTCCTTCAGGGTGACGAAGGCGCAGACGGCCTGTCCCTTGATCTCGTGCGCCTTGCCGACCACGGCCGCCTCGGCCACCTCCTGGTGGTCCACGAGGGCGCTCTCCACCTCCATGGTCCCGACCCGGTGGCCGGCGACGTTCAGGACGTCGTCGACGCGGCCGAGCAGCCAGAAGTAGCCGTCGTCGTCCACCTTGGCGCCGTCGCCGGTCACATAGACGTCGCGCCCCCAGCGGTTCCAGTAGGTGGCCACGAAGCGGTCGTGATCGCCGTAGATGGTGCGCAGCATCGACGGCCAGGGGCGCGTCTG
>CAYGCV010000315.1:0-4813 GCA_964348425.1 uncultured Vicinamibacteraceae bacterium | reverse complement strand
CATTGCGGAGTCTGCGCTCTTTCTACGACGCAGACTCCTTGCGTACCTGGCCGGGCTGGGGTGCCGCGCCGGGGGGGTCCCGACTCACTCGCACACTACGCCGTCGTTGTCGCCGTCGCGCATGTGACCGTACGCGGGATGGCCGCGGGGCACCGGCGCGATCCCGTGCCGCCGGGCCTCGGCGCAGGAGATGCGGCCGTTCCGGTTGTCGTCCCAGCGGGCGAGCGCGGCCGGCGCGCCGGCAGACGGCTCGGCCGCGGGCCGCGCCTGCGGCGCCGCGGAGCCCCACAGGCCGCGGCCGGCGCGACGCGCATTGCGTTCGAGCCCCCTGAACCGTTCGAGGTACTTGAAGGGGAAGCGGGTGTAGGCGTGGCCGTAGCCGCGCCTGATGATCTCGGCGTTGACGAACGTGCCGTCCGGGAGGTGGACGTACGCCAGGGTCCGCCCGTAGCGGTCGGTCCGCTGCTGGTCGTACTCCAGGCGCACCCGCTTGCCGTCGACCAGCCGCTTCGTGAACGCGCTGGCTTCCTTGCCGAAGAACTCGACCGGCCGGCTCGGATGGACCGTCTCCGGCGTGTCGACACCGATCAGTTGCACGCGGCCGACGTCGCGAACGATGATCGTGTCGCCGTCGACGACGCGCTCGACGACCTGGGCGGCCGCTTCCGCAGGCGCGATCGCCAGCAGCGCCGCGGCCGCGAGGACGAGCCGGACGGCCGGTGCGAACCCGCCGGAGCGGGCGCGGGAACCTGCAATTGCTGCGACGCCGGGATATGCGACGTGTGTCACGAATAGCCACCTTCCCGGCTCGGGACCCGACATGGCCAGAAATTGCCATCGGGTCACGGCCGGCAGGCGGCAATTATCGCGTACTTGGCACGCTCACCCACCGTTTTCGGAGCCTGGATGCGGATCTGACCGACGCCCTCGGGCGGGGTATGAGGGTTTCTGACGCGCTGCCGTGCGACGCTGCGGGGTGGCCTGTGGAAGACCGCGGACGGCAGCGGAGCTGAACCAGCCTGTTTGTCGTATAATCATCGTATGGCGAAGCGCGCCGTCTCGATGACGCTCGACACGGACAACCTGATCTGGCTGCGCGCGCAGGCCGGTCCCGGCGGCAGCGTCAGCCGCGTCGTGGACGATCTCGTGGGCGAGGCGCGTGCCGGCGGGCGGCGCCTCGGGAGCGCGCCACGATCGGTGGCAGGCACCGTCGGTCTCCGGGACTTCGAGCCGGCGACCGCGGATCGTGAGTTGCGCGCCCTGTTCGACGCCGCGCTCGGCGGCAACGCCGCAGTCCACGAGCAGCGGGCGCGGTACGACCGGAAATCCCGGCGCACCGACAGATAGGAGTCTGCGCCGTTAGAACCGTGCAGACGCGGACGCCGGGGGGGCGGGGCGCAGCCCCGTTTGATTGAGCTGTAGTGACGCTGAAGGCCACCGCCGCCGTATGCGACACGCACGCCCTGCTGTACTACGCGGCGCGCGACAGGCGCCTCGGCCGGCGTGCAGCGGCTCTCTTCGCGGCGTGCGACGCGCGCGAAGCCATCATGTACGTGCCGGTCGCGGTCCTGTGGGAAGTCAGTCTGCTGGCTCGACGCGGCCGGATCGATCTGCGGCGGCCGCTGGCCGGCTTCACCGACGACCTCTTCAGCAATCCGGCGTACCACCCCCTGGACCTGGGCGTCGAGCAGGTGATTCTCGCGGACGAGTACCGGCCGAACCCCGACCCGTTCGACGCGTTGATAGTCGCCGCGGCGCGGGTTCTCGATCTTCCCCTGGTGACCTGCGACCGGGAGATCGTGGCGTCGTCGCTGGTGGCTACGCTCTGGTAGCGCCAGCGCACCGCGCACGCCGCACCGTTCTATACTGCGCGCAGTGGCCGACCTGCGCAGCGATCTCGAGACCCGCCTCGAGGGCGAGGTCCGCTTCGACCCGGTCTCGCGTGCGCTCTACTCGACCGACGCCAGCGTCTACCGGATCGAGCCGGTGGGCGTGGCCATCGTCCGCTCGCGGGAGGACGTGCTCGCCGCGATCGCCTGCGCCCGCCGGCACGGCTGCTCGATCACCGCGCGCGGCGGCGGGACGTCGCAGGCGGGTCAGGCGATTGGCCCGGGGTTGCAGCTCGACACGTCGAAGTACTTCAACCGCGTGCTCGAGGTGAACGTCGAGGAGCGCTGGGCGCGCGTCGAGCCGGGCATCGTGCTCGACGAGCTGAACGCCCGGCTGGCCGCCCACCGCCTGCGGTTCGCGCCAGACATCTCCACCGCCAGCCGCGCGACCATCGGCGGGATGATCTCGAACAACTCGGCGGGCGCGCGGTCGGTGCTCTACGGCAAGACCATCGATCACGTCCTCGACGTGCACGTCGCCCTCGCGGACGGCTCGATTGCCCACCTGCGGCCGCTCGCTCCGGACGAGCTCGAACGGGCGTCCGCGGCGCCGACCCTGGAAGGCGCGTGCTATCGGACCGTCCGCCGGTTGGCGGCGGAGCACGCCGGCGAGATCGAGCGGCGCTACCCGAAGATCGTGCGCCGGGTCGGGGGCTACAACCTCGATGCGTTCGTCGCGGCGGGCGCGCGGGCCGCGCCGTTCAATCTCGCGAAGCTGATCGTCGGCTCCGAGGGCACGCTCGGCCTGATCGTCGAGGCCCGCCTAAACCTGGTGCCGCTGCCGGCCGCCAGGGCGGTGCTGACCATCGAGTACGACGACCTGCTGGACGCGCTCGGCGAGACGCCGGCCATCCTGACGCACGGCCCGTCGGCGGTCGAGGTGATGGATCGGTCCATCCTGGACCACGCCAGGGAGAACCCCGCGCTCGACGCGATGCGGTGGGCGGTGCTGCGGACCGAGTGCGGCGCGCTGCTCTGCGTCGAGCTCTACGACGAGTCGGCCGCGGCGCTCGGGCCGCGGCTCGACCGGCTGGAGGCCATGCTGCGGAGCCGGGGCGTCGCGGCGCACATGGCCCGGGCCACGGCGCCGGCCGACCAGGCGCGCATCTGGAAGCTGCGGGAGTCGTCGCTCGGCCTGTCGATGGCGATGAAGGGCGACGCCAAGAGCATCTCCTTCGTCGAGGACACGGCCGTCGCGCCGGAGAAGCTGCGCGACTTCATCGAGCGGTTCCTGGGCGTCATCCGGCGCCACGGGACAACCGCCGGCATCTACGCCCACGCCTCGGTGGGCTGCCTGCACGTGCGGCCGGTCGTCAACATGAAGACCACGCAGGGCGTCCGGCAGTTCGAGTCGATCGCCAACGAGATTGCCGACCTGGTGCTCGAGTTCGGCGGCGCCCTCTCCGGCGAGCACGGCGACGGCCTCGTGCGCGGCCCCTTCATGGCGCGCATGTTCGGCCCGGCGCTGTACGAGGCGTTCCGCACCATCAAGCGCACGTTCGATCCGCACGGGCTGCTCAACCCGGGCAAGATCGTCGACTCACCGCCGCTCACCGCCAATCTGCGCTACGGGGCCGGCTACCGGACCCCGGATCCGCCCGCCGCCTTCGACCACGCGGACTACGGCGGCCTGGGGCGGGCCGTCGAGATGTGCAGCGGCGTCGGCGCCTGCCGCAAGACCCTCAGCGGGACGATGTGCCCGTCGTACATGGCGACGCGTGACGAGGCGCACTCGACCCGCGGCCGTGCCAACGCGCTGCGGCTCGCGATGACCGGCGCGCTCGGCCGGACCGGCCCCCGGGATGCCGGGCTCGGCGAACGCGGCGTCTACGACGTGCTGGACCTGTGCCTCGAGTGCCGGGCGTGCAAGACCGAGTGTCCGACGGGCGTCGACATGGCGCGTCTCAAGAGCGAGTTTCTCGCCGACTACTGGCGCCGGAACAGGACCCCGGTGCGGGCGCGCGTGCTCGGACACGTCCACGATCTCGCGGCGTGGACCGCGCGCGTGGCGCCGCTCGTCGACCCGTGGCTGGAGACCGGCTGGGTGCGCGCGCTCGGCGAGCGGCTGCTCGGCATCGATCGGCGGCGCTCGCTGCCGCGCCGGGCGGCGCGCCCGCTCGCGGTCCGCTGGCGCGAGCGGGCGCCCGAACCGGACGGTCCGCCGGACGCCGTCCTCTTCAACGACACCTTCACCAGCTACTTCGATCCGGAGGTCGGCCTCGCCGCCGCCGACGTGCTGGAAGCTGCCGGCCTGACGGTCGGCCTGGGACCGGACGTCTGCTGCGGGCGACCGCTGATCTCCCAGGGGCTGCTGTCCGCGGCGCGCGAGCGGGCGGGGGACGTGACCGCGCGCCTGCACGCGACGGCGGCGGCGGGCACCCCCATCGTGCTCCTCGAGCCGAGCTGCCTGTCCGCCCTGGTGGACGACGTCCCGGCCCTGCTGCGCGGGGCGGCGCAGGCGCAGGCGCGCGACGTGGCGGGCGCCTGCATCCTCTTCGAGGACTACCTGCAACGCTGCCTGCGCGAGCGGCCCGCGGCGCTGGCGCTGCGGGCCGGCCCCGCCGAGATCCTGCTGCACGGCCACTGCCACCAGAAGTCGCTCGGGCTGGTGGCGGCGGCGAAGGCGCTGCTCGAGCGGGTCCCGGGCGCACGGGTCACCGACCTGGACTCGGGCTGCTGCGGCATGGCGGGGTCGTTCGGCTACGCCCGGGAGCACCTGGAGATCTCCCGGCAGATCGGCGAGCGCCGGCTGCTGCCCGCCGCACGGTCGCTCGGTCCCGGCGGCGTGCTGGTCGCGGCCGGCACGTCGTGCCGCCATCAGGTGCGGGACTTCGCCGGCGTCGAGGCGCTGCACCCGGCGGTCCTGCTGCGCTCGCTGCTCGCGTGAGAGCGGCGCCGGGCCAGGAGTCTGCGCCGTAGAACGC
>CAYGCV010000314.1:0-4839 GCA_964348425.1 uncultured Vicinamibacteraceae bacterium | reverse complement strand
GCCTGATCGAGCGCTGGCTGCCGATTGCCGCGCTCGGCATCGAGAGCACACGGGAGCGGACTCCGATGACCCCGTTCCCGGCGCCCAACCGGCTCCATGTATGGTGGGCGCGGCGGCCGCTGGTGGCGTCGCGGGCGGCGGTGCTCGCCTCGCTGCTGCCGGCGGACGCCGACCGGGAGAAGTTCCTGCACGTGCTCGGGATTCACGGCGACCCGGTCGCCACGAGACGCAGAATCGACGAAGCCCGTCGGCGAGGAGTGCGCTTCGAGGGACAGGCGTACAGCTATCCGCGGGCGTTCAGTCACGTTCCCGGACGAGACAACCTACAGTGGCTGCGCACCGTGTTCGGGGCCGGCGGCGTCGCGGCCCTCGCGGTGCTCGATCCAACAGCCGGCGGAGGCAGTATTCCATTCGAGGCGCTACGGCTCGGTGCCCGGGCGTTCGCCAACGACCTCAATCCTGTCTCCGCGTTGATCATGCGCGCGACGGCGGAGTGGCCGTCTGTGCACGGCAACGCGCTCAAGGAGGCATTCGAGGAACTGGCCGCACGCTTCGTGCGGGCGAGGGAAGAGCGCCTCGCGCCGCACTTTCCCACAGAGCCGGAATCGAACGCGATCTCCACGAACTTCCTCTGGGCGCGCACGGTCACCTGCCCCTACTGCGACGGTCTCGTGCCGCTCTCACCGAACTGGCGGCTCGCGCCCGACGGCACCGGCGTCCGGCTGTTGCCCGACCGCGCCGACGGGCCGGGCACGCCCGGCCGCGTCTGCGCGTTCGAGATCGTCGGGTCGGCCGAGGAGCAGTTTCCCGGCACGGTGGCCCGGGGCGATGGCCACTGTCCGTACGACGACTGCGGCCGGGTGGTCGATGGCGACGAGATCAAGCGGCAGGCCCAAGCCGGGCGGATGGGCGAGCAACTCTTCGCGGTCGTCTACAAGCGGCGGGTGCCCGGGAAGATCCTGAAATCCGGCAAACGGGGTCGGGACAGGTGGGTCCGCGGCTACCGGGCGCCACGACCCGAAGACGACAACAGCGAGGTCATCCGGGAACGGCTCGGCGAGAAGCTGCCGCAGTGGGAGGCGCTCGACATCGTGCCGAGCGAGCGCTACGACGAGATGTACTGCGACCGGTCGAGAATCTACGGCGTCCGATTCTGGCGCGACCTGTTCTCGCCCCGGCAGCTTCTGTGCCACGGCACGAGCGTGGAGGTGTTCCGGGAGATGCTTGACGCGGACCGCAGAGCGGGCCGGCTGGACGACGTGCGGCAGGCGGCCTACGGGTATCTGGCGCTCTCGCTGGACAAGCTGCTGAACTACAACACCCGTATGACGCGCTGGCACGCGAATCGTGAAGTCCTGGCCGGCACGTTCGATCGACACGACTTCTCGTTCAAGTGGTCGTACGGCGAAATGGCCCCACTGGTCGCCGGCCTGGGCTACGACTGGGCCATCGGCCAGACCGCCAAGTGCATCGACGAGCTGGTGACCCTGATCCATCCCGAAGCCGGCGGCGACGGCGGCCTGCTCGACGCGGCCGAGCCCCAACTGGCCGAGACGGCCGCGCCGCCGCCAGTCACCATCACCTGCAAGTCGGCCGACAGCCTCGATCGCATCGCCGACGGCAGCGTCGACGCCGTCGTCATGGACCCGCCGTACTACGACAACGTGATGTACGCGGAGCTGTCGGACTTCTTCTACGTCTGGCTCAAGCGGACCGCCGGGCGCGTCTTCCCGGAGCTGTTCCGGCGGCAGTTGACCGACAAGGAGAACGAGGCGGTCGCCAATCCGGCCAAGTTTCAGGGCCGGACGGGCGCACGCGCCCTCGCCGGCAAGGACTACCAGGAGCGGATGGCCGCGATCTTCGCCGAGTGCCGCCGGGTGCTGAAGCCGGACGGCATCATGACGCTGATGTTCACGCACAAGGCGACCGGGGCGTGGGACGCGCTCACCACCGGCCTGATGGACGCCGGGTTCGCGATCACGGCATCGTGGCCGATCAACACCGAGGCCGGGGGCAGCCTGCACATCCGGGACAAGGCGGCGGCCAATAGCACGGTCTTCCTCGCCTGCCGTCCCCGTCCGGCCGCCGACCCGGCCGACGCAGCCAGCTACTGGGAAGACGTGGAGCCGCAGGTCGCCGGGGCCGTGCGCCAGCGCGTCGAGGCGTTCCAAGCCGCCAGCATCAGCGGCGTCGATCTGTTCTTGGCGGCGTTCGGTCCGGCGCTCGAAGAGTTCTCCCGCCACTGGCCGCTGCAGCGCGGCGAACCAAGGGACTGGCCGCAGGAGCGGCGCAGGCAGCAGACTCTGCTGGAAGAACCGTGGGATCCCTACGCTGTCTCGCCGGAGGACGCACTCGATGTCGCCCGGCGCGAGGTCAAGCGCTGGCGGCTCGAGCGGCTGACCCACCTGAAGGCGAACGCCGACCTGGACCCGGCCACCGCCTTCTTCGTGCTCGCGTGGGACACGTTCCGGGCGCCGGTGTTCGACTACGACGAGGCGCTGCGGCTGGCGCGCGCCGTCGGCGTGGATCTCGACCGCGACCTGACCGGACGGCTCGTGCACAAATCGGGGAGCAACCTCACGCTGTGGGACAGCACGCGCCGGGCGGCTACCGGAGCGCTCGGCCCGGCCGATGGCTCGCGCGGCATGATCGACGCTTTGCACCACGCAGCTCACGCCGCCCGCAGCAGGTCGCTGACCGCAGCTCGGGAGCTGCTCGACCGGGCCGGCGTGGGCGAGGAGCCCCGGTTCGTGACGGCGCTCGAAGCCGTCCTCGAGGTGCTGCCCCTCTCGCCGGACATCACCGGAGCGAAGCTGACCGGCGACGCGCGGGCTGCCGGCGACGACTTCCAGGCTCTCTACGAGCTATCTCGCCTCGCCTACAGCGACCGCGTCGACGAGCCCGATCAGCTCGCCCTGTGGCGCAGCGCCCGCGAATGACGATGCAGCCGGTCGCGCCGTACGGCTCTGCCGCCGTCGGCGCGGGTGAACCCGCGCCGGCCGGCGCAGTTGCCGACAAGGTGATTGCATGCAATCATTGATAGGCGTAGTAGCGCAAGAAGTGCCATGGCCAGCATCACGATTCGCAACCTGTCCGCGGAATCGAAGGCGAGGCTCCGGCGACGCGCCGAACAGCGCGGTTGCAGCCTCGAAGCCTTGGTGCGCTCGCTCCTCGACGACGCCGCCGAGGAAGCCGCGCCCACAAGCAGGTTCCCCCACAACCTGATCGCGTTGGTCGAGCCGGGCGAGGACATCGAGCCGTTCATCCGCGAACACAGGCAGCCGCAGGAGCCGGCAGAGCTGGCGTGATCCTGGTCGACACCAACGTCCTGTCGGAGTTGACACGACCGGTGCCCGAGCCACGCGTGATCGCGTGGCTGGAAGTCAACGAGCCGGCGCTGGCGCTGCCTGCCGTCGCCCTGGCGGAGTTGCGGTACGGGATCGCACGCCTGCCTGACGGCCGCCGGCGGTCAGGCCTGCTGCACTTCTGGCGGGCGACGTGCGCGCAGTTCCGCGGCCGAATCTTCTCGTTCGACGAACGCGCCGCCGAGCGGTACGGCGATGTGGCCGCCGCCGCGGAACACGCAGGCCGGCGGCTCAACATCCAGGACGGGCAGATCGCAGCGATCGCACTGGTGCACGGCATGCGCGTCGCGACGCGCAACGTCGGCGATTTCGGGGCGACTGGGGTCGCGATCGTGAATCCGTGGGAGTAGAGAGGTGCTCACCGACCGCGACTGGAAGCTCAAGTACACCCCGGAGGACGGCGACCTCGTTCAGATGTTCTACGTCCCCGCGCTTCAGGATGCCGAGCGCTACGACCGCCTGACCGGCTACTTCGACGCAGGCGCGCTGGCGCTGGCAGCCCGCGGCGTCGAGGGCCTCGTCCGCAACGATGGGCGCATGCGTCTCATCGTCGGTTGCACGCTCGACCGCGACGAGATCGACGCGATCCGTGAGGGTGAGACCTTGCGCGACAGGGTCGAGCGCCGCCTCACCGAGTTGCCGCTGACGCCGCCGGACACCGACGCCGCCTATGCCCTGGAGCTGCTCGCCTGGATGGTCGGCCGCGGCCACCTCGACGTGAAGGTCGCCGTCCCCTGCGACGCGAACCGGCGCCCCGTTGAGGGCACGGCCATCTTCCACGAGAAGTCTGCGGTCATCGAGGATCGCGCCGGCTACAAGATCGCCTGGACCGGCAGCCTCAACGAGACGACGGCCGGCTGGCAGCGCAACTGGGAGAGCATCAACGTCTACAGGAGCTGGGGTCCGGAACCGGAGCGGGTGGAGCGTGAAGAGCAGAACTTCGCGCGTCTATGGGCTAATCAGTCCCCGCGTGCCATCGTGCTCGACGTGCCGGCCGCAGCCCGGCAGGACTTGCTCCGGTTCCTGCCATCGGAGCTGCCCGCACGCCTCAAGGGGAAGGCACCATCGCCGGAGCCGCTCGTCGAGCCTGTCACGCCGGAGACGCCAGCGCCTCCCCCGCTTCCGCCGACCGACCGTCGGCGGCTCGTCTGGTCGTTCATCCAGCGCGCTCCGTCCCTGCCCGCGGGCGGAACGGAAGTCGGCGCAGCAACGGCGGCCATCGACCCGTGGCCGCACCAGGTCCGTGCCTTCGAGCGACTCTACACGCGCTGGCCACCGAAACTCCTGATCGCCGACGAGGTGGGCCTCGGCAAGACCATCCAGGCGGGCCTGCTGCTGCGGCAGGCGTGGCTCGCCGGCCGCGCGAAGCGGATCCTGATCCTCGCGCCCAAGGCGGTGCTCAAGCAGTGGCAGATCGAACTGCGCGAGAAGTTCAACCTCAACTGGCCGATCTACGACGAGGGCAAGCTCGTCC
>CAYGCV010000313.1:0-4845 GCA_964348425.1 uncultured Vicinamibacteraceae bacterium | reverse complement strand
TGACGCCGGATCCTGCGTTCGACGTCGTGGCGACCGACTTCGTCGACCTCGCCGCGAAGCTCGGCCTGTAGAGCGCCCCCCGGCGGACCGGGCCGCAAGGCGCGCACAGCGCACCTTGGCGGGAGCGGCGCGGGGCGCAGGGGCCCCGCAAGCGGACGCCGGGGGTTCGGGGCGCAGCCCCGTCTGATGAAAGCTGCTACGCGAGCCTGGCCAGGAGCACGGCTTCCAGCAGCGTGAAGTAGAGGGTGCCGTCCGCCCAACGCGGTGCCATCACCGGCCGCAGTGCGCCGGGCAGGTCGCGCATCATCGCCAGCAGCCGCTCCTTGTCGGCGCCCGACACGCGCTGGCGGTCGGTCCACTCGTGGAACTCGAACTCCTTGGTCAGCTCGCGGGTCGCCGCGACCCGGAAGCCGGCCGCCGCCAGCAGCTCGCGCAGCCCCGCCAGCGACAGGACGCGGTGGTGGGACGGATCGCGGAGCTTCTCGTACGCGTTGTAGTACGCGGCCGCGGCGGGCTCTTGGACGGTGACGGTGTCGGCCAGGGCCAGACTGCCCCCGGGCTTGAGCACCCGCCTGAATTCCTGCAGCGCCTGCCCGGGATGCGGGAAGTGATGGAACGCGAGCCGGCAGGCGACGGCATCGAAGCTGGCGGCGGCGAACGGTAGTCGCTCGGCGTCGGCCCGCGCGCCGCGGACGTTCCGCAGCCTCCTGGCGGCGGCCAGCTCGACGGTCTTGCGCACCATCGCCTCCGTGAGGTCGACCGCCACCGCCCGCGACACGTGCGGCGCCAGGGCGAAGGCCGTGTGGCCGGCGCCGGCGGCGACGTCCAGCACGGTCCAGTCCGGCTCCGGCCGCGCCACCTCCAGCAGCGCCGCTAGGCTCTCGCCGCGGGCGTGGATGTCGCTCGTCGCGTAGTCGTCGGCGGCAGCGCCGAACTGCGACTGCACGCGGGTCTTGAGCTCGTCGCGCTCCGGCCGAGCGGTCATTCTCGCCTCACCAAAGCGCCGTGGAACGGAGGCACCGGTATGAGATTGTGAAGACGACGAAGAGTTGGTTCAGGGAAGAGAGCACGCTGCAGGCCCGACCGCACCCCCGGCGGGACCGCGGAGCGGAGTCGACCGCCGTCACTGAGCGGAGAATTGGTCGCGTTCTTCCTGGCGCCCGCGCAGGACCCCGACGTCCGTCGACAGGTTGGCAACCCGGGAGTCGAGCCCGGCAACCTGGGCCTCGAGCGCGATGACTCTGGTGTCGAGCCCGGAGACTCTGGTGTCAAGCCCGGCGACCTTGGCGGCCAGTTCGGCGACCGTGTTGGCCAGCCCGCTGACGTTGGCATCGAGCACGGTAACCTTCGCGTCGAGCCCTTTCACCGTCACCAACAGCCACACGAGCGCCACCAGCATGCCCGCGCCGACCACCTGGCCGTCGAGTGTCAGCATCCGGAACAGCTCTGCCATGGCTCCACTATAGCGCCGATTCGTCACGACACGTCGACAGCGTGCCGGCACGAGGCGTGACGAGGGAGCGCGTTGGCCGCTCCCGATGTCTGGCATGATCGCCCCATGCTTCACGACGCCCACTGCCACTTCTTCTCGAGACGGTTCTTCGAAACGCTGGCACGCGACGTACCCGACCTGGGACCCGGCGATCCGGCGGCCGCGGCGACCGCCGCCCTGGGGTGGGAGGCGCCCGGCGCGCCCGCCGAGCTCGCGGACCGCTGGGTCGCGGAGCTGGACCGGCACGGCGTCTCGCGCGCGGCCCTCATCGCCAGCGTGCCCGGCGACGAGCAGTCGGTCGCCGAGGCGGCGGCGCGGCATCCGCGCCGCTTCGTCGGCTGGTTCATGCTGGACCCCACCGGCGAGGACGCCCCGCGGCGGACGGCGGACGCCCTCGGGCGGCTCGGCCTGCGGTGCGTCTGCCTGTTTCCGGCCATGCACCGCTACCGGCTCGACGACGAGCGGGTGCGGCGGGTCGTCGACGTCGCCGCCGCGCATCCGGGCGCCGCCGTCTTCGTCCACTGCGGCGTGCTGTCCGTCGGCGTGCGGGCGAAGCTCGGGCTGCCCAGCCGCTTCGACGTCCGGCTCGGCGACCCGCTCGCGCTGCCCCCGCTGGCCGCCGCCCATCCGGGCCTGCCAATCATCGTGCCCCACTTCGGCGCCGGCTTCCTGCGCGAGGCGCTGATGGCGGCCGACCTCTGTTCGAACATCCACCTCGACACGTCCAGCTCCAACGGCTGGATCCGGTACCATCCCGGGCTGACGCTGGCGGACGTCTTCCGCCGGGCGCTGGACGTGGTCGGGCCCGGGCGCCTGCTGTTCGGCACCGACTCGTCGTTCTTTCCCCGCGGCTGGCAGCGCCCGGTGTGGGAAGCGCAGGCGACCGCCCTCGAGCAGGCGGGGGCCGACCCGGCTGCCCGGGATCAGATCTTCGCCGGCAACTTCGAGCGGCTGTTCGGAGCCGGCTGACCGGCCGCCGGGAGTCCGCGCCCTCGCGGGGCCGACTCCTGGGCCGACTCCCGGCCCGCCGATTGCCCTGACGGCTCCGCTTGGCCCCGTTACTGCGGGAAGCGGCCGATGCGGTCGCCGCCGCCGGCGCCGCCGACCCAGATCTCGTCGCCGACCTCGATGGCGCCGGTGCCGATGATCAGGCCTGCGGTGGACGGATAGTTGACGATCTCCTCGGCGGCTAACGTGTCGGGGTCCACGCGCGCGACCCGGGCCGTGAGCCCGTCGCAGGCGCCGCTCCCGACGCAGTCGAAGATCGCATCGGGGCTGCCCGCGCCCTGGCCGGCCGCCAGCAGCGAGCCGTCGGGCGTCCAGCGCAGGTTGTCCACGTGGAACCCGAGGTTCACCTCGGACTTGTCGACCGGCGTCGCGCCGCGCGACAGGCGGACCACCGACTGCGTGCCCCAACCGCCGATGTAGTACCAGCGGCCGTCCTCCGACACCAGCAGGCCGTTGGGGCCGGACATCGTGCTGCCCGGCACCTCCGACCAGCCGATTCCGGGCCGCCACTCCCACACCTCGCCCACGGGCCGCGAGAAGTTCGTGGCGGCAAAGCCGCCGCCGGGCAGCGACGTCACGGAGTTGAGGCCCACGCCCTCCGGCGCCACGACGCAGCCGATCCAGGTGATCAGCGGCTGCGCGCCGCCCATGTCGAGCCAGAACACCTCCACCGACTCCCGGTCGCCGTGGCCCACGACGTACAGCGTGTGGATGTCGCCGTCGCCCTGGCGCAGGCTCAGGCCGTGCGGCTGGAAGCGGGCCGTGAGCGGGCCGGGGCACGCGCCGTACAGCGCCGTCTCGTGCCGGGTGCGCGCGCCGGCGGCGGGAAACAGCGCCGCCGTGGTGTGGTCGCGGGTGTCGGCCAGGAAGAGGTGGCCCTCGACCTCCATGCTCGACCCGAGCACCAGGGGCGTCCGGGGCACCGCGAGCAGGTCCTCGGGGCTCGGCGGCCCGCACAGGAACTGCACATCGCCGTCCGGGTCGCACGCCGCAGCGCCCTGTCCCGCCGCAACCGCGACCAGCGCGCCGGCGACCAGCGCGCCGGCCGCCATCGAGAGCCTCGTGAGCTGCATGAGCATGAGCAGTCCTCCCCGCGCGCCCCATCGCGCGCGAGCCATTATAGGTGTAGACTCGCAGGGCGGAGAGATGCCCATGCGGAAGATGCGCAACCGGTTCGTTTCACGGTGGTCCGTGCAGCTCGCGGCGCCGCTTGCACTCCTGGTGGTGATGGCGGCCGGCGTCCGGCCCGGGGCGGGCGCGGCGGCCCAGGAGGCCGCGGGCGAGGTGCCGCGCCTCGTTGGCGTTTGGGACGGGAGCCCCCGGGCACGCCCCGTCAACGGCCCGGACATGCCGTGGACGCCCGACAACTTTCCCGTGCTGAACGAGCGGGCGCTCGCCTTTCAGCAGGTGTTCGACGAGGCGATAGCGCAGAAGTACGACTGCGTGCCGGCCACGCCGCCCGCCCTGCAGTACGACCCGTAGCATGATGGAGGTCGTGCAGTGGCCCGATCGGGTGCTGTTCCGCTACGAGAAGGACGACGTGCTGCGCACCGTCTGGCTCGACGGACGCCAGCCGACCGTGCACGACTACGGCATCCAGGGCCTCTCCGTGGGCCGCTACGAGGACGGCGCGCTGCTCGTCGAGACCACGCACTTCGTGTTCGACATCACCGGCTTCGACGACTACAACGGCATCCCGTCCTCGCAGCTCAAGCGCGTGACCGAGCGCTACTGGCGCGAGGGCGAGGCCCTGAAGGCGACGGTCACCGTCGAGGATCCGCTCTTCCTCAGGGAGCCGGCCTCGTACACCACCCAGTGGCTGCCGGCGCCCGACGGCTACCGGTTGCAGGCGTACGAGTGCGACCCGGAAGACGCGCGGCGTCCGGTGCGGTTCATGGTTCCCAAGTATCGCTAATCCAAGGGAGGGTAGCGAGGTGACAGTCCGGCGATGGATCGCGTTGGCGTGTCTGGCGGCCGGGTGCCTGGCGGTGGCGCCGGCGGTGGCGCACCATGCCAGCACGCCGTTCTACGACGGCACCCGCAGCGTGGAGGCGCTGGGCGTCGTGACGAGGTTCGAGTTCAAGAACCCGCACTCGTTCCTGTACCTCGAGGGTACGGGGGACGACGGCGCCACGATCGCCTGGGAGATCGAGATGGGGCCGGCGGTCTCGATGAGCCGCCGGGGCTGGACGCCGGACACGATCAGCGCGGGCGACGAGATCCGCGCGGTGGGCAACCCGTCCCGGGCGCCGGGCACGCACGGCATGTGCTGCGCCGAGCTGACGCGGCCGGACGGCAGCCCGATCCAGCCGTAGCCCGCCAATCGTCGCCTGACGGCTCCGCTC
>CAYGCV010000312.1:0-4900 GCA_964348425.1 uncultured Vicinamibacteraceae bacterium | reverse complement strand
CGCGCCCGCAGGGTCGTTAGCGTGTATTTCCGCACGGATCTGGTCGGTACCCTGTCCGCGCCGCGACGGCCGCCCGGTCGAGGACGTCGTCGTCTCGCCACCCGGACAGGCGCTCGGCTGCCGCCGGACCGCTCAGCCGCCGCCGAAGGCATCGAGGAGAAGCGGCAACAGCTTGTCCATGCGGGCGATGGCGTCCGGCCCGGGCGCGAGCCCGTCGCCGAACCGACGGGCGCGCAGCCGGTCGAGCAGCGCGCCGCGGCTCGCGATGACGTGCACCGGGACGTTCCACGACGCCCCCTCGCCGCTCACGAGCGCCGGCGGCTGGTGGTCGCCGACCAGGATCATCACCAGGTCGCGGTCGGCGCGCAGGCGCAGGTAGCCCCCCACTGTGGCGTACGCGTAGCGGAGCGCCTCGACGTAGCTCGGCGCGAGGTTGGTCCAGTCGGGCTGATCGGACCAGGCCCGATCGAGTTCTTCGCGGTCGTAAGGGTGCTCCGAGACGACGCGCGCCCAGTCGGGTTGGTACGGCGGCGCGGGAGTGAACGGCGCGTGGGTGCTGATGGTCGAGAAGAACACGAACAGCGGTCTCCGATCCGGTTCGCCGACCTCCAGCGCGTCGACGCGCGCCAGCGCGTACTGGTCGTTGATGCTCCACCAGCCGAACGGCGGCCCCCGATAGGCCAGGCGCTCGTGGTCGTAGATCTCGTCGAAGCCGTAGAAGGCACCCTCCGGCCACGCGATCAGCAGCCCCGGCACGATGGCCACCGTCCGATAGCCGCGGCGTCCGAACAGCTTGACGAGCGTGTCGCGGTCCTGGGCCATCAGCCTCACGTTGGTGCGGTCGTCGCGCACCTCCGTCCCGGAAAGCAGGCTGATGTGGGCCAGCCACGACTCGCCGCCGAACGTCGTCGACTCGACGAGGGCGGAGACGACGCCGCGCCCGGTGTCGCGGATGTCCGCCGCGAGCCCGGCCCGGCTCTCGGCCAGCGGCCCGGTGAGGGTCGTGCTCTCCCACGCCACCGCCCCGTAGGACTCCAGGAAGATGACGAAGACATCGGCCCCCGCCACGTGCGCCAGGTCGGAATCGATCGCGGGGGCCGGCCCGAGCGCGGCCAGGCCGGCGCCGCTCAGCTCGTAGACGAACTCGCCCGCCTCGCGCGCGTAGGCCACGGCGACCGGGTCGGCGAACCGGAGCCGGTCGATCGGCCGCCAGCCGAGCTGGGCGGCGGCGAAGAGGGCCACGAAGACGACCGCCGCGGCGATGAGCAGACGCTGCCCGAGCGGCACGCCGGCGGCGCGCGCGATGCACCCCAGCGCCCAGCGTCCGCCGGCGTAGAGCGCAATCGGGACGGCGATCAGCACGCCCGCGGCGGCGGCGACCTGCAACGGCTCGGCCACCGTCGCGAACATCGCCCCGACGCTCGGCACGTGGCGGAAGTCCCAGTACAGGTTGACGTCCCGCCCGTACAGCGAGCGCGTCGTCACGTCGACGTAGCGCCCGGCCACCAGCACCACCCAGGCGATCGCCCCGGCGCGCAGCGCCGCGGACGGCACGCGACCGCACCATCGCTGGACGAGCACGATGCCGAGCGCGGCAAGGGCCAGCTCCACCGACACGTCCGCCGTCAACCGGACGGCTGGCGTCGGCCAGACGTTGCGGAACGTCAGCGACAGGTTGAGCAGCACGAGCGCGACCGGCAACAGGCACCAGGCGAGCGGCCCGGGGCGAGCGAGGCCGCCGCCGTGCGGCGCGTGGTCCGGACTGCCCACGGCGGCGCTACCAGGGCACGCTGTACGGCAGGCGCCGATTGCCGCCGATGGCCAGAGCCAGCAGACCGCCGAGGACGGGCGGACCGTACCCGTTGGTGAGGTAGCCGGATGTAAACATGATGCCGCTGGCGAACTGGAAGTTGACGACCATCGCCAGGGCCACCGCTCCCGTGAGGCGCACCCGGAAGCCAGCCATCAGCGCGGCACCCGCGGCGAGCTCGCCGAGCACCACGAGCCGCGCGAACAGCGGGGCGCCGGGAATCGCTATCCATTCGAGGTACCATCGGCTGATGGCCACCGGCTCGAACGAGATCCACTCCTCGAGCTGGTACGTCAGGTAGCCGCTGTCTCCGAACCACTCCAGCTTGCCGGTGCCCATCAGGACGAGAAAGCCGCCCATGATCAGCGACAGCGCGCGCAGGCCGCCGTCGGGTGAGTTGAGAGTCGGCATGTCGGCTCCGGGGATGCCGGTCCGGGTTCGCGCACATTGTAACGCCCGCGCGGCGAGAACATGACCACAGACGTCCGCCGAGCCGCGGGCGGCCGCCTGCGGCGCCTCGCCGGATTCCTGCGCTCGCTCGCGATGTACCACGCGATCCCGGGGCGGCAGCGCCGCCTGCGGCGCCTCTACGCCCGCTTCGTCGCCCCCGGCGATCTCGTCTTCGACCTGGGCGCCCACGCCGGCAACCGCGCCCGCGCGCTGGCCGCGCTCGGCTGCCGGGTGGTGGCGGTCGAGCCCCAACCGGACTTTGCGCGGCTGCTTCGCGCCCTGTTCGCGCGTTCGGACGAAGTGCAGGTCGTCGAGGCGGCGGTCGCAGCCGAGGTGGGGCGCGCCACCCTGTCGATCAGCGAAGTTACGCCCACGCTGACGACGCTCGCGACCGAGTGGCGCGACGAACGGCTCCGCGATCCCCGCTTCGCCGGCGTCCGCTGGAACCGGACGGTCGAGGTGGAAACGACTACCCTGGACGCCCTGGTCGACCGCTTCGGCGCGCCGTCGTTCGTCAAGATCGACGTCGAGGGGTCCGAGCCGCAGGTGCTGGCCGGCCTGACCCGGCCGCTGCCGGTGCTTTCGTTCGAGTACCTGCCCGGCGCACTCGAGCACGTGCGCGCCGCGATGGCGCGTCTCGACAGCCTCGGGCCCTACCGCTACAACTGGTCGCCCGGTGAGTCGTACCGGCTCGCCGCCCCGCAATGGCTGACGGCCGAGGCCCAATGCGTCGCGCTCCACACACCCGCCGCCCGGCGGGTCTCCGGTGACGTCTACGCGCGGCTGGCCGGCGCCCCCGGAGCCGCTCGGTCCCGCTGATGCCCGCGTTCGACACGGACGGCGTGCGTCGCTACTACGATCGCCGGACCGCGGGGTTCATCGCCCGCGGCCAGGGCGGGCGCGTCGGGGCCATCCATCGCGCCGTCTGGGGGCCGGGCGCGACGACGAGGGACGAGGCGTTCCGCTACGTCGAATCGCGGATCGCCGAGCGGATCGCAGCGGAAGAGACCGTCCGTCGGACACCGCACGTCGTCGATCTCGGCTGCGGCGTCGGGGCCAGCCTCTGCTACCTGGCGGAGCGGCTGCCGATCCGCGGCACCGGCATCACGCTGAGTCCGGTGCAGGCGCGCCTCGCCCGGGAGCGGATCGCGGCAACGGGGCTGGCCGACCGGGTGCTCTGCCTGGAGGGAGACTACGGCGACCTGCCGGCCGGCGTGGCGCAGGCGGACGCCGCCTACGCCATCGAGTCGTTCGCGCATGCGCCGGCGCCGGCTCGCTTCTTCGCGGAGGCCGCGCGCCTGCTGCGCCCCGGCGGGCTGCTCGCCGTCTGCGACGACTTCGCCCGCCCGTCCGCCGCGCCGGCCGCGCAACGCGCCATCGCGCGCTTCCGCCGCGGTTGGCGGATCAACACGCTGCTCGACCGGACGGCGCTGCGGTCACTGGCGCAGGCGGCCGGCTTCCGGCACTTGTCGACGACCGAACTGACGCCGCACCTGGAGCTGGGGCGCCCGCGCGACCGGCTCGTTGCGCTGTTCGTGCGACTGTTCGGCTGGTTGCCGATCGAGGGCCGGTTCGGTCACCTGACCGGAGGGGACGCCCTGCAGCGATGTCTGCGCCACGGCTGGATCGGGTACGATCTGGCGTGGTTCCGGCGAACGGGAGCCGGTGAGGGCTCCACCGATGCCTGAGCCCGGGATCCGCTACTGGCACGCCCTGACCGCGGCCGAGATCGACCAGCTCGCCGAGCAGGATCCGGTCGTCGTCCTGCTGCTGGCGGCCGTGGAGCAGCACGGGCCGCACCTGCCGCTCTCCACCGACCTCGACATCGGCCTGGGGCTCCTGGCCGTTGCGTTCGGCCGGCTGCCGGCAGCGTTTCCCGCGGTCGCGCTCCCGCCCCAGGCCGTCGGCGCCAGTCGCGAGCACACGAGGTTCCCCGGCACGCTCAGCCTCCCTGCCGCGCTGCTGGGCGAGTCGATCCACCAGCACGGAGCGTCCGTGGCGCGTTGCGGGGTGCGGCGCTTGCTGGTGCTCAACAGCCACGGCGGGAACCGCGCAGCGCTCGACGCTGCGGCGCTGCGGTTGCGCGACGAGGCGCGGCTTCTCGTCGTGAAGGTCAACTACCCCGACCTCCCCCGTCCGCCTGCGGTGGACCTCCCGGAGTCGGAGTGGCGCCACGGCATTCACGGCGGCGCGGTCGAGACGGCGATGATGCGTTACCTGCACCCCGGCCGCGTGCGGGAGGCGGAAGCGGGAAGCGCAGCATCGTTCGCCGCGGAGCTCGAGCGGCAGGGGTCGCGGATCACGCCGGAGGGGGCTGCCGCGTTCGCATGGCTAGCGGGCGATCTCGATGCGTCCGGCGCCGTCGGGGACGCGACGCTCGGGACCGCGGACATGGGGCGGCGCCTCGTCGACTACTACGGCGCCACGCTCGCGGCGGTGATTCGCGACGCGCGGTCGTTTCCGATCGAACGCCTCGCCTGAGCCCGCCGGAGATCGGTGGCGGCCCGGGCCAGGAATCTGCGCCGCAGAAACGTGCCCTGGAGCGGTTCGTGCCAGCGCAGATTCCCAACGCGCCCGTGAGGGCGCGCTAGCCCAAGTTTACCAAGATCGCCGACATTTCTGTCGAAATCCGCAGGATCC
>CAYGCV010000311.1:0-4924 GCA_964348425.1 uncultured Vicinamibacteraceae bacterium | reverse complement strand
AGATCCTGGAATCCCTGAAGCGTTACTGCTCACGTATTTCTGACGGTGCACACTACCTGGATGTCCCGCCCGCCGTCCGCGGGGCGGCAGGCGTTCCGCTCGTGACCGGCGTTACCGGGAGACCCGGGCGGGCCCGCTGGACGCCGTTCGCGACGTACCGCTCGTCGGGGCGCAGGCCGGCGGTGACGACGCGGAGGTCCCCCTGCAAGGCCCCGAGCTCGACGTGGCGCAGCTCCACGACGTCGTCCTCGCCGACCACCAGCACGTACTTGCCGCCGAGGTCGGTGCCGATCGCCCGCTCGGCGACCAGCAGGGCGTCCGCCCGGACGGGGCCGGGCACGCGCAGGCGGGCGAACAGCCCCGGGAACAGCTTGCCGCCGGGGTTCGGGAACCTGCCGCGAATCTGGATGGTACCGGTGTCGGGGTCGACCGAGTTGTCGATGTAGTCGAGCTCGCCTTCGTGCGGCCAGCCTTCCTCGTTCGCCAGCCCGAGCTGGACGGGGCGCCGCAGGTCGGGCGACGGCCGCCCCAGCGTGCGGCCCTCCTGGCTCAGGATCTCCAGCACCAGGGTCTCGCTGACGTCGAAGTAGGCGTGCATAGGGTCGATCTGCATGATGGTGGCGAGCGGCCCCGTCTGCGCCCCCACGACGTTCCCGGCGCTGACGAGGTTGCGGCCGATGAGTCCGTGGATGGGGGCCCGTATCTCCGTGTAGGACAGATCCAGCTCGGCCTGCTCGAGCCGCGCCTGCTCGCCCAGCAGGTTCGCCTCGGTCTGGCGCACCTCGGCGCGCGCGCGATCGACCTCCTGGGCGCTGACCGCGTTGGTGCGGATGGCCTGCTCGAGTCGCGCCAGGTCCGATCGCGCCCTCTCCAGGGCCGCCTCCACGTTGCTGACCGCGGCCCGCGCGGCGTTGCGGGCGGCGGCGTACGGGGCCCGCTCGATGGTGAAGAGCAGCTCTCCGCGCCGCACGAGGCTGCTCGGCGTGAAGCGCACCCCTTCGAGCACGCCGCTCACGCGGGCCTGGACGTCGACCACCTCCACCGCCTCGGTGCGCCCGGTGAACTCCTCGTAACTGACCACGTCGCGCTGGATCGGGTGCGCCACGGTCACCTGCGGCGGCGGAAGCTGCGGGGGCGCGGGCGTTTCCCCTCCGCACCCGGCGCCGGCCGCCGCCAGCGCCCCGACCGCCGCCAGGGCCGCGAGTTGCCGCCGGTCGAGCCAATCGTGGACAGTGTGCATGGCGCCTCCGCAGCTCGACAGGTCCTTCACGCATCCGTCCCCGCGAGCAAGGGTCGTCAACGGGTTTCGTCGAGCCCGGCAGCGTCCCGGCTCCCGCCGGCCGCATCGCGCCCCGGGCCGGGGGACCGCGTCGACGGTGGCGGCTCCTCCGCCGCCGCGAAGATCTGCTGCAGCAGTCCGGGCCTCTGGCCGAGCAGATCGAAGAACTCCTCGCGCTCGACCCAGAGGAGCGAGCACGTGCGAGTGGCGACTGCCTGCCACTCCTGCGTGCGGGCCTCCTCGCCGACCAGCATCCCGTACTCGCCGAGCACGTCGCCGGGGGCCGCCTGCACGACCATCCGGCGGTTGTCGCCGGCGGTGCGCAGATCCAGCTCGCCCGCGAGCACGATGCCGACCCCCAACGGGGCGGTCTGGTCCGTGAACACGGCGCCCGGCTCGATCTCGACCTGTTTCGCGACGGCGGCCAGGTGCAGCGTCTCGACGCCGCTCACCTTGGCGAACAGCGGAATGCGGCGCAGGGCAAGTCCCTTCTGCGCCGCCGTGAGCGACCCGCTGAACGACTCGAGCTCGGCGGGGGGCGCACCCTTGATGACGCCCCTGGGAACGCTCCTGGCGTCGGCCGCCATTCGAAGTATCCCCTGCACGAGGTCGATGTTGTCGGACAGCAGCGTGCGCAGCGCGCCGTCGCTGAACGTGACCAGTACGGTCCGCCCGATCGTCCTGATCGACTCCTCCGCGCGGCGTCCGGCGAGCGCCGCCTGGAAGCCGAGCGCCGCCGGCGCCGCGATGCGACGGGTCTCCGTGCCGCGCCGGACGGCAACGGCTTCACCGTCCACCAGCAGGTGCAGCTCCTCGGGAGACGCCCCCTCGCGCAGCACGGTCACGCCGGCCTCCGGCCGCGTCTGGTGGCCGGCCCGGGTCATGCGGAACAGCTCGTCCACCCCGACCGACGCGAAGAGCGGCAGCTTGCGGATCCGATCGACGAGCGCCGTCGCCGGCAGCGCGTCCGCCCAGGTTCCGGGGTGCGGGCGCTCGGCCGCGGCGCCGGCGGCGAGGGTCCACGAGGCGGCCTCGGCGACGTACGCGTCCACGGGGTCGCCCGCGGCGAGGACCTGCTCGACCCCGTCGCGCAGGTTCCAGAACCGCTGCTCGCCGACGAGGTCGATGGCCGCGGCCGCCACCACGGGGTCGTCGTCGCGGATCAGATGGGCCAGCGTCTCCTCGGCGCTGCGCGGGCCGGTCTTCAGAATCGCGCGGGCGCGCTCGATCTTCTCCTCCACCGGCGCCGCCTCGAGCACCGGCAGCAGCAGGCCGCGCAACCGCCCCGCGACCAGGTTGTCCAGGTACTCCAGGCCGCCGGCGCGGGCGCGCGGATCGCCGTGCTCGATGGCCCAGCGGGCGGCGGCCACGTCCTTCCAGGCATGGATCACGCCGAGCAGCCGGTAGATCCGATCCACCGCGCGATCGGTCTTCTCACGCAGCGCCCGGGCCAGCACCGCGTCCCGCGGCATCCCGTCGCGTCCGAACAGGCAGTGGTGGTGGTCCAGCCGGCTGAAGTAGATGCGGCCCTCGGCCAGCGCGAGCCGCTCGAAGGGTTCCGCGTCGAAGGCCAGCGCGGGGTGCTCGCGCCGCAGCTTCTCGGACGCGGCCAGCGCCTTGAACCGCAGGAAGCTGTCGGGACTGTCGAGCGTGGCCACGACGACGTCCAGCGAAGCCTGGCAGGGGATGCGGGCCAGCGTCGCCGGAATGTGGCGCCGCACCCACACGTCCTCGTCCGGATCGTCGAGGAAGTGTCTCAGCGCGCCGACCACCGGCTCGCCGTAGCGGATCAGTGTCTCCCGCGCGCCGGCCTTCAGTCGCCGGTCGCCGAGCAACGACACCTGGGTCGGTGCGAAGCGGGCGTCGGTCAGCCCGAGGTCCCGCAGGCTGCGCATCGCCTCGTCGACCACTGTCGGGTCGGGATCGTGCAGCAGCCCGGCCAGGATGTCGTGAGACCGCGCGGCGCCGACCTGGCGGATGGCCGCCGCCAGATCGCGACGCACCGCGCCGCCGCTCTCGCCGGTGTCGGACCTGAGGGTGGCAAGCGCACGTTCGGCCGCGCGCCGATCTCCGGCGTCGTCGCTGGCGGAGAGCAGCACCGCGGCGGTGGCGGCGACGCGGGGATCGGCGTCATCGACCAAGGCGCGGCCGACCGCCGCGGCGTCCTCGTTGCGGATCGCGGCGAGCGCCCTGACCGCCGCCATGCGCACCTCGGGACTGGGGTCCTTGACGAGCCGCTCGACGGCGGGCGTCCAGCGTTCGGCAAGGTCGGCTCGGGCGGCGCCGAGGGCGCCGAGAGCGCGCGCGCGCACCGCGGCGTCCTCGTGGTGCAGCAGGAGCGGCGTGACCAGGTTGCGCTTGTCGAGCGACTCGAGCACGTCGATCGCATAGATGACCCGCCGCTCGTCGGGATGCGCGAGCTCCTCGACGAGCGTCTCGATGGTTGAGAGATCGGCGACGCTCAGCCGCACCTCGGCCGGGAGGACGGCCTGCCGGGCGATCGACTGCCGGAACGACGCCAGGTACTGGCGCCGCGCCTGCAGCGCCGCGCCCACCCAGACGGCGGTGACGGCCAGGCTGACCCAGCTCAACCGGTGCCACGACAGCCCGAACCCCCAGGGCTGGATCAGCACGAGCGTCAACGCCGCGCCGAGGCCCTTGGCGAAGCGGTCCACCGTGACGTCGATGAGGGACTTCGCCTGGTGCTTGATGTCGGCCGGCAGCGGCAGGAACAGGATCTCGCGCGTCGTCTTGTCGACCGAGTAGCGCAGCGACGAGTCGAGGACGCGCCCCGCGGCGGCCGCCCAGAACGCTCCGGTGGCGAGGATGAGGCCGCCGGTGGATCCGAGGCCGATGGGCAGGATCAACAGGGCGAACCCGATGCCGAGATGGCGGTGTATGCGGCTCGTCAGCCAGACCTGGATGACGAATCCGGCGAGCGACAGGTAGAACTGCACCTGGCCGAGGAAGGCGGCGATGCGGTCGGTGCCGCCCGCTCCCGCCGACTCCTCCACCGCCATGTTCAGTTGCTGGTCGAGCAGACCGGCGCCGACGGCCGCAAAGCCGATGATCAGCGCGATGAGTTGCAGGTGGCGCGACTCGCGCAACATCCGAAACGCGCTGCTGCCGCGGACGCCCGTCTTCTCGCCGCTCTCGGCGACGCCGGCGAGCGACAGGCTGCGGGCCCGACGCATGACCGCCGTGACGACCCCGGCGCAGGCGGCGAGCAGTGCGCTGCTCGCCAGCAGCAGGTTGGTCGCGCCCACCGCATCGACGGAGAAGATCACCACCGCCGAGGCGGTCATGCCGCCCAGGCTGGCCCCGCCGCCGATGAAGCCGAAGAGGCGCTTCGCCTGCCGGGCGTCGTAGATGTCGTTCGCCAGCACCCAGAATTGACTGATGAGGAGCAGGCCCAGAATCTGCCCGACGAGGTAGAAGCCGACCGAGGTGCCGGCGACGCCGGTCCTGAACAATGCCCAGAACCCGATCAGCAGCAGTGCGATCCCGACCTGGGTCGTGGGGATGACCGACTGCGGCCGCAGGCGTGATGCGCCTCGGGTGTAGAGCTGCATCATGACGCCGACGAGCACGCCGGAGACCAGCAGCACCCACGGCAGGTTGTCGGCCCCGAGATCGCCGATGAAC
>CAYGCV010000310.1:0-4983 GCA_964348425.1 uncultured Vicinamibacteraceae bacterium | reverse complement strand
CTCCCCCCGGCGCCCCGCCGGGCCGGCGCCCGGCCCCCCCGGCGCCCGCTGCGGGGGCCCGCGCCGCCCCGGGCCCTCCCGCCGAGGCGCGCTGGGCGCGCCTTGCGGAGTCTGCACCATTCTACGGCGCAGACTCCTGGCGCGCGGCGTCGTCGCAGCAGCCGGACGTCACCGCAACGGGACGTCCGGAAATCCTTCGTCGCCCGGCTCCAGTTGCACCCCGTACGTATTGAGCGACATCGAGGTCGCCCGGTACGAGCTCGGCGTGTACACCGCGCTCATCGCCTCGACGGTGTCGTACTCGGCGGTCAGCGCGCTCCACGTCTCGTCGGAGACGATCGCGTTCTGGTACAGCTCGTCGACCACGCGCAGGAGCGTGGCGTCGAACGCGTCCGCCCCGGGGTCGTCGGGTCCCTTCGCGACGGCCTCCGGGTCCACCCCGTGGTCGCGCGCGCGGCCGACCGTGCCGACGTGCTTGGCCCACTCGTAGACCGCCTGGCAGTCCCACCCGATGCGGAGGATGAGAATCTCCCGGTCGTGCGGCGTCAGCGGCGACACGCGATTGATGTAGTTCGCCCGCCGGCCCCGCGGCTGGGCCAGCGCGGGATGCCGCGCGAACGTGCGCGACACCGCGATGCCCGGCCCGTCGAGCGGCTCGAAGCGCGCCACGGTCAGGGGCGGCTCGCGGTCCGGCACCGAGATGCGGTACGGCACGTCCGCGGGCAGCCGGTCGGGCGTGTCGTCGTCGGGCTGGATGCCGTACGAGTTGTAGATCATCGAAAGGACGGTGAAGTGGTTCACCGTCTCGACGGCGTCGATCAGGTTGTGCTCGGCGTACTCCGCTGACAGGGCGCTCCAGGTCGCGTCGGTCACGGACGAGTTCAGGTAGAGCTGGTCGGCCATCCGCAGGAGCGTGCGCTCGAACGGGTCCCACCCGTCCGCGTCCGGACCCTCGGCGACGCGGCGGATCTCGTCGTCCGTCAGGCCGCCGTCGCGGGCGCGCGCCGCGTACGTGGCCCACAGCGGCTGGTTGCCGCACAGCCAGGCCGCGCGCAGGATCAGGAGCGAGCGGTGCCGCGCCGGTATCGTCGACTCCCCGCTCAGGTAGACGGTGACCGGCATCAGCCCTTCCACGATGGCCGGCACGTTGAGCAGCGTGTGGAGCTGGTTGTCCGCCCGCCCGTCGCCGGCGTACTGCTCCGCCAGGCGGCGGTGCTCGTCGGTCCACTCCGCCGCGGGCAGCGGCGCGATGCGCGGCGCCGCGAGCCCCATCGGCTGCCGGTCGGCCCGCGGCGGGTCCGGCAGCGCCTGCTGCGCCGCGGCGGCCGGGGCGAACGCGGCGATGAACACGACGACCGGCAGCGCAACCATCCAGTCTCTCAGCGACATGACTAGGCCTCCTGCGGCACGAATGCGAGAAAGCGCCGGGGATTGTCGACCGTAATCTTGTGCAGCGTGGCGTCGTCCACGCCCGCGTGACGCAGCTTCGGCACGAACTGCACGATGGCGGTGGCGAAGCCGTTGCCCCAGTTGGACTTGAGATCGCGCGAGGCGGCGAAGTCGGACGCCAGCAGCACCTGATCCTCGTAGCCCGCCTCGAGCACGTTCAGCACCATCCGCACCTTGTCGGCCTCCGGGATGTCCGGGGAGGTCTCCAGGCCCAGCGCGCGGCCCACCGTGTCGAACCCGAGGTAGGCGCCGCGGCGGCCGATCTCCAGGTGCGAGGTCCAGCCCGGGTCCTGCTCGGCGGTGACGTCCGACAGGTGCCCGACGCAGACGCGGCCGAGGTCGACGTTCTCGGCCTCGAGCACGTCGAGCTGCTCGAGGCCGCACGGCCGGCAGCCCTCGTGCTCCGTGTGCGTGAAGATCGGCAGGTTGGTCGCGTGGTGGGCCCGGCTGACCGCCTGCAGGAAGGTCCGCTCGACGTCCAGCATCTCCATCGAGGTGCCCACCTCGCCGAACGCCCCCCACCTCTGCGCCCGCGCGTCGGCGATGAAGTGCTCGGTGAGCTCGTCCACGCCCATCCCGGCCACCTCGTCCGGGAACGGCGCCCGCCAGTAGGCGCCGGCCGCCACGACCGGCACGCCGGAGCGCAGCGACATCTGCCGCAGGAACTCGAGCTCGCGTTCCGAGCGCCGGAGGATGCCCGCGTCGACGATGCAGCTCATGCCGTCGGCCGCGGCCATGCGCAGCTCCTCGGCGACCAGCGCCACGAACGCCTCGGCCTGCTCCTCGGTCAGCGGTCCGGCGGCGGGGTCGCGCTCCACCGGCGGGCTGCTGTAGTTCTGGAACAGATCCAGGTGCTCGTGGAACAGCGTCGCGCCACCCCCGAGCGCCTCCGGCGCGAGGTCCTCGAGGATGGCGCGGACGACGGCGCCCTCGGGGAACGCAATGTCGGTCGCGGCGGCGGGGGCATCGCCCGCGGCCTGCTGCACCGGGGCTGCACGGCCGGGTCCGGCGGCCAGGGCGAGACCGGCCCCCGCCCCGAGCAGGCCGAGCGCCTCGCGGCGGGTGAGGTGCGAGAGATGACGTGGCCACCTGCCCATGTGTCCTCCTGCCGCCGGTCGTGCGCCCCTGCGCCGGCCCGCGGCGAGCGTCAAGTGTAGCACCAGGGCGGGACAGCCGGTGGCGTCCGCGAACGCACTACAATAGTGCGCACGAGTATCGTGTGGAAACTGACATGAAGAACATCACCCTGAGCGCCGATGCGCACTTGATCGAGGCGGCGCGCCGGCGGGCGGCAAGCGAGCAGACGACGTTGAACGACCAGTTCCGGCGCTGGCTGTCCGACTACGTTGGCCGGAAGCGGCAAGCGTCGGAAGCGGCCGAGGTCATGCGCGAGTTGCGCGGCAGGCTGCGCGTTGGACGCAGGCTGACCCGGGACGAAATGCATGAGCGTTGAGCGTTTCCTGGACACCAACGTCTTCCTCTACCAGCTCGAGGGACGTGACGCCCGCAAGGCCGCGATCGCCGAAAACCTGATTCGACAGGGGATAGAGACCGGCAACGCGTGCATCAGCTTCCAGGTGGTCCAGGAATGCCTGAATGCGGCCCTGCGCAAGGCAGACATTCCGCTGGGCGAGAACGACCTGCGGCGCTACCTGCAATCCGTGCTGGCGCCGCTGCTGAAGATCCAGCCGACCCTGCGGCTCTACCACGCATCCCTGGACATACGGTCGAGGTACCGGTTCGCCTACTACGACTCGCTCATCGTCGCGGCGGCACTCGATGCCGGTTGCATCACGCTCTACACCGAGGACCTGCAGCACCTGCAGCGGATAGACGGACTGACGGTCGTCGATCCTTTCACGACTCGAACGGCGTGATCACTCCCCGTCGCCGCAGCGGTCGGGGTGCCTGGCCATCCAGGTCGCGATCTGGGCGACGATCTCCTCAATGTCGCCCAGCCGCTGTGTCAACAGCTCGTGCAGCTCGGCGTCGGTCACCTGATCGTAGACGTGGACCAACCGGTTGCGATAGCGGGCCATGAGCACGAGACGTTGACTCTGCTCCCCCGTGACGACGCCCACCTCGCCGAGCTGACGCGCCACCTCCGCGTACTCGGCAGGGCCCGGGCGAACCCCTTGGCCAGTACGTGGCGGGCGAGGTCCAGCAGCGCCTCGAGCGCGCGGCGCAGATACGACTCACCGGCTGCGACCATCCTGGGATCGGCCCTGAAGGCGTCCAGGTTGTCGAGCGGGAGCGTGCGCGCGGCGTCGAGGAGCCGGCGGATCAGGGCGGTCTTGTCGGCGACGACGGCGCGGTTGATAGGTCCCGGCGTCATGGCTTCGGCGCGAGCAGCAGCGCGCGACGCTCGCGCTCGAACGGCAGCAGGTCGCCGGCCCGCCGCAGCACGTACAGCTCGAAGTGGTCCGCCGCGGTCGGCTCGCGCGCGAAGAGCCTCTCGCCCCGGACGATGGCCAGAGCCAGGAAGGCCCCGGCCCGCGACACGTCGGTCAGGTCGACCGCCGCACCGGTCGCGCGGTGCAACGCCTCTTCGAGCACGATGGTGGTTTCGAGCGGTTGCGGCGAGGTGTAGAGCACGCCGACATCGAGATCGGAATCGGGACGGGCCGATCCGTCTGTTCGCGAGCCGAACGCGTAGAGCGCTCGGACGGCGGGCTCGGACTCGGCCACCGCCCGCAGCCGTCGCACGAGCACGTCGGGCAGCGCCATGACCGCAGTATAGTGGGGAGAACGATTTCCGGTATCATTACCGGAAAGGAGGCGGGCGTGGCGAGCAAACAGACGTTGGCCGTACGCGGTTACCGGGACCGGCTGAAGCGCGGCGGGTGGGTCCGTTGCGAGGTCAAAGTGCGCCGCGATGACGTCGAGCTCATTCGCACCGTGGCCAACGCGCTGCGCGATCCAGACCGCCACGCCGCCACGCGTGCGTTGCTCCGCGACCGTCTGGGCGTCCCGCACCCGCGCGGCTTCAAGGAGCTGCTCGCCGACTGTCCGCTGGAAGGGCTCGACCTCGACCGACCGCGGGATTTCGGCCGCGACATCGAGCTCTGATGTTCCTCCTCGACACCAACGTCATCTCGGAGGTCCGCAAGGGTGGGCGATGCAACTTGCGTGTGGCGGCTTGGTTCGCTGGCGTACGCGACGCGGATCTGTTCATCAGCGTGGTCGTGACCGGCGAGATCCGCAAGGGTGTCGAGCGACTCCGGCGGCGCGACCCGCGGCAAGCGGAAACCCTCGAACGCTGGCTGGAGGAGATCGTGGAGTCCTACGCCGACCGCGTGCTCCCAATCGACGCGCGGGTGGCCGACGCCTGGGGCCGACTTGGTGCGGTCCGCCCGCTCCCGGTCATCGACGGTCTACTCGCCGCCACTGCTCGCGTCCATGAAATGACATTTGTCACTCGCAATGCCTCCGACATGGACGGTCTCGGCGTGGCCGTGCTCAATCCGTTCGACGAGTGACCTAGCCCATGTTTAACAACGGTACAGCCAAGGCATTTTAGAATCAGTAGTTTAC
>CAYGCV010000309.1:0-4983 GCA_964348425.1 uncultured Vicinamibacteraceae bacterium | reverse complement strand
CTTGCACCGCTTGCGTTACGGCGTTCATGACGCCGAGCATAGCAGAGCGGCCGGCGTAACGGGCAAGTTGTTTTGGCGGGAGTCCTTAGTGTCAGAAGGAGGCAGTAACCCTCCCATTCTGGCAGCTTCTCGGCGAGCCGCGCGGCCCCTGCCACGACTCAAGATGACGCGCGGGGTCCGCGCGGTTCGAGACTGCCAGGATCGATGCCGCACTCGACGGTGAGGCGCTGCCGTTTCGCGGGCGGTCCCCCAGCGGCTATCATCGTGCCATGACTGGACGCGAGTTGCTGGTGCTCGGCGTCGCGGCCGCCTGCTCCCTCTCGGTCATGGGGTGGATCATCTGGAGCGAGCGGCCGGTCCCGGCGCCGCCGCCGGAGCCGGCCGCCGCGGCCGATGCCGCGCCCGAACCGGAGGCGCTCGAGGTGGACGCGGAGCGCGTCGCGGAGCTCGAGGCGGCGGCCCGGGCGGCGCCGGACGATGCGGCGGTGCGGGCGTCGCTCGGGGACGTGTACTTCGACGCGCGGCAGTTCGAGACGGCCATCGCCTGGTACGAGGAGGCGATGGCGGTTGATCCCGCCTACGTGGACGCCAGCACGAGCCTCGCCATGAGCTGGTTCCACGCCGGCGATGCATCGCGGGCGATCGAGACGTTCGAGCGCTCGCTCGAGATCGATCCGGCCCATCCGCGCACGCTGCTGAATCTCGGCATCGTGCGGGCGCTGGGCTTCCGGGACCTCGCAGGGGCGCTGGCCGCCTGGGAGGAGGTGGTCGCCGCCGCGCCCGACAGCCGCGAGGCGCTGGACGCCCGCGAGCTCCTCGACCGCGTGGGCGCGGCGCACGAGTCGGCGCCTGCCGCCGGGCTCCCGTGAGGTGAGGAGCCACCGCCATGCTGGGGGGCTGGCTCGTCAGGCTGCTGATCGCGGTCCTCATCATCCGCCTGATCTGGGGCTTCGTGGCCAGCATCGTTTCCGCCGCGTCGGGCCCGAAGCAGGTGCGGCGTCCCCGGAGCATGCAGCTCGTGCGCGATCCCGTCTGCGGCACGTACATTCAGCAGTCCCGCGCGCTGAAGGTCGATGCCCGCGGCAAGACGCACTACTTCTGCTCGGACGATTGCCGGCGGAAATTCGGCCGGCGGGCCTGAGCCCACCTTGAAGAGGGCGCCATGAATCGCGAGGAGCAGTTGCGGGCCGACATCGTCGAGATCGGCCGGCGGCTGCACGCGCGGGCCTACGTGGCGTCCAACGACGGGAACATCAGCGTGCGGCTCGACGACGATCGCCTGCTGACGACGCCCAAGGGCGTCTCGAAGGGCTTCATGACGCCCGACATGCTGGTGATCACCGACCTGGACGGAAACAGGCTGGCCGGCGGCCGCGACCCGTCGTCGGAACTGCTGATGCATCTGGCCGTCTACCGCAACCGCCCGGAGGTCGCGGCCGTGGTGCATGCCCATCCGCCCACCGCCACCGGCTTTGCCGTGGCGGGGATCGCGCTGGACCGGGCGGTGCTCGCGGAGGTGGTGACGACGCTGGGCAGCATCCCGATTGCCGACTACGGGACGCCGTCCACGCAGGAGCTGGCCGACGCCGTGCAGGAGCACATCAAGGTGCACGACGGCCTGCTGCTTGCGAACCACGGCGCCCTGACGGTGGCGGGCGAGCTGTTCGCCGCCTACTACAAGATGGAGACCATCGAGCACTTCGCCCGCATCAGCCTGGTTGCCAGGCAGCTCGGGCGGGAGCGGCTGCTGTCCCGCGAGGAGGTGCAGCGGCTGCAGGCGCTGCGCGGCACCTACGGCATCGCGGCGCCGGCGCCGATCTGCCCGGAACCGGGCGAGGGGCAGGCGGGCGGCGAGGACTGCCAGGTGCTGCAGGCGCCGTCCGCGCCGGGCCAGCGGCTGGTCACCGGCAGCGCGGATTCCGGCGCGGCGCCGGCACCGGGTGGGGACGACGAAATTCGATTAACATACGGCGAACTCACGGCCCTGATCGAGGATGCCGTGAAGCAGTTGCGCTGAGGCGGGGGCGGTCCGCGGGCCGGCCCGGCCGCGCCGCGCCGGCGGCGGGGGACGCGTGGAGGAAGCCATGGGTGAGGCGTTGGGAATGGTGGAGACCAAGGGCTTGGTCGCGATGATCGAAGCGGCCGACGCCATGGTCAAGGCGGCCAAGGTGACGCTCGTCGGGTGGGAGAAGATCGGGGCCGGCTACGTCACCGCCATCGTGCGCGGCGACGTGGCAGCCGTCAAGGCCGCGACCGACGCCGGGGCGGCGGCGGCCCGGCGCGTCGGCGAGCTGGTGGCCGTGCATGTCATTCCCAGGCCGCACGCCAACCTGGAAGACGCCCTGCCGATCGGCAAGGCGGGGGCGTAAGCGGCAGGCCGCGCACGCGCGCATGATTCTGGCCAGGATCGTCGGCACGGTCGTCGCGACGCAGAAGGACGCGCGGCTGGTCAGCAGCAAGCTGCTGGTGGCGCAGCCGATCGATGCCCGGGGCCACGAGCACGGGCACCATCTGGTGGCCGTCGACACGGTGGACGCCGGGTTCGGCGAGACGGTGCTCATCGTCGGCGGCAGCTCGGCGCGGATGGCTGCCGCGCTCCAGGACACCCCGGTCGACGCGGCGGTGGTCGGCATCGTCGACACGATCGAGCTGCAGGAGAGTTGACGCGTGCAACTGGCCCGCATCGTGGGCACGGTCGTCGCCACACGCAAGGACGACAACCTGCGGGGCCTCAAGCTGCTGATCGTCCAACCGCTGGCGCCCGACGGCCGCCCGTCCGGGCGGAGCCTGGTCGGCGTCGATGCGGTCGGCGCCGGCGTGGGCGAGACGGTCTTCTTCGTCCGCGGCCGGGAAGCCTCGTTCCCGTTCCTGCCGCGGCAGGTACCGACCGACGCCGCCGTGGTCGGCAGCGTGGATCACTGGTCGGCCGGCGCCACCGGCGGTGGTGCGCCGGGCGGGAAGCAGGCCTGATGCGGCTCGGGCGGGTCGTGGGCACCGTCGTCGCCACGCGCAAGAACACCCGGCTGGACGGCGCCAAGCTGCTGCTCGTCGAGCCCCTGACGGCGGGCGGCGTCCCGTCGGGCCCCGTGACCCTGGCGGTCGATGCCGCGCAGGCCGGGGTGGGCGACACCGTGCTGCTGCTGCTCGAGGGACGGGCGGCGGGCGCGGCGCTCGGCCGCCGCGCGGCGCCGGTAGACGCGGCCGTCGTCGGCATCGTCGACGCCATCGAGACAGGTTCCTGACGTGAAACCGGCGGTGCTCGTCACCCAGCGCCTGCCCGCGTCGGCCATGGCGCAGCTCGCGTCCGGCTGCACCGTCGACCTGCACGCCGAACGCGATCCGCTGTCGCCCGCGGCGCTTCGTTCCCGCCTGCAGGGCAAGGCGGGCCTCGTCTGCCTGTTCCAGGACACCATCGACCGCGGCCTCCTCGAGGCGGCGCCCGACCTGCGCGTGGTCGCCAACGTCGGCGTGGGGTACGACCACATCGACGTGGCCTGCGCGCAGTCGCGCGGCATCGTCGTCACGAACACGCCCGACGTCCTGACGGCCGCGGTGGCGGAGCTCACCTGGGGGTTGATCCTGGCCGTCAGCCGCCGCATTGCCGAAGGCGACCGCCTGATTCGCGCCGGGCGCTGGACGGGCTGGACGCTCGACTTCATGCTCGGCACGGAGCTGCACGGCAAGCAGCTCGGCATCGTCGGGCCGGGCCGCATCGGGTGGGCGGTGGCCGAGCGCGCCGCCGCCTTCGGCATGCGCGTGGTGGCGGCGGGCCGCGAGCGCCCGGCCGGCGCGCCCAGACCGGCGGACCCGGCCGCCGCCGGCTGGCCCCGCGTCCTGCTGGACGAGTTGCTGGTCACGTCGGACGTCGTCTCGCTGCACGTGCCGCTCAGCGCGAGCACGCGGCATCTCATCGACCGGCGCGCCCTGACGCGCATGAAGCGGACGGCGTTCCTGATCAATACCGCCCGCGGTGCCGTGGTGGACGAGGCCGCCCTGGTGTGGGCGCTGCAGGAGCGGCTGATCGCCGGCGCGGCGCTCGACGTCTACGAACGCGAGCCGGCGGTCGAGCAGGGCCTGCTGGCGCTCGAGACCGTCGTTCTCGCGCCCCACCTGGGCAGCGGGACCCGCGAGACGCGCGCGGCCATGGCCGAGCTGGCGGTGGCCAACGCCCTCGCGGTCCTGGGCGGCAAGCCGCCGCTCACGCCGGTCGCACCCCGGGAGTCTTGAGCGCGCATGGCCGGACGATCCTCCACTGCGTCCCCGGGTGGTGCCTCTGTCGAGGCCGTCATGCGCCGCCTGCGGCGTGCGATCGCGCGCATGGAGGATCCCGCCGTGGAGAAGATTGCGGAGGAGCAGAAGGGCGATCCCTTCCAGGTCCTGATCGCCACCATGCTGTCCGCGCAGACCAAGGACGCGGTAACGTTCGCGGCGTCGCAGCGCCTCTTCGCCCGCGCCGCCACGCCGGCGGCGATGCTGCGCCTGGCGGCGCGGGAGATCGAGGAGCTGATCTACCCGGCCAGCTTCTACCGCAACAAGGCGCGGCACGTTCTCGATACCTGCCGCCAGCTCATCGAGGGCTTCGGCGGCCGGGTTCCCACCACGATGAAGGAGCTGCTGTCGCTGCCCGGCGTCGGCCGCAAGACGGCCAACCTGGTGCTCATCGTCGCGCACAGCAGCGCCGACAACATCTGCGTCGATACCCACGTGCACCGCATCGCGAACCGGCTCGGCTGGGTGCGGACGCGGACGCCCGAGCAGACCGAGGAGGCGCTGTACGCTGCCGCACCCCGCAAGTGGTGGTCGTCGGTCAACCTGTACCTGGTGAGCTGGGGCCAGAACGTCTGCCGGCCGGTCTATCCGCTGTGCGACGCGTGCGACCTGGGCCGGTTGTGCCCCCGGATCGGCGTGACGCGGGTCGGCCGCGCCAAGGGCAGACCTAGCCCGCCAATCGTCGCCTGACGGCTCCGCTTGGCGCCCAACCAA
>CAYGCV010000308.1:0-5123 GCA_964348425.1 uncultured Vicinamibacteraceae bacterium | reverse complement strand
CATGCGCATGTCAGGATACGCCGGTCTCGTTCCGAAAACAAGTTAGCGCCTATGATCACAAGGCCCGCCCCCGAGAGCGTCAACCTCTGGACGTGACCGACCAGACCCACGACAGCTATAGTGCAGGAAGCACGGCTCATCACTGAGAGGGTCTGGTCGCAGGAGCGGTTACCTCCAACTGACTCAACCGACGGGATTGGGTCGGCGGGTTGGGGGCCCGCCGACCCGAGCGCGCCGTCGCCAGGCAGTGCGGCGCCGCAGCGGCGCAACACAACCCTGCGCGGTCGATTCTACCGGCCGCCCTCGTTCGCCGCTTCCCAGGCCTCGAGCTGCTCCCGCTTGGCCGCGATCTCGCCCAGGCGCACGTTGCGCTCCCGCGCCGCCTCGTCGAGCGCCCAGGCGCGGTCGACCCGGGCGCCGCGGATGGCGCCGACCATGCCGTAGTTGTGCTCGTGGCAGGCGTACTCGAACAGCCGGTCCTGGTTGCCCTCGGTGGTCCACGAGTCGAGCGCGAAGTAGTTGACGGCCGTCCACGGCTGCACGAACACCTGCGGGTCGTCCACGGTGTACTGATACTCGAGGGTCTCGTGGTCGATCCGCCTGAAGCGCTCGGTCAGCCGGAACGTCTGGCCCGTGCCCGGGTAGTAGTGCACGTGGGCGGAGCCGCCGAACGGTCCGCCGTGGCCCGGCACGACGTTGTTGACGGTGTTCTTGAAGTTCATGGTCTCGACGACCAGCGTGTCGCCTTCCCAGCGGCCGCGCGGGTCGCCGTTCCACTGCCTGATGGCGTCGCCGATCGGCCCGGGCTGCCGCACGGGAATGATCCGCACGTAGCCGTACGGCATGACGATGCTGACGTAGCCCGGCGTCTGGACGATTTCCTTGGTGGGCTGCTGGTTGTTGCCCATCATCTCTCCCGGCAGGCCGTTGCGCACGATGCAGCGCTCGGAGAGGCCGCGGTCCTCCCAGTCGTCGCCCTGGCTGCGCTCGCTGCGCGCCTCCTCGCGCGCCTCCCAGGTCTCCAGCGCCCCGCGCGTCAGCGGCGGCATCCGGCCGTCCGGCGGATCGATGATCTGGGACGTGCGCAGGGAGATCCGCGGAGCCGTCGGGTCGGCGCTCCAGAAGGCGTTGTACTCGGCGCCGGCGAGCCGGTATCCGGGCTGGCCCTCGTCCGGCCGGTCGGCCCGGGCGTAGCGCGCGATGTCCTGCTCGACGAGGTCCTCGGCGAGGGCGTCGTCGTCGTCGCTCACCACGCGGCGGAGTCCGAGGCGCTCGCGCTCGGCCGCCTCCGCCTCCGTCATGAACTCGCGCATGCCGAACTCGGGCGGCCGCTCGACCGGCGTGTACGTCCGCGTATCCCACATGCCCTGCAGGTCCGGGTCGCCCCACGGGGTGCGGGGCACCTGGTAGGGGGCCGCATCCGTGCCGGGCGCCTGGCCCGCCAGCGAAACCGGCGCCAGCCCGGCCGCGATTGCCAGAACCGCCGCGATTCCTGTTGCCGCCAAAAGCTTGTTTCTCACCGCTGCACCTTCCTTCACTACTCCTACTGGCCGGCTCCCTCGAGCAGGCGGCCGTAGATGTACTCCTCCGTGAGGTCCACGCACTTGAACTCCAGCAGCCTGGCGTTCTCCTCGATACGGCGATAGAGCGGGAAACTGATCGTCCACGGCCGCGTGAACACCTGCGGATCCTCGATCGTCGCTTCGTACTGCAGGTGGTACGGGCTGATGGGCGTGTAGCGCTCGACGACGTGGAGCTGCGCGCTGTGGTGATTGCCCGCCCGGTCGAGCCAGGGCAGGTCGTGGAAGCCCGTCACGTCGACGACCAGCGTGTCGCCGTCCCAGGAACCGTTCGACCAGCCCATCCAGAAATCGATCGGGGGCTCCGTGGGCCGCCCGATGGGGATGGTGCGATTCGCGCTGGCGAACTGGTAGGCGATGACGATGCGGTCCGTGCTCTGGATGATCTGGAACGGATACGGCATGTACGTCGCGCGCGGCACCCCCGGCATGTAGCACTTGGCCTCGGGGTCGCCGACCGTGTTGAGGGCGTCGACGTCGACGTCCAGGCGCCTGGCGAAGTTCGCCTCGCGCTTGGCGAGCGCCGCGGGCCGGTACGGGATCTCCCCGCCCCGGACGATGCTCTGCCCCGGGGGCTGCGCGCCCCACGCGCCGAGCAGGGTCGGAAACGGTCCGGCCTCCGCCCCGTGGTCCTCGATGTTCCAGTTCGCGGTGACGAACGCCTGCCAGATGCCCGTCAGGTCCGGATACGACGTGCCGGGCAGACGGGGCGCCCGATAGACCTGGACCTGGCCCGAGGCCGATTCCGCGGACAGCCACAGGGCGCCGGTCGCGCCTGCGGCGACCAGGAGTACCGCTGCGGCGCAGCCCGCCAGCCGAATTCCCGTGTTCATCCTGATGCGACCTCCTCTCCGGGAGCAAGTGCTCCGAGTGTCCGTATAGCCGACCCCTCCCGTCCCGGTCAAGGGGATTCAGGGCTGGCGGCGCCTTGCATTGGACTCGACGCCATGTGACGATAATGCTTCAGTGAAGCCTCTCGCAACGACTGCAGGGCGGTTCCTGCACGCGGCCCTGGCCGCGGCGGCGGCAGTCTGCGCCGTGCTGGCCGTTCCGCTCCAAGCGCGGCAGCCCGAGGACCCCGCGCACGCGTACCGGGCGGTCGTCGAGCGCTACTGCGTCGCCTGCCACAACGCGCGCCAGTTGACCGCCGGCCTCGACCTGGACGCGCTGGACATGGACGCCGTGGGCGACCACGCGGAGGTGTGGGAGAAGGTCGTGCGCAAGCTCCGGGGGCGTCTGATGCCCCCGGCCGGCCGGCCGCGCCCGGCGCGGGAGACGTACGACGGCTTCGCGTCCTGGCTCGAGGCGGAGCTCGATCGCGCCGGCGCCGAGGCTCCCAACCCCGGGCGGCCGGTGTTCCACCGGCTCAACCGCGTGCAGTACGGCAATGCCGTGCGGGACCTGCTGGGGATCGACAGCGAGCTTGCCGCCTCGCTCGTGCCGCCGAACGCGTCGACCCACGGGTTCGACAACGTGGCCGCGGTGCTCGGCGTCGATCCGACCCTGATCGAGCGCTACCTGTCGGCCGGGCGGAAGATCAGCGCCCTGGCGATCGGCGATCCCCGGGCCAGTCCCGCGCCCGTGACCTACCGCGCCCCGGTCGACCTCACGCAGGACGACCATCTGGACGGGATGCCGTTCGGCACGCGCGGCGGCCTGCGCGTGCGGCATCACTTTCCGGTCGACGGGGAGTACTACATCCGGGCCAAGCTCGGCCGCAACGTCCACGAGCTGATCCGCGGCCTCAACGACCACCACGAGGTCGAGTTCAGCCTGGACGGCGAGCGGCTCGAGACTTTCCCCATCGGCGGGCTCGGCCCGGGCACCGGGGAGCGCGCCGACTACGACAGCCACCGCCACGGCGGCTACCGGACGGCGGACTTCGAGGTGCGCGTGCCGGTGACCGCCGGCCTGCACGAGGTCATCGTCACGTTTCCCAGGACGAGCGCGGCGCAGCTCGAGGACCGGCCGCCGACGCTCGTCGGCGTGCCGCTGCAGGGGCCGGCCCTGCGCCAGCCGTTCGTCAAGGCCTATGTGCACTACTTCGAGGACGGCCTGCCCTACATCACGCGCCTGGACATCGAGGGTCCGCACGACGCGACCGGACCCGGCGACACCGAGAGCCGCCGGCGCATCTTCACCTGCTACCCGGCACGGGCGGCGGACGAGGCGGCCTGCGCCGCCGAGATTGCGGCCGCGCTGGCCGGGCGCGCGTGGCGCCGGCCGGTCGGTCAGGCGGACGTGGCGGAGCTGCTGCGGTTCTACGAGGCGGAGCGCGGCCGGGGCGGCGGTTTCGAGGCGGGCATCCGCAATGGTCGTGCGCGCGCTGCTCGTGAGCCGCGAGTTCCTGTTCCGCGTGGAGGCGGAGCCGGCGGGCACGGCGCCCGGCACGCCGTATCGGATCGGCGCCCACGAGCTGGCGTCGCGCCTCTCGTTCTTCCTGTGGAGCAGCATCCCCGACGACGAGCTGCTCGCGCGGGCCGCGGACGGCTCGCTGCACGACCCGGCCGAGCTGGCGCGCCAGGTGCGGCGGATGCTCGCCGACGAGCGCTCCAGGGCCCTGGTGGAGAACTTCGCCGGGCAGTGGCTCCACCTGCGGAACCTGCGGTTCGCGCAGCCGCACCCGCTCTCGTTCCCGAACTTCGACGACAACCTGCGGCAGGCGATGCGGCGCGAGACGGAGCTGCTCTTCGAGACCGTCCTGCGCGAGGATCGGAGCGTCGCCGAGCTGCTGACCGCGGACTACACGTTCCTCAACGACCGGCTGGCGCGCCACTACGGCATTCCGAACGTGAACGGCAGCCACTTCCGGCGGGTCCAGCTCGGCGACCGCGCGCGGCGGGGACTGATTACCCACGGCAGCGTCCTCACGGTCACCTCGCATCCCACGCGCACGGCGCCGGTGCTGCGCGGCAAGTGGATTCTCGAGAACATCCTGGGCACGCCGCCGCCGGCGCCGCCGCCGGACGTCCCGGACCTCCAGGAGAAGAACGCCGAGGGGCGGGTCCTGTCGATGCGCGAGCGCATGGAGCAGCACCGCGCGAATCCGGTCTGCGCGAGCTGCCACGCGCAGATGGATCCGCTGGGGCTGTCGCTCGAGCCGTTCAACGCGGTCGGCGAGGCCCGCACCCGCAGCGAGTCGAACGGCCCGATCGACGCGTCCGGCGTGATGCCGGACGGCACCGCGTTCGACGGTCCGGCCGGCCTGCGGCGCCTGCTGGCCGACGATGCCGAACGCTTCGTGCACACGCTGATCGAGAAGCTGCTCACCTACGCCCTCGGCCGGGGCCTGGAGCACTACGACGCGCCGACGGTGCGGGCGATTCTGCGCGAGGCCGCCCGCGACGACCACGCCTTCTCGGCGATCGTGCTGGCCGTCGTCCGCAGCGTGCCGTTCCGGATGCGCCTGTCGTCGGAGGCGCCGGAGAGCGCGGTTGCGGCGGCCGTGCGCCAGGAGCCTGCGCCGTAGAACCGTGCAGGCTCCGCAAAGGCGCGCACGGCGCGCCTCGGCGGGAGCGGCGCGGGGCAAAGGGGTCCCCGCAA
>CAYGCV010000307.1:0-5160 GCA_964348425.1 uncultured Vicinamibacteraceae bacterium | reverse complement strand
TGCTGCGGCCGCTGTCGACCTTCTCGCTGGGCGGCTCGTACTTCCGCCGCGTGCTCCTCGTGCAGGAGTACGCCGGCCAGCCGGTCGAGATGGGTGCGATCCGCATGGAGCTCGACGCGTTCGACGCGCCTCTGCGGCGGCAGATTCTCGAGAACGAGATCCCGCTCGGGAGCATCCTGCGCGACGGGCGCTTCGAGTACACCAGCCGCGTCAAGGCGTTCCTGCAACTGATGCCGAACCCCGAGATGATGGGCGTCTTCTGGATGCGCGAACCGCGCGTCCTCTACGGCCGGCGCACCGAGATCATCCGCCGCGGCAGGAAGATCGGCGACATCGTCGAGGTGCTGCCGCTGGTGATACGATGAGTCGGATGGGCACCCGGGGCAGCGGCGCGGAGTACGACTGCGTCGTCATCGGCGGCGGACCGGCGGGCAGCACGACCGCGACCGTGCTGGCGCAGCACGGGCGCCGCGTGCTGCTCCTCGAGCGCGAGCCGTTCCCGCGCTACCACATCGGCGAGTCGCTGATGCCGTACACCTGGTTCACCTTCGAGCGGCTGGGCGTGCTCGACTGGTTCTCGCGGGCGGCGTGCCCGAAGAAGTACTCCGTGCAGTTCGTCTCGACCACCGGTTCGGTCTCGCAGCCGTTCTACTTCTTCGAGACGATCAAGCACGAGTGCTCGACCACCTGGCAGGTGGTCCGCAGCGACTTCGACCGCATGCTGCTGGCGAACGCCCGCGACAAGGGCGTCGAGGTGCGACAGGGCGTCGCGGTGCGCGACGTCGTCATGCAGGGCGGCCGGGCGGTCGGCGTGGCCGGCGACGTCAAGGGGGGCGGCCGGGAGGAGTTCAGGGCAAATGCCGTCGTCGACGCCTCCGGGCGCGACACGCTGCTGGCCGGCCGGCTGGGCTGGAAGCGGCGCGACCCGGACCTGAACAAGATAGCGATCTTCACCTACTTCAAGGGCGCGGTGCGCGACCCGGGCCTGGACGAGGGGGCGACGACGGTCGCCTACATCCCGGACAAGGGCTGGTTCTGGTACATCCCGCTCCCCAACGACGTCGTCAGCGTCGGCGTCGTGGCGGAAGCCGACTATCTCTACCGCGGCACGCGCGATCCGCACGCCATCTTCTTCCGCGAGGCGGACGACTGCATCTGGATCCGGGACCACCTGCGCCCGGCCGAGCACCTCGGGCCGGTGCGGGTCACCGGCGAGTTCAGCTACCGGTCGACGGAGATCGGCGGCGACGGCTTCTGCCTGGCCGGCGACGCGTTCTCCTTCCTCGACCCCGTCTTCTCGACCGGCGTCTTCCTGGCGCTCAAGAGCGGCGAGATGGCCGGCGACGCGATCCACCGCGGCCTGGACGCCGGCGCGATCACCGCGGCCACGTTCGGCGACTACCGGCGCGACCTCAACTGGGCGCTGGACCAGTTCCGCCAGCTCGTGCTGTCGTTCTATGATCAGACCTTCAGCTTCCGCGAGTTCGTCAGGGCGCACCCGGACCTGCATCCGCGGCTGGTGGACGCGCTGGTCGGCAACGTCTTCGTCGATCTGCGGGAGCTGTTCGACGCGCTCGGCCGGTTCGCCGGGCGGACCACCCACGCGGAAGGCTCGAGCGACGGCGCATGTCGACAACAGGCCCCGGCCACCCCGTGGTCAGCCGGCACCGACTGAGCCGGCGAGTCCAGTTCCACGAAACCGATGCCGCCGGCATCGTCCACTTCAGTTGGTTCTACCGCTACATGGAAGAGGCCGAGCACGCCCTCTGGCGGGCGGCCGGCCTGAGCATCACGCCGCCGCCCGAGGCTGGCATCGGGTTTCCCCGGGTCGCGGCGTCGTTCGACTTCCGCCGCCCGCTGCGCTTCGAGGACGAGTTCGAGGTCGAGATCAGCATCGCCGAGATCGGCGCGAAGTCCATCCGCTACAGCGCGCGCGTCGAGAAGGACGGGACGGCGGTCGCGACCGGCAGCCTGACCATTGCCTGCGTCCGCAAGCGGGCGGGCGAGCCGCTGCGCGCCACGGCCATTCCCCCCGAGATCGCCCGGCGCCTGCGGGTGGCGCAGACCGCCGAGAGCGGGGCGTGAGCCGATGCCGGACGCTGCCCCGATCCCCGCGGCCGAGCGCCAATCCCGGGAGGCGCTCGCCGCGCAGCAGGCCGAGCGCCTGCGGCGGCTGCTGCTCGCCATCGACGGGCGCAACCCGTTCTACACGGCCAAGCTGCGGCGCGCCGGGATCGCGCCGGCCGATCTCGCGCTGCCCCGGGGCCTCGCCCGGCTGCCCCTGACCACCAAGGCCGAGCTCGTCGCGGACCAGGACGCGGCGCCGCCGTGGGGGACGGTGCTCACGTATCCGATCGAGCGCTACACGCGCTACAACCAGACGTCGTCGACGACGGGGCGCCCCCTGCGGTGGCTCGACACGGCGGAGAGCTGGCAGTGGATGCTCGACTGCTGGCAGGCGGTGTACCGCGGGGCGCGGGTCGCCGCCGACGACCGGATCCTGTTCCCGTTCTCCTTCGGACCGTTCCTAGGCTTCTGGACCGCGTTCGACGCCGGGACCCAGCTCGGCGCCCACTGCGTGCCGGCGGGCGGGATGACGAGCGAGGCGCGCCTGGCGCTGATCGACGTCGTCCGCCCCACCGTCATCTGCTGCACGCCGACCTACGCCCTGCGCCTGGTCGAGGTGGCCCGGCAGGTGCGGGGCGCCGGCCCGCCGCTGGCGGACGGCTCCGTGCGGGTGCTGATCGTGGCCGGCGAGCCGGGGGGCAGCATCCCGGCCACCCGCGAGCAGATCGAGCGCGGCTGGGGGGCGCGCGTCATCGACCATCACGGCCTGACCGAGGTGGGACCGGTCAGCTTCGAGTGCTGGGACAACCCCGGCGCCGTGCACCTCAACGAGTGCGAGTACATCGGCGAGGTGCTCGACCCGGACACCGGGCAGCCCGCGCCCGCCGGCGAGCCGGGGGAGCTGGTCCTCACGAACCTGGGCCGCACGGCCAGTCCCCTGATCCGCTACCGGACCGGCGACCTCGTGGTGCTCGACGCGGACCGCTGCGTCTGCGGCCGGACGCTCGCCCGGCTCGACGGCGGCATCCGCTCGCGCATCGACGACATGGTCCACGTCAGCGGCGTGAACGTCTACCCGACGGCCATCGAGGCCGTGCTGCGGGCCGTGGCCGAGGTGGTCGAGTACCGCGCGACCATCGCCTCGCGCGGCGCGCTGCGGGCGGTGACGGTCGAGGTCGAGCTCGACCCGTCGGTCGCACAACCCGAGGCGGTCTGCCGGCGCACCGAGCAGCGGCTCCGCGCGGCGCTGGGCCTGACCGTCCCGGTCACGGCGGTCGCCGCCGGCAGCCTGCCGCGCTTCGAGATGAAGGCCCGGCGCTGTGTCGTAGTACCATAGGCCCCTATGCAACGTCACGTACCGTTCCTGTCTCTGCTCCTCGTGCTCGCGCTGACCGCCGCCTGCGGCGGCGGCGACGCGGGGGACGCCGGCGATGCGCCGCAGCGCCAGTTCCTCAGCATGGGCACCGCGCCGCCCGGCGGCGCCTTCTTCGTGGTCGGCAGCGCGCTCGCGGAGGCGCTCAACGAGACGGGGGGCGATCTCGGCTACAGCGTGACCGCCGAGGCGACGAGCGGGTCGCAGGAGAACATCCGGCGGCTCGCGAGCGGCGAGCTCGACCTGGCGCTGTCGAACGCGGCGATCACCTACTTCGCGGTGCGCGGCACCGAGGGCTGGGACCGCGCCTACCCGGTCCGCTCGGTCATGACGCTCGCGCCCAACGTCGCCCTGTTCGTGACGCAGGCCTCCTCGGGCATCGCCACGCTCGACGACCTGCGCGGCCGGCGCGTCACGGTCGGCCCGGCCGGGGCCGGCTTCGAGTACTTCGTGGGACCGCTGCTCGGGGCGCACGGCGTCAGCTACGACGACTTCTCGCCGCTCAACGCCACGCAGCAGGCGGCGGTCGACATGCTGACGGACGGCTCGGCGGACGCCACCTTCCTCGGCGGCGCGGTGCCGACGGCGTCGATCACCCAGGCGGCGGCATCGCTGGAGCTCACGTTCATCCCGTTTGGGGAGACGGAGAAGCAGCAGTTGATCGACGAGTACCTCTTCTTCCGGCCGGCGACCATTCCGGCCGAGACGTACCGCGGACAGATCGAGCCGTTCGAGGGGCTCGACGTCGGCTCGATGCACCTCATCACGTCGGCCGACGCCCCCGATGACTTGATCTACAACACGGCCAGGCTGCTGTACGAGAACCAGGCGCTGGTCGTCGAGAAGCACGCGGCCGGGCGGGCGATCAACCCGAACAACGTCGTGCGCGACACCGGCACGGAATTCCATCCCGCCGCCATTCGCTTCTACCAGGAAGCCGGGATCTGGCCACAGTAGGCGGCGCCGTGGCTGAAACCCGGGCCCCACGCGATCTCAGGCTGGCGGTGAGCGGCGGGCTCGGCGTGCTCTTGTGCGCCTTCACGCTGCTCGAGGTCAACTATCCGCTGCTGGCGCCGCAGAGCCGCCTCGCCTTCTTCGCACTGGTCGGGCTGGCGCTCTGCTTCCTGAACATCCCGGTCCACCCCAGGCTCAAGGACGACCCGCGCGCACGCACGGGCGACCTCGTGCTCGCGGTCCTGGCGGCGTGCTGCTGCGGCTACATCGTCGTCCAAACCGATCCGATCTTCGACGCGTGGTGGATCGACGGGCAGACGCTCGGCAACCGGGCCGGCTTCGAGACCGCGCTCGACACCACGATCGGCCTGCTGGGCCTGCTGCTCGTCATCGAGGCGGCTCGGCGCGCCCTCGGCCTGGCGCTGCCGCTGCTGGCCGGGGCGTTCATCCTGTACGCGCTGTTCGGCTCCGCGTTTCCGGACTGGCTGTTCCCGCATCGCGGCTACAGCATCCCGCGCGTCGTGGCGCAGACGTTCCTCCACAGCCAGGGCATCTTCGGCGTGGCGCTGAACGTCATGTTCACGTACGTCTTCCTGTTCGTCATCTTCGGCGCGTTCCTGGAGGCGACCGGCGCGACGCGCTTCATCGTCGAGTTCGCGCAGCGCGTCTTCGGCCGCAGCTCGGGCGGCCCGGCGAAGGTGGCGGTGCTGAGCAGCGGGCTGATGGGCTCGCTCTCGGGCAGCGCCGTCGCCAACACCGCGACCACC
>CAYGCV010000306.1:0-5199 GCA_964348425.1 uncultured Vicinamibacteraceae bacterium | reverse complement strand
CGACGAACGGTGTCGGTTCGTCGAGGCGGAAGTCCTCGGGCCGCAGGCGACCCATCTGCGAGGGCCGCCTCCCTGTCCAGGGCATCAGCCGTAAGCGTACTACGGTCTTGGACCCCGGCGTCAACTGCCTGAGCGTGCTGGCCCACAGGATCGTGAAGCGGCACGGGGCTCGTTGCGGGGCGGGGCGCTATACGCTACAGTGAACCAGTGAAGATTAGGCACAAAGGGCTGCGAGCACTGCACGAACGGGATGATCGTGCACGTCTGCCGGCGGACTTGGTGCCCCGGATTCGACGCATTCTACTCCGGCTGCAAGAGGCAACGTATCCAGGCAGCGCAGACGCTCCCGGCTTCCGGCTCCATCCCCTGAAGGGAGACCGGGCAGGCTGGTGGAGCGTGCGCGTGTCCGGCAACTGGCGGGTGGTGTTCCGCTTCGAGCACGCCGAGGTCGTGGATGTCGATCTGATCGACTATCACTGATGATGGGAGCAGGAAGCTGATGACCAGCACCGATGACGAGCGCGTTCGCCCCATGCTGAACCCCCCGCACTTGGGCGAGCTGATCCGTGAGAGCATGGAAGAGGTCGGCTGGACGGTGGGCGAGACGGCCGCTCGCCTGAACTGCGAGCGCGGGACGTTGTCCCGCGTGCTGAACGGCAAGGCGGGCGTGTCCGCGAAGATGGCCCTGGCGCTGGAGGGCATAGACTGGGGAACTGCCGACCACTGGATGCGCATGCAGGCAGCCTACGAGCTGGCGCAAACGCGGTGGGAGCACAAGACCAGCAGCCGCGAGCCCGTACGTGGCCGAGAAGCGGTGTCCAATGGTTCAGAATAAACCAGCAAGGAGACCCAACCGATGATCCCGACGCTCGAATCCGCCGCGGCCAGCCTGCGTACGTCCAACATGCTGGTGCCGCTCGTCCTCGGCGACCTCACCGATGAGCTGGCGCGGCGGCGCACGCGTGGCGGCGACGGACCGTCGATCGCCTGGCAACTGGGCCACATCCTCGACTTCCGTTGCCAGTTGATCACGCTGCTCGGGACGCCGAGGCAGAGCCCGTTCCGGGTGGCGTTCGCCACCTCCAGCGCGACCGACGGGGCCGACTACCCGACGGTGGCTGAATTCCGGCAGCACTGGCAGCGGATCGAAGCGGATCTCGACGCCGCGCTCGAGGACGCCAGCGAGGCGACGGTCCGCCGCAACGTCGAGAGCGGCGGGGTTCCACGTTGGCCGGCCGGTACTCGACGCCGTCGCCTTCTGCGTGTTCCACGAGGCGTACCACGTGGGCGCGCTCGGGGCCATCCGCAAGACCCTCGGGCTGCCGGGGCCGGCGGAGCTGGTGATGGCGCAGGCGGCAGGGCGGGCGCCATGACCCCGCTCGGCCGGCGGCCGGTCGAGTCGACGCGCAGGGCCTGAAGGACGGTACGGAGCGGGCTCGGGCTCAGCGCGGTCCCGGCGGGGACCATCCGACGGCATCCCGATCGAGGCCGTGGCCCAGCGGAAACCGGTTGCCGAGGCCCACCGGCAGCCGGCCGCGGATCGCGGTCTCCCCCGCCACGGCACGTACGGCCGACGCTTCCGCCTGGTCGTAGAAGTCGTAGGTGAGGAGGATCGCCGGCAGGTCGGCGAGGAAGGTGGCGGCGTAGGGGTTGCCGAACAGGACCGCGACGAACGGCCGTCCGGATGCCGCGGACTCGCGGCCCAGCCGCGCCAGCAGGTCGACGAGCGCGGGCGCCAGATCCATGCGGCCGCTGTACGACGCCGTGCGCACGAACACGCCGGCCACGACCGCGTCGTACAGGCGGGCGGTCTCGCGCACGAGCTCGATCTCCGAGAGCGGCGTGCGGTCCGAGAGCTCTATCGCGGTCAGGTTCGGCCAGCGCGCCTCGAGCGCCGGGATGAGCGTCCGGCTCGGCGCGCCGATGCCCCAGCCGGCGGGATAGTCGAGCACCGACAGGTACAGCACGGAGCCGGTCCGCGGCGTGGGCAGCGGCACGTGGTGGCCGTCGTCCCTGATCAGCGTGAGCGATCGCTCGCTGATCTCCCGCGCCACGGCGCGGTGCGCGCGGGTCCCGACCACGAGCGGCAGGGTGTCGAGGCTGACCCGCCGCTGCCGGTGGAGGCCGAGGCGGGCCTTCGCGCCGAGGATGCGGCGGACCGAGCGGTCGATGCGGTCTTCCCCGATCCGGCCTGTCGACACGGCTGCCCGCAGGGCGTCGAACGCCGCAGCGTCGGCGGGCGAGTGCAGGACCACGTCGTGCCCGGCGGCGACGGCGCGCGCGGCCGCCTCGCCGGGCGGGACCAGCGCCGACACCGCGCGCATCCGCATCGAGTCGGTGAACACGAGGCCGCCGAACCCCAGCTCGTCGCGCAGGAGGCCGTTGACGATGCGGGCGCTGAAGGTGGCGGGCGTGGCGGGCGCCGGCTCCAGCGCCGGGAGCTGGATGTGCGCCGTCATCACGCCCGCGGCGCCGGCCGCGAGCCCGGCCCGGAACGGGACGAGCTCGATCCGCTCGAGACGGTCGCGCGGATGGTTGATGGTCGGCAGCCCGATGTGCGAGTCCACGTCGGTGTCGCCGTGGCCCGGAAAGTGCTTGACCGTGGCCAGCATGCCCCCGGCCTGCAGCCCCGCGACGTAGGCCCGGGCGAGCGCGCTGACCTGCCCGGGATCCTCGCCGAACGAGCGGATGTTGATGACCGGATTGCGCGGGTTGTTGTTGACGTCGACGACCGGGGCGAAGTTGACGTGCACGCCGATGGCCCGTGCCTCGGCGGCCGTGATGCGGCCCGCCTCGAAGGCGAGCTCCGGATCGCCGGCCGCGCCGAACGCCATGGCGTGCGGAAAGACCGTGCCCCCGGCGAGGCGGAAGCCGACGCCGGTCTCGAAGTCCGCCGCCAGCAGCAGCGGCAGGTCCGAGACCGCCTGCAGGCGGTTGATGAGGGACGCCGCGTTGAGCGGCTCGCCGAGCCCCGTGGCCGAATAGCCCGGATTGAGCAGGACGTCCGGCCGCGGACGGCGGACACCGAAGACGATGAAGCCACCGACGTGCTGCTCGCGGACGAGCGCGGCCAGATTGTCGTAGGTGCGGCTGTCGCTGCTCGTATAGCCCGAGCGGAACGACGGCAGCAGGAGCTGGCCGACCTTCTCCTCGAGCGTCAGCCGCGCGAGGGTGTCGTCCACCCAGCGCCGCGCGCCGGCATCCAGATCGCCCGCGCCCTGCCCGGCCGGACTCCCGAGGCACAGCGCGGCGAGGACGAGCGCGAGCCCCGGGACCGACAGCCTCCGCGGCGACAACGGCGGGACGCGCGCCGGCACGCTGCGATCGTAAGGGCTTCGCGCGGGCCGGGCAACCTGCCGGCCGCGGCCGCCGCGTTGCTATAATCCCGCGCGTGAGCCATCTCGCTCACCGGGCCGACTCACCGCAGACGACGCGCTGCGCCGTCGTGACGGTGAGCGACACCCGGACGGTGGAGACCGACCGCGGCGGCGCGGCCATCGTGGACCTGCTCGCCGAGGCGGGCCACGAGGTGGCTGGCCGGACGATAGTGCCGGACGATCCGGACCGCGTGCGGGACGCCCTCCGGGCCGGGATTGCCGAGGCCGGCGTGGACGTGGTCATCACGACCGGCGGCACCGGCCTCACGCGCCGGGACGGCACCTACGAGGTGGTGTCCGCCCTGCTGGAGAAACGCATCGACGGCTTCGGCGAGCTGTTTCGCGGGCTGAGCTTCCAGGAGATCGGGCCGGCGGCCATGCTGAGCCGGGCCTGCGCCGGTCTGGCCGGGGGGACCATCGTCATCAGCCTGCCCGGCTCGGAGCATGCCGTGCGACTCGCCATGACGAAGCTGATTCTGCCGGAGCTCGGACACCTGGTTCGCGAGGCGAGGCGATGACCGACGGCGGCGGCGCGACGATGCGCCCCATCCGCACGACGATCCCGCTCGACGAGGCGCTCGACCTGATCGCCGGCGCCGCCCGCCCCATGGAGCGCGCGGCCCGCGTGCCCCTGACCGAGGCCGGCGGCCGCGTCCTCGCGGCGGAGGTCGTCGCAACCGCCGACGTGCCGCCGTTCGACCGCGCCGCCATGGACGGGTTCGCCGTCATCGCGGAGGACACGTTCGGCGCGGGGAGCCACGCGCCCCGCACGTTGCGCTGCATCGAGACCGTCCATACGGGCCGCATTCCCGCGCGGCGTCTCGAGCGCGGCGACTGCACGCAGGTCGCCACCGGGGCCCCGATGCCGGAGGGCGCCGACGCGGTGGTGATGGTCGAGCAAACGGACCGCGACGAGGATGGCGGCGTGCGCATCTTCACGCCGGTCTATCCCCGCCAGCACGTCGGGCGGCGCGCGGCGGACATCGCCGCCGGCCAGGCGCTGCTCGCGCCCGGCGACCTGCTGACGCCCAGCCGCCTGGGGTCGGTCGCGGCGCTCGGCATCGCGGAGGTCGACGTGTTCGAGCGGCCGACCGTCGCCATCCTGTCGACCGGCAACGAGATCATCGAGCCGGGGCGTCCGCTCGGTCCGGGCCAAATCTACGACATCAACCGGTTCACGGTCGGCGCCGTCGTCGAGCGCCACGGCGGGCGCGCGGTCGGCCACCCGACCGCGGCCGACACGCTCGACGCGCTCGACGCCGCGCTCGATGCCTGCAGCGACGCCGACCTGCTCGTCTTCTCCGGGGGCAGCTCCGTCGGCGAGCGCGACCTGATGCTCGACCTGCTCGTGCGGCGGGGCGAGGTGCTGTTCCACGGCATCGCGGTCAAGCCGGGCAAGCCGACCGTGTTCGGGCGGATCGGCAAGACGCCGGTCTTCGGGATGCCCGGCTACCCCAGCTCGTGCCTCTCGAACGCCTACATGCTGCTCGTGCCGCTGCTGCGGCGGATGGCCCGGCTGCCCGCCTACCGGCCGCGGACGGTCTCCGTCCCGAGCGCCCAGCGCGTCGTGTCGACGACCGGCCGCCATCAGTTCTACACGGTGCGGGTGGTGGGCGGCGAGGCCGTGGCCGCCTTCAAGGCCTCGGGCGACATCACGAGCATGTCGCAGGCCGACGGCTACATCGAGATCCCGGCCCAGACCGATCTCGTGGAGAAGGGCGAGGTCGTCGAGGTCAAGCTGTTCTGACGGGGCGCAAGGCGCGCACTGCGCGCCTCGGCGGGAGCGGCGCGGGGCTATGGGGTCCCCGCAAGCGGACGCCGG
>CAYGCV010000305.1:0-5271 GCA_964348425.1 uncultured Vicinamibacteraceae bacterium | reverse complement strand
GACGCCTACCGCGGCGCGGGCCGCCCGGAGGGCATCTACTTCCTGGAGCGGGCGATGGACATGCTGGCCCGCGAGCTGGACATGGATCCGGTCGAGATCCGCCGCAGGAACTTCATCCGGCCGGAGCAGTTCCCCCATGCCACCCAGACCGGGGTGGTGTACGACTCGGGCGACTACGAGAAGGCGCTCGACCGCGCGCTGGAGAACGCCGGCTGGGAGCAGCTCAAGGCCGAGCGCGACGCCGCGCGCGCCGGCGGCCGGCTGGTCGGCCTGGGTCTGTCGATGTACGTCGAGGTCTGCGGCGTGGGCCCCTCGTCGGCGCTGCCGATGGGAGGCTGGGAGCACTCGCAGGTCACCGTGGAGCGCGACGGGCGGATCAGCGCCACGACCGGCGCGTCGCCGCACGGGCAGGGCAACGAGACCACCTTCGCGCAACTGCTGGCCGACCAGTTCGGCGTGCCGCTCGAGCACATCCGGATCCATCACGGCGACACGGCGGTGGTGAAGCAGGGCAGCCTCGGCACGGGCGGCAGCCGCTCGCAGGCGGTAGGCGGGGCCGCCCTGCACCTGGCCGGCGGCCGGGTCAAGGCCAAGATGGCGAAGTTCGCCGCGCTCCTGCTCGAGGCGCACGAAGCCGACCTGGTCTTCGAGAACGGCCGCATCGGCGTCAGGGGCGCCCCCTCCGCCGCGAAGACCTTCGCCGAGGTGGCCGCGTACGCCTACCGCCCGCTCAGGCTCCCCGCGGGGCTCGAGCCGGGTCTGAGCGAGGAGGCGTTCTTCGAGCCGACCAACAACACCTACCCGTTCGGCTGCAACATCGCGCTGCTCGAGGTGGATCGCGACACCGGCGAGCCGCGGCTCCTGCGGCTGGTGGCGGTCGACGACGCGGGCCACCTGATCAATCCGCTGATCGTCGAGGGCCAGGTGCACGGCGGCCTGGCCCAGGGCATCGGCCAGGCGCTGGTCGAGGAAGTGGTCTACGGCAGCGACGGCCAGCCGCTGACGGGCTCGCTGATGGACTACGCCCTGCCGCGCGCGAGCGACTTCCCGCGCTTCGAGCTCGACAGCACCGTGACGCCGACGCCGCTCAACCCGCTGGGCGCCAAGGGCATCGGCGAGGCCGGCACGATCGGGTCCACGCCCTGCGTCGTGGCGGCCGCCGTCGATGCGCTGAGCGAATTCGGCGTGCGCCACATCGACATGCTGCTGCGGCCCGAGAAGCTCTGGCGCATCATCCACGGCGCGCGGGACTGATCGATCTGCTGCGCCGCCGGCGCCGACTGTGAGACGATACAGGCCATGCGTTGCCCTGTTGCCCTGATCGCCGCCGCGCTGTGCGTATCCGCCGCCGTGCCCCTGGGCGCCAGCGACTGGCCGGAGTGGCGCGGCGCCGGCCGGCTGGGCGTCTGGACGGATACGGACATCCTCGACGAGTTCCCCCCGGGCGGACTGAGCGCCACCTGGCGCGTGCCGGTCGGCGGCGGCTACGCGGGCCCGTCCGTGGCGGACGGGCGCGTGTTCGTGACCGACGCGTCGCGCGCGGACCCGCGCAGCACCGCGGTGGTCGAGCGCCTGCTCGCCCTGGACGAGGCGACCGGCGAGGTGCTCTGGACCCGCGAGTGGAACACCAACTACGCGGGGCTGCAGCTCATCTACGCGACCGGCCCGCGCGCCACGCCGACCGTGGACGGCGACCGCGTCTACGCCGTCGGCGCGACAGGACGACTGCTGGCGCTCGACGTGGCGGACGGCAGCGTGCTGTGGCAGACGGACTACGTCCGCGATTTCAACGCCGAGGTGCCGTCGTGGGGCATCTCCGGCGCGCCGCTGGTGGACGGCGACCGGCTCATCTGCCTGGTCGGCGGCGAGCCGGACGCCAAGGTCGTCGCCTTCGACAAGCTGACCGGCGAGGTGCTCTGGCAGGCGCTGTCGTCGGACTGGGAGCCGGGCTACACGGCGCCGATCCTGATCGAGGCGGCCGGCACCCGGCAGCTCATCGTCTGGCATCCGCGCGCGGTCAGCTCGCTCGACCCGGAAACCGGCGCCGTCTACTGGGAGATTCCCCACATCGTCGACATGGGGATGTCCATCTCGACCGCCGTCCGCAACGGGCCGTACCTGCTGGTGACCTCGCAGTGGGGCGGCGCCCGCATGCTGCGACTGACCGAGTCCCATCCCGACGCCACCCTGGTCTGGGCCGGCGTCGGCCAGAGCGACCCGGAGTACGGCCGCGTCTTCGACACCATCGACTCCGTGATGAGCACGCCCGTCATCCAGGGCGACTACGTGTACGGGGTCGATGGCCACGGCGTGCTCCGCTGCCTGGAGCTGCGGACGGGCCGGCGCGTCTGGGAGACCGACGCCCTGATCGGCGCCCGCGCCAACCACGCCTCCGCGTTCATCGTGCGGCACGGCGACCGCTACTTCATCAACACCGACGTGGGCGAGTTGGTCATCGCGCGGCTCTCGCCAGCGGGGTTCGACGAGATCAGCCGCACGCATCTGATCGACCCGACCAGTCCGGTCACGCGGCGCCGTCCGCAGGGCCAGGGTCCTGTCGTGCACTGGTCGCACCCGGCGTACGCGAATCGCCACATCATCACCCGCAACGATGAAGAGATTGTGCGCTTCTCCCTGGCCCGGACCCCGTAGCCGGTCCGTTCCGGACCGGGCGCCGCGGCGGCGAGCCACCCGGCCGGCCGCGTTGCGCGCCGGGACGGCGCTGGCGTTCCTGGCGGCCGCCGCGCTGGCGCTGCACGGGGCGGCGGCCGGCGCGGCGCAGCAGGACGGCAGTGTGCCGCGCCTGATCGCGGTCATCGCCGATCTGCACATGGGCGGCGGGCGCGACGCCGGCGGCGCCTGGCAGGCCGGCGAGGACTTCCGCTGGGCGGACGAGCTCGAGGGCTTCCTGGCGGCGCTCGACGCGGAAGGCGGGGGCGCGACCGACCTCGTCCTGAACGGCGACACGTTCGACTTGGCGGCGGCCGACTGCGTGCACGACGATCCCGCGCTCGGCTGCACGGAGCCCGAGGCGCTCGCCGCGCTGGAGCGCGTGCTCGCGGCGCACGCGCGCGAGATCGAAGCGCTGGCCGCGTTCGCGCGCGCCGGGTCGAACCGCGTCGTCCTCGTCCCGGGCGACCACGACGCCGCCCTGCTCTTCCCCGCCGTGCGCGCCCGCGTCGAGCAGGCGCTGGGAGCGCCCCGCGTGGAAGTGCCCGCCGCCGGCGCCTGGGCGTCGTCCGACGGGCAGGTGTACGTCGAGCACGGGCACCAGATCGGCTGGCGCGCGGACCGCTTCGCCAACTGGCCGGAGCCGTTCATCGAGCGCTCCGGCCGGTTGCACCTCGAGCGCCCGTGGGGCGCCCGCACCGCGGGCGCGCTGATTCGGGAGCACGAGCAGCGCTATCCGGTGGCCGACAACTTCGCGGACGCCGGCGCCGGGCTGACTTACGCTCTCGCCGCCGCCGGGACCGCCGACCTAGGCGCGGCGGCGGCCGACCTGGTGCGCTACGTCCTCTTCCGGATGCCCTGGCAGCAGTTCCGCGTCGACCTCGACATCGGCGACGTGCAGCCGCCCGCGTGGGACCTGGCGGCCGTGCGGGCGCAGGGACCGTCGCTCCTCGTCGACTCGCTGCCCGCCGACGACCCGTTCAGGCCGCTGGCGCAGCGCGCACTGGACGCGGGCGCCCTCGGCGAGTTGACGAGCGCCCTGAGCGACGAGGAGCTGACCGCGCTCTGCGACTACCGGGCCGCCACGCGCCGGGCGCGCCGGCGCTTCGAGCGCTACCTGACCCAATTCGATCCCCAGGGACCGCCGGTGGCCGAGTGCCCGCGCCTGCCGGACAGCCGCGGCGGGCAGTTCGACTACTTCTGGCGGACGCGCGACCTGATCTACGGCCGCCGTCTCGAGACCGTGCAGGCCGCCCGCGCCGCGGGCGCGCGCCCGATCGCCATCTTCGTCCACGGCCACACGCAACTGGTCGACTGGCGGCAGCGCGTCCTGCTGTCGACCAGCCAGGGCCGCCCGGTGGTCGTCGACGGCTTCTCGCCGAGGCGCGACGCGCTGACCCCGGTCGTGATCAACGGCGGCGCGTGGCAACGGACCATCACGCCGGTCCAGTTCCTGCGGCTGCAGGCTGCCAGCGAACTGTCCGCCGCCGAGCTCCTGCGCGTCCTGCGCCCGGAGCACCTCGCGCCCTGCTACAGCTTCGTCCGGATCGACCCCTACGAGGGGACGCCCGCGGCGCCGGTGGTCCGCTACTGGCGCCAGGCGGAGGGCGGGAGTTGGGAGCTCGCCGGCGAGTGCGGCCGGGAGCCCGAGCTGTAGGCTCACACCCAGTCACGCCAGGCCCGGACATCGACGCCGCTCCGGACGTAGCTCTCGGCGCCGCCGTAGACGAGCGTGGCCCGGGCGGACTGTCCAGCCAGGGACTGCCAGTAGGCCAAACCCTTCGCGGCGGGCGCCGAACCCTCCATCGCCTTCGCCCACGGGGCACGCGACCTGCACGAGGGTTTTCGGGACGCGGTCCTGCGCGGCGGGCGATCCGATGACTTCGTACTCGGGTGCGCCAGAGTCGGAAGGCGAATCCGAGACCACCGCGTCCGCCGCATGCGCCGCATGGATCGCGGACGACCGGCGCCGCGCGTTCCTGGCCGACGTCGGCGCCGGGAGCGTCGACCAGGCACTGCTGTCGGTGCTCCCGAGTCGACACCAATCCCTGCGGCTGCTGGGGCTGATGCGCCGCGTGCTCGTCGTCGACGAGGTGCATGCCTACGACCCTACATGCAGCGCGAGATCGAGCGGTTGCTCGAGTTCCAGGCGGGCCTCGGCGGCTCGGCGATCCTGCTCTCCGCCATGCTGCCACGCTCGACCCGCGAGCGGCTGGCCGACGCGTTCGTGAAGGGGCTCGGCGAGGAATCGACCGGTCGTCGGCCGGCGGGGCACCATCATCGGCTTCGGCTGTCGTCTAGCCCAAGTTTAACAACGGTACAGCCAAGGCATTTTAGAATCAGCAGTTTACGCCGACCGAACGGCGCAAGTGGCACTACAAATGCGCGTCAACCGGGGAAGGGGGTCGGTCAGTCAGATGATCGTCTTGCGGACGCCGCCCGGTTGCGGGTCGACGCCGAGCGCATCGTAGATGGCCCGCTGTTCGGGTTCGGCTTGCGTGGCCGTGCGCACGTGCAGGGTGCGCCCGTCGGGCCGCCGGAAGGTAGCGGTGACGCGCTGCTGGCCTTCGAGGATGCGGCGCAGGGTGGACCAGCTGGCGT
>CAYGCV010000304.1:0-5300 GCA_964348425.1 uncultured Vicinamibacteraceae bacterium | reverse complement strand
TCGACCTGGCCGGCGCGGTCGAGCACGAGGACTGGTGCGAGGCGGCGCTGCTCTATCTGCTCGAACGGCTGCGGAGCGAGATCGAATCGCCGGCGGAGACGACGCGCCTGAAGCTGATGGTGGTCGACGAGGCATGGCGGTACCTGCGCGACCCGGTGGTGCTGGGCCGTCTGACCGAAGCCGCCCGCACATGGCGCAAGCGCAACGCCGCGCTGATCCTTGCGACGCAGTCGGTCACCGACATCACGGAGACGGCGGGGGCGGCGGCGCTGCTGGAATCGATGCCGACGCGGCTGTTCCTCGCCAACCCGGACTTCCCCGAGGCCGGCCAAACGACCTTCCAGTTGAACGACGACGAGCTGCGCACGGTCCGCGAGCTGGAGCCGAAGCGCGAGCTGTACCTGCGGCGGCCGGCGACGGCGGCGGTGCTCCGGCTGGCGGTCGACCCGGAGAGCTACTGGCTCTACACGTCGTCGGCCGGCGAGGCGCAGCGGCGCGCCGAGATGGTGGCGCGCTACGGGGTGGAGGGCGCGATCGTGCGCCTGGCGGCTGGACTCGATCACAAGCGGGCCGCCGTGCTCGGCTGACGGGAGGGGAGGAGCGATGAGACGGAGACTGGCGGCGACAACGTGCTGCGGGGTGCTGGCGGTGATGCCGGCTGCCGCGCAGGGGATTCGCACCGTGCCGGACGGGGCCGGGGAGGCCGCGATCCCGGTCACGGCGCAGGTGCGGCACACGACGACCGTCGTGCTGCCGCGTGAGGAGACCGTCGTCGATGTCGTAGCGGGCGACGCCGACTACTGGGACGTGTCGGCGGCCGGCAACGTGGCGTACGTCAAGCCGCTCGAAGCGGGCGTCGCCTCGAACGTCACTCTGGTTGCCGAGAGCGGGCGGGTGTGGGCGCTGCTGGTGGCCGAGTCGTCCGACGAGGAGCCGGACCTGGTGGTCTACGTCGAAGGGCCGGAGCGGGCGTCGCCCGCCGATCTGCCGCGGCATGCGCCGGCATTCGTGGCGGGCGGCGAGCTGGCCGCGCATCGGGCTGAGGCGGCGGCGGCGCGCGCGGAGCTGCAAGCGATTGACGAGGCGGCTGCCGAGGAAGTGGCGAAGGTGTGGGCGGAGCACGACGCCGCGTGGTCGCGGTGGCGCGACGAGTACCCGCGCCGGCTGCGCTTCCCCTACCGGCTCGACGCGGCGGCGCTGGGGCCGCCGTTCGAGGTCGAGGCGCTGTGGCACGACGGGCGGTTTACTTACCTGCGGTCACGGGCCGAGGAGTCGCCGGCGCTCTACGAGCTGCAGGAGGCGGACCGCCGCTTCGGCGGCAAGGGCCTGGAGCCGAGCCTCGTGTCGTACGAGGTGTTTGGCGATGGCCTCTACGTCGCCGACCACGTGCTCGGGCCGGGCCGGCTGCGGATCGGCGATTCCGAGACCCAGTGGACGCTCGACCGGCCGAAGCGGACGTGGACGTGGAAGACGCGCGCGGTGGTGGGCGGGATGTTCGCCGCAGTGGCCGCGGTGCTCGTGCAGGGGATGGCTCGATGAGGGCCTGGGCAGTCGCGCTCGGATGCGCTCTGGCCGCCGCGGCGGCCGCCGCGCAGGGGCCGCGGCCGACGGCCGCGCCATCGGATGCGCCGCTCACGGTGACGACGCGAGTGCGCCACGTCACGACCGTCGTGCTGCCGGAGACGGCCGAGATCGTCGACTTGGTGGTGGGCGACGCCGCGCAGTGGGACATCTCGGCCGCCGCGCACCTGGCGTTCGTCCGGCCACTCGCCCCCGGTGCCCGCTCGAACGTGGTGCTCCTGACGGCCGGCGGCGACATCGTGCCGCTGCTGCTGGTCGAGCGGGACGATGCGCCGGTGGACACCGTCGTGCGGGTCGCGGCCGGCGCGACAGACCGCGAGGACGCCGCACCGGTGCTGGCCGCGGCGGAGACGGTCTCGTCGGCAGCCGCGAGGGCGGCCGAGGCGTGGGCGTCAGTGGAGGCGGCCCAGGCGCAGGCGGCCGAGCGGGTCGAGGCGGCCCGGACCGCCGCGCGGGACAGGCTCGATGCCGGCCGCGAGGCCTATTCCCGGCAGGCGCGCTTCGACTACCGCCTGCCGGTTGGGGCTGCCGGCTACCCGTGGATGGTCGAGGCGATGTGGCACGACGGCCGGCGGACCTACCTGCGGACGCGCGCGATCGCGCCCGTGCTGTACGAGCGGGTCGATGGCGAGCTGGAGCGGGTGAGTGTCTCGGCCGCGGTTGACGACGTGCTGCACGTCGTTCCGCGCGTGCTTGGGTCCGGCGCATTGGAGGTCGGCGGCAGGCGGCTGGCGTGGACGGTCGCGCCGAGGAAGGCGGGTCCATGATGCCGAGCTGGAAGCAACTGCTCCAGCCTCCGGCCGGGGCGCTGCCGGGCAATCTCGTCACGAAGGCCGGCGTCGGCGTCATCGCCGTGCTGCTGGTCGGCCTCGTGCTGAGCCAGTCGGGCGGGGACCCGGAGGTAGACGACGACGCGGGCGGCGAGCCTGGCGTCTCGGGGCGGGGCGTGGTCGGACAGATCAGCTCCCGCCTGACGCAGCTCGCCGAGCAGCGCCGGATGGAAGAGGACGACCGCAACCGGCGCGCTGCGGCTGCGGCCGGTCCGACGGGCGGGCTCCCGCCCACGCTGCCCGCCTCGGGGCTTCCGACTGCCGATTCGGGACCGGACGATGTGCCGCTGCCACCCACGGCCGGGGAGGTCGAGCTGCGGGAGCGGCTGCGGCTGGAGGCGATCGAGCGCCGCGCCCGGTCGTTGCGCGCGCGGAGCGTCGTGCAGACGTTCCGCAGCCCCGAGGCTCGCCAGCCGGCTGCCGAGCCGGCCGCTGCCGGCAACCCTCGGCCGCCCGCTCGAACGGCGGTTCCCAGCGAGGCTACGAGCGTGCCGGCGCTGCCGGATCCGGCTGCCATTGCCGGCCGCATGGAGGACGCGAACGCGGCGCTGCTGGCGGGACTGACAAACGGCGATCCGGCGGACGCCGCACCCCCGGCGCGGACGGTTCCCGGTGTGACCGGACCGCCCGTCGACCCCACGGCCGATCCGGTCAAGGTGACGACGCCCGCAGACCCGGCCGGCTGGGAGCGGGTCTACGAAGGTTCGCTGCTGAGCGCGGTGCTGGTGACGCAGCTTGACGGCGACTTCACCGGCCCGGTCCTGGCGCAGGTGGCGATCCCGTTCTACTCCGCCGACCGCCAGCGGATCCTCGTGCCTCGTGGTGCAAGGCTGCTCGGCGCGGCGCAGGCCGTCGAGCAGCAGGACCAGGGACGGCTGGCGGTCGGCTTCCATCGCCTCGTGTGGCCCGATGGCCGCTGGGTGGATCTGGCCTTCCACGGCCTGAACGCGATCGGCGAGAGCGCCCTGGCCGACCAGGTGGACCGGCACTACACGTCGATGTTCGCGGCGGCCGGCGCCGTGGGCGTGCTCGCCGGGCTGACCCTGCAAGGCTCCGACCCGTACGCCGGCGGCGGGGCCGGCTTCCGCGCCGCGGCCGGGCAGGGACTCGGCCAGTCGGCGACGCAGATCCTCTCGCGGTTCCTCAACCGTTTGCCCACGGTCACCGTCCGCGCCGGCCACCGGCTGCGCGTGTGGGTGACCTCGGACTTCCTCGTACCGCGGCCCGAGCCGCACCCGGAAAGGATGTATCGGCAATGACGAAGAACAGATGGCGCTGGCTGGTTGCCGGACTCATGGTGGCCGCAATCGTGGGGACGTGGTCGAGCCGCCGCGCGGAGGCGTGCCTGTTCGGCTCGTGCGACACGATCATCATCGCCAACCAGATCACGCAGATCGCGCACATGGTGACGCAGATCGGAAGGATGGTCGAGCAGCTCCAGTCGCTCGACGGCGTGCTGGCGACGACCACCGAGCTGGTCACGTCGAACGACATCGGGATGGGCAACATCGGGCGCCTGCGCGAGCTGACCGACGCCGGCTGGTCGATAGGCCGGCACGGGATCGGGCTCGCGACGAGCACGAGTGCGGGTGGCGTGGGAGCGTTCTCGCAGCGCATTCCGGGGCTGACCGATGAGGCGGGCTGGCTCCAGGTGCTCGCGGCGCCGGAGACGGGGCTGCTGGCGACGAGGCCGGCAACGGAGGTGCTGGCGGCGCTGCCGGGCGCGTTCGACACGTGGACAGTTCCTACCGAGGCGACCGCAGTGCTCGCCGCGCTGGAGTCGATGGGCAGCGGCGGGCGCAGCTACCGGGGCGTCTGGGACGACCTGGAAGCGCTGACCCCGGCCGTGCTGACCGAGGCCCAGTTGCGGGCGGCGGTCGACAACCCGGCCGTGCAGACGCGGCTGGTCGAGGCGCACGAGCGGGCGCAGGCCGTCTCGTCGGCCGACCTCGTGCACGCGCACGCCGAGGCCGAGGCCGCGTCGTTTCTCGCCCGGCAAGTGGGCGAGGCCTCCGCGGCGCTGGCCGACCTCCGCAACGACGACCTGATGCGGACGCAGCGCGTCGGGCAGGCGCAGCTCGCCGCCGCGGTCACCGGGACCGAGATCGCGCTGGCCCGAGCCCAGCTCGCCGCCTACGAGGCGGCGCGCGAAGCCCGGGCGCGCTACGAGGCCGAGCGGGCGCGCCGCGAGGCGCTCGCCCGCTGGCAGGCCGACGCCATGCGGGCGCGAACGGAGCAGGCCGCCTTCGCCGCCGACCTGACGGCGGTCGCCGGCCCGCTGGCCGACAGCCACCGCCGCGTCCCGTCGCCGTCGGACTGGTAGTCCGCGGCCGGCAGTCCCGCAGTCACGGTAGGGAGGGCAGCAAGAGATGTCGCTTCAAGACCTGATCCTGATGCTCCAGCAGGCCGGCATCCTGGTCGACCAGCTCATGGCATCGGTCGCGCCCGCCGTGGCCGGCGCGGGGATGCAGCTCTGGCAGGGCCTGGCCCTGATCGTCGTCGTGTGGACCGGGGCGCAGATGGCGCTCTCGGGCCACGGCGTCAACATGGCCGCCGTCGTGCGGATGGTCATCGGGTTGTCGATCCCGCTCGGCATGCTCCAGTTCTACACGGCTCCCCTGCCGGGGGCCGGCCGTAGCGTCCCGGACCTGATTACCGGGATGGGGGAGTGGCTGCAACTGATGATCGTCGCCGACGCCGGCAGCGCCATGCTGGAGCAGCTCGGCCTCGCGCTGGGCGCGTGGCGGGAGCAGTTCGGCGGGCGGGGGATCTTCGGCGGCATGGCCACGTTCGGCTGGAACGTCGTGACGGACCTGCCCGGCGTGCTCGACGCCGCCTTCGACCTGCTGGTGACGGTGGCCCTGATGATGGGCCTCGCCATCGGCCTGA
>CAYGCV010000303.1:0-5305 GCA_964348425.1 uncultured Vicinamibacteraceae bacterium | reverse complement strand
GAGCTGCAGGCGGCCATGGAGGCCGGCCGCGTCACGTCCCGCCAGCTCGTGGCCCAGTACCTCGCGCGCATCGAGGCGTACGACCGCCGGGGCCCCGCGCTGCGGGCGATGATCGGCATCAACGGCGGGGCGCTCGACGAGGCGGCGGCGCTCGACCGCGAGCGGGTCGCGAGCGGTTCGCGCGGCCCGCTGCACGGCATCCCGGTCGTGGTCAAGGACAACTACGACGTGGCCGGCCTGCCGACCACGGCCGGCTCGAGCGCGCTGGGCGGCTGGCATCCGCCGGACGACGCGTTCCAGGTGGCGAGGCTGAAGGCGGCCGGCGCCGTCATCATCGGCAAGGCCAACATGCACGAGTTGGCGTACGGGCTGACGACCGTCAGCTCCGTCGGCGGGCAGACCCGCAACCCGTATGATCCGACCCGCAACCCGGGCGGCTCGAGCGGCGGGACGGGCGCCGCGGTGGCGGCCGGCTTCGCCGCGGCCGGGATGGGGACCGACACGTGCGGGTCGATCCGCGTCCCGTCGGCCCACCACGCCCTGGCCGGCCTGCGCGGCACGCGCGGGCTGTCGAGCCGCGACGGGATCGTCCCGCTGGCGCTCACGCAGGACATGGGCGGGCCGATGACGAAGACCGTCACCGACCTGGCCATCATGCTCGACGCCACGGTGGGCGTCGATCCGGCTGACGAGGTGACCGCGCGCGGCCACGGCCGCGTGCCGGACAGCTACACGGCCTTCCTCACGGAGGGCGCGCTCGAGGGCGCCCGCATCGGCGTCGTCACCTGGCTGGTGGGCAGCGCGCCGGAGGACGAGCCGGTGGCGGCCGTGATCCGCGCGGCGCTGGAGACGATCGCGGCGGCCGGGGCGGAGGTGGTCGACGTGGAGCTGCCCGGCGTCCCGGACCAGCTCGCGGGCGCGTCGATCATCCCGGTGGAGTTCAAGTTCCAGCTCGCCGACTACCTGCGCGCGCCGGGCACGCCGGTGCAGTCGCTGCGGGAGATTCTCGACTCGGGGCTGTATCACGCGGCGGTCGAGGAGCGCTACCGGCGGTCGGACAGCGTGCGCGGCCTCGACGATCCCGAGTACCTCGCGGCGCTCGCCCGCCGCCGGCCGCTGCGGGAGGCCGTGACCCGGTTCATGGACGACGCGCGGCTCGACGCGCTCGCCTACCCGACGCTGCGCCGCACCGCCGCGCCGATCGGCTTGCCGCAGCGCGGCAACAACTGCGCGCTGAGCGCCGTCTCCGGCCTGCCGGCCATCGTCGTCCCCGCCGGGTACGCGGCCGACGGCCTGCCGGTCGGGCTCGAGCTGCTCGGGCGGCCGTGGACCGAGGGCGAGCTCGTGCGCCTGGCCTACTCGTACGAGCAGTTGACGCACCATCGGCGGCCCCCGGCGTCGACGCCGAGCCTGTTCGCCGCCCCCTCGACCACGGCGGAGTGGACGGCGGTCGGTGTGGCCGCGGTGCCGCCCGTCGAGAGCGGGGTCACGGCCGGCGTCCGGCTCACCTGGACCCCCGCAACCCGGCAGCTCCGCTACGCCGCGACCGTCTACGGCGCGCCCGCCGGCGACGTCCTCTTCACGCACCTGCACCGCGGCGCCCCCGGCGAGGTCGGTCCGGTGGTGCTGGCGCTGTCCGGCCCCGGCACCGCCCGAGCCGCCGGCACCTTGACGCTCACCGCCGCCGAGCGCGACGACCTCGAGTCGGGCGCGCTCTACTTCAACGTGCACACGCGGCAGCACCGCAACGGCGCCGCCCGCGTGCAGATCGACTGGCCGGCGGCCGGCGGCGGGCGCTGAAGTGACCGCCTGAAGGCCCGTGGTAGCATGATTTCGTGCTCGATACCCATGCCATCGCTCGCCGGCTGACGGGTACTGGCCTCTCGAACGAGCAGGCGGACGCCATTACGGACGCCGTCCGGGAGGCGGCCGAGCACGGCGACCACGTGACGCCGGAGGCGTTGCGCGCCGAGCTTGCCAGCCTCGAGGCTCGTCTGACGTGGCGGTTTGCCGGTGCGATGCTGGCACAGACGCTCGCCATTCTCGGGGGCGTGCTTGCCATGCTGCGCCTGCCGGGGTGATGCGGGAGGTCGCTTCGAGGGTCTCGTGACCGACCTTCTACTCGGCAGGTTGACCAGGCTTGACCCGTCTGCCGCCTATCCTCCGCCGAGCCGCTCCCGCACCACCGCCGTGAACTCCAGCAGGTCGCCGAGGCGGTGCGAGACGACGTCCTCTACGATGGCCAGGTCCACGGTGTCGTAGCCGTGCACGAGGATGTTGCGGAAGCCGGCCATGTTGCCGAGCTTCGCTGCCAGCTCCGCGTCGATCCAGCCGGCGCGGGCCAGCAGGGTGAACAGCTCGCGGTTCGTGCGCGGCTCGCCGAGGCGCTCGTCGGACACGATGTGCGACGCGGCGTCGAGGGCGGCCTGGATCGCGAGCTGGAGGGTGTGCTCGACGAAGCGCTGCTCGCGCACGTCGGTCCGGATGGCATCGGGACGGGCCAGCTCCCGGAGCTCCCGGACGCAGGTGTGGATGGTGGCGAGCCGCTTGGCGACGAGGTCCGGATCGGTCATTCGGCCGGCATGCCGACCCGCCGGTACTCGCGCAGGATCGGCTGAAGGTCGAACCACTCGTTGCGCGTCTGCACCTCGAACCGGATGCGGAGCGAGGGGTCCCGGTCGAGGATCAGCACGCCGTCCCGCAGCACCCGGGCGCGGAGGTCGGCGGGGGCGGTGTTGAGCGTCACGACCTGGGTGGCCTGGCCGAGCAGCCGCTCGATCTCTCCTTCCAGGCGCAACGGCAGCCCGTCCAGTGTCGGCTGCGGGTCGCGCCGGTAAAGGATGCCCACGTCGACGTCGCTGCCGGGCCGGTCGTCGCCGCGCGCGACGCTGCCGAACAGGTAGACGGCCGCCGGCTCTGCGGTATTGCGCCCGGCGAAGAACCGCGCCAGTTGCCGCACGACAGCCTGTCGCCGCATGGGTGGTCAGTATAGCGGCGGCGCCGGCAGCGCTACCCGCGCACGCGGTGGGCGAACCACCAGTGGTGGCCTTCGGGGTCGCGGGCCTGGTAGCTCCTGTCCGCCCAGTAGCCTTCGCCGTAGTCCTGGGTGTCCGGCTCTGCCGTGATGACGGCCCCGGCCGCGCGCGCCCGCTCGCAGTGGGCGTCGGCGTCGTCCACGTAGACGAACAGCGACTGGGTGTTCGCGCCGTCGACCGCCCGGGGCGACCGCAGGTACGACCGCTCGGGCGACAGGCCGGCCTGGCCCACCATGACGAGGCCGCCGCCGAGGACGAGCTGCGAGTGCGCGATCTGCCCCTGCTCGGTCTCGACCTTCACCTGCACCTCGAAACCGAACGCGCGGCACAGCCAGTCGATGGCGGCCTTCGCGTCGTCGTAGAACACGGCGGACGAGATCTGCGGCCAGCCGTCGGGCGGATTCTTCATGGCGATCCTTGCTGTCGTCCTCACGGGCAGACGGGCGGCGCCTGGTAGCCCAGGCCCAGCAGCCGGAAGTAGTTCTGCCCGAGCGCGATGTTGCGGAAGGCGTCGTCGTCGAGGTAGCGGTTGATGCGGCTCGTGACCTCCAGCTCGGTGCGGTAGACGTCGAGGCCCTTGTCGCGCGACGCGAGGAAATCGGTCCCCGGGAGAATCCGGTCGGAGTGCGCGTTGAGGAACGGGACGTACGCGGCCTGCCCGTCCGGCGTCGAGAAGTACGCGTCCTCGAGCACCCGCCAGGCGATGTCGAGCATGAGGTTCGGGTGGCTCTCCAGCATGGCGGTCATCAGCTCGACGTGCCGGGCCGGCTCCATGCGCGTGAGCTCCCGCGACAGACCCATGTGGACCCAGACGATCGCGTTGTCCGGATACCGCCGCAGCACCTCCTCCATCAGCGGCAGGTAGCGGGTCGGATCGTCGTCGTGCCCCAGATCCGAGTGCACGGCAAGCGGGATGCCCCGCTCCCGGAGCACCGCCATGAAGGGGGCCCACTCGTCGATGGCGGCCCGGGAGACGGGCGCACGCCCGTTGTCGAACAGCGCCTGCTTCACCAGGTTGACCTCGCCCATCCAGCGGAAGAGCCCGGGGTACTCCGCATCGAGGAGCTCGATGCCGGGCAGGATCGACTCCGGGGCGGCCAGGTCCGGGAAGGTCATCGACAGCGTGAGGTGGATGTTCGCCGGCGCCTTCGTCAGGTAGTTGGCGGCGTTGACGAAGTCGTTCTTCAGCGACGGCGTCACCGGCGTGCCGGGACAGTCCAGGTAGTAGGTGCAGGTGGAGCCGGCCGGCAGCGTCTGGCCGATGCCGTAGACGTTGGCGAACAGGACGCCGGTCTCCTCGAAGTACTGCACCACCTCCTCGAACGGAATGGCGGCCCCGCCGAACGGCCGGAAGTGCACGTGGGCGTCGACCACCGACGTCTGGGGCTGCACGGCGCGGTCGTAGCACGGCGCGTCGGCCACGCGGAACCCGTCGAGCGACAGCGCGGCGGGCGCGTCGGCGGTCGTCGCGGGCTCCGCGCCGCAGCCGGACAGACCGGCGGCGGACAACGCGGCGAGCAACGCGAGCAGCGCGATTAACTTGTTGCCCATGTGGTACCTGGAACGGTCCGGCGCGTCGGCGGCATTGTATAGTACGAGTTGGATCCGCCTACAAGCGCCCCGCATGCGGGCCGGTCCGGGAGGATTACGCATGGCTGATGTACCCATCGAGTTCAGGCGGCTGAACGTCACCGGAGGCCTCCCGCGCATTCCGCGCCGGACGGCCGCCGCGCTGGTCGTGCTGCTGCTCTTGGTCGCGGCGGGCTTCGGCTCGCTCTATCAGGTGCAACCCGAGGAGGTGGGCGTCGTGCTGCGCTTCGGCGAGTACGTGCGGACCACCGATCCGGGGTTGCGCGCCAAGCTGCCGTTGGCCGAGCAGGTGCTGAAGGTGCCGGTTCAGCGGCAGCTCAAGCAGGAGATCGGGTTCCGCACCGTGGACGCGGGCATCCGCACGCTGTACGCGCCGGACCGCCAGTTCGCGGACGAGGCGGTCATGCTGACCGGCGACCTGAACGTGGCGGTCGTCGAGTGGATCGTGCAGTACCGCGTGGCCGATCCCTACCTGTTCCTCTTCAAGGTGCGCAACCTCGGCGAGACGTTCCGCGCGATGAACGAGGCCGTGATGCGCGAGGTGGTCGGCGACCGGACGGTCACCGAGGTCCTGACCGTCGGCCGCCAGGAGATCGAGTCGCGGGTGGAGGAGCGGCTGCAGGAGCTCGCCAACCAGTACGAGATGGGGATCACGATCGACCAGGTGGTGCTGCAGGACG
>CAYGCV010000302.1:0-5384 GCA_964348425.1 uncultured Vicinamibacteraceae bacterium | reverse complement strand
TGCGCGACTTCGTGGCCGCGTGGGACAAGGTGATGAATCTCGATCGCTTCGACCTGGCGTGATCCCGGCGGGGTGCGGATTCTCCACGTCGCGGACCGGCTGAGCGACCGGGGAGGCGCCGACCTGGCCCTCCTCGGTCTGCTCGACGCCCTGTCGGCCCGTCACGAGCAGCACCTGGCCGCGGGCCGCGACGACGGCGTCGTGCGCCCGCCCTGTCCGGTCACGGTCGTCCCGCACCTCGACGCCCGGACGCGCGCCGACGCCGATCTCGATCCGCTGCTGGCGCGGCTGCGGCCGGATCGGGTGCACGTGCACAACGTGGTCAATCCCGCGGTGCTGGCGTGGGCGGCCGGCGTGGACGCGGTGGTGACGGTTCAGGATCACCGCGTCTTCTGTCCGGGACGGGGCAAGTGGACCGCGGACGGCCGCGTCTGCGGCGACGCCATGGGACGCGAGACGTGCGCCGGCTGCTTCGACGACGCCGGCTACTTCCGGAGCATCCTCGAGCTCACCGCGCAGCGGCTGGAAGCGGTGCGGCGCCTGCGGCTCACCGTCCTGTCGTTGTACATGAAGCGCGAGCTGATCCAGGTGGGGGTCCCGGCGGAGCGCATCCGGGTCGTTCCCCCCGTTGCCCACGGCCTCGACCCTGACGCGCCGGCCGACGGTCCGCCCTGCATCCTGTTCGCGGGCCGCGTGGTCGAGGCCAAGGGCATCCGCGAGGCGATCGACGCCTGGCGGCGCTCGGGGTCCCGGCTGCCCCTGGTCGTGGCCGGCACCGGCCCGCTGCGCCGCGAGATGGAGGCCGAGGGCGTCGAGGTGTTGGGCTGGCTCGACCGCCGCCGTCTCTCCGCCGCCTACCGGCGCGCCGCCGTGCTCGTGATGCCCTCGCGCTGGCAGGAGCCGTTCGGCATCGTCGGGCTGGAGGCCCTCACGCTCGGCACGCCGGTGGCCGCCTGGGACAGCGGCGGCGTGCGTGAATGGCATCCCGGCGGCGAGCTGCTGGTTCCCTGGGGCGACGTCGATGGGCTGGCCGGAGCCCTCCTCAGCGGGCCGGGGCACGGCGTGGATCGCCCGCGCGGGTTCGGACCGGAAGACCTCGTCCGGCGGCTGGAAGCCGTGTACGACGGGCGCGCGCCGGATCCGCGGTAGCGGGAGCCGTGCACTGCGGCGCGGTGTGCACCTTACGGCGGCCTGAACAACCGGTTAAGGCACTCTTAAGACTGTCTTAAGGTGCAGCGGCGCCCGGCCGCGGCTATCCTCCTGCTGCAGGTTCGGCCGCAGCGTCTTGCATGACCCGCCAACTCTACCTTTGGCACAGGTACCTCGGTATCGGCCTGGCCCTCCCGTTCGCACTCTGGTTCGCCACCGGCGTGGTCATGCTCTACGCCCAGTTTCCGATCCTGACTCCCGCGGCCCGCTTTCAGGAGCTCCCCGAGCTCGACCCCGCCCGTTTCAACCTCACGCCCCACGCGGCGGTGGAGCACGCGGGGCTGGAGGAGCCTCCCCGCCGCATCCGTCTGGGCCTTCTGCTCGACCGGCCGATCTACTACATCCTCCCGGTGGGGAAGCCTTGGCTGGGCGTGTATGCCGATACCGGCGGCGTCCTGGCCGCGGTCGATGAAGCCACCGCCCGCCGGGTCGCCCGCCGGCACGCTGTGGACAGGACGCCTCACGAGCTGCTCGGCATCGTGGAATCCGTCGATCAGTGGACCCTGACCAACAGCCTGAACCTCCACCGTCCCCTCTACCGGTATGCCTTCGGCGACGATCGCGAAACCGAGGTGTACGTCTCCGCGCGGACCGGGGAAATGGTCATGCGCACGACCCGCAGCGAGCGCCTGTGGTCGTGGCTGGGCACCATCATCCATTGGGGGGCTCCGGCGTTCTTCCGCCAGTGGGCGGGTCCCTGGCGGCAGACCATGCTCTGGTTGTCCGGCGCCGGGATGCTGCTGGCGTCCACCGGCCTGGTCGTCGGCATGCTGCGCTACCGGCGCCGCGGCTACCTGTTGAAGGGCGTCGACGCGACGCGCCGTTTCGCGAGCCCCTACCGCGGCGTCAAGCGCTATCACCATTGGGCGGGCCTCGCCGTCGGCCTCGTCAGTCTGACCTGGATCACCAGCGGGTTCCTCTATCTCAATCCCGGCGGGAGCCGCCAGGGGCCGCTGTCGACCACGACGCAGATGACGCCGCACAGCGTCGGCGGCGTGCGGGCATCGACGGCCGCCCGCCCGGGGCAGGCCGAAGCGATGCGCGGAGGCCCGCTCGTGGCGTCACTGTGGGTCGACTCGCCGGGCGCCGCGTGGTCGCGGGTGGCGGCGGAGGTTGCCGCGGGGCGGGATGGGCTGCCGAAGGAAGTGGAGTTGCGCCGCTTCGCCGGGCGGCCCTACTACATATTCCGATTCGGCGCCCTGGAGAGCGTCACGGTTGCCGCGGACGGCAGGGGCGACGCGCCGTTCGTCCGCCATCCGACCGAGGCGCTGGTGGCGCAGGCGCTGCAGGCCGTGCAGGGCCCGCTGGCGTCCGCCGAGCTGCTCGAGAGCTACGACGCGTACTACTACTCGGTGGGCACAGGGGCGCGGCGCCGGCTGCCTGTCCTGCGGCTCGCCTTCGACGATCCCGAGACCCGTCTGATGTACGTCGACCCGCACACCGGGTCGATCGCACGCGCCTACGACACTCACGCCATGGTGATGCGCTGGGCCGTCATCGGCCTGCATTGCCTGGATTTCCCGTTCCTGATTCGCAACCGTCCCGCATGGGACGTGGCCATCATCACCCTGAGCCTCGGCGGTCTGGTGCTGAGCGTGTCGGGGTTGGTCCTGAGCTGGCGGCGCGTGAAGCCGCGACGGAGGTGACGCATGCTCGTGAACGGATTCCGGACGCGTTGGTTGCACCCGAGCCTGAGCCTGCTGCTGCCGGTGTGGGTCGCGGCAGGCCCCGCGGCGGCACAGCAGGGCGGCACGGCGGACCCGGACGAGGCGGCCGAGCCGCAGCGTCGCTTCGAGGAGGTCGTGGTGACCGCCACGCTCGAGGACGAGCGGGTCAGCGACGTGCCGGTGACCATGCAGACGTTCGACCGCGAGGAGATCGAGGAGTCCGCGGCCGCGACCGTGACCGAGTTCCTCAGCGAGCGGGGGGTGGCCTTCTTCAGCACCTGGACGCCCGCCCAGACGTCGATCAACATCCGCGGCGGCGCCAGCGACGGGCAGGGTCGCGATTTCCGGAGCCAGGTGGTCGTTCTGATCAATGGCCGGCGCGCGGGCACGGCCAACATCTCCAAGCTCGGCCTCCACGACGTCGAGCGGATCGAGGTGCTGCGCGGGCCCGGCGGACTGGTCTACGGCAGCCAGGCACTCGGGGGCGTCATCAATCTCATCACGAAGGATGGTCTCCGTAACCCTGGCGCCCAGGTGCGGATCAGCGGCGGGTCGTGGGGGCAGGTGGAGACCGTCGCCCAGTACGGCGCGTCAGTCGGCAAGTGGGACTACTTCGTCAGCGCGCACGGCGGCCGGCGGGGCGACTACGAAGCGGGCGCCGGCGCGGTCGAGGTGCCGCTGCGCAACACCGCCTACCAGCAGGGCGGCGGCATGGTGGCGCTGGGCTACACGCCCAACGACTTTCAGCGCGTGACGTTCACCGCGCGCACGGACGGCATGTACGACGCCGGCTTCCGGGGGTCGTCGTGGGACTGGGACAACGACGAGAACCGCACCAACCGCTCCTTCGACCTCGTCTACAGCGGCGAGACCTCCAGCGGGCGCGCCAACTGGGAAGTCCAGACGTCGTACTTCCGGGACCTCGACGATTTCCGCTGGGGCGCCGAGGTGCGGCGGAGCAGTGCCGGGCCCATACCCGGCGTCGACCTCGACCACAACCGGCGGCGGCAGACCGGCTTCTTCCTGCGCGGCCTGACGAACGTGGAACTGGGCGGGGCGAACAGCGTCCAGGTCGGCGTCGACCAGCAGTGGTGGCAGTTGCGCAGCACCCGGATGCGCGAACCCCTGCCGGGGAGCACGACGTCGCAGGTGGGCCCGTTCGACAACAACTCCGACAGCCGCAACTTCGGGGTCTTCGTCGAGGACGTGCAGCGCGTGCTGGACGACCGGCTCATTCTCCGCGCCGGCGTGCGCTTCGACGGCGGGCGGCATCACATCCGCGAAACCCCCAACCGCCCGAACCTGATCGAGCGGGCCGCGAACTACGATGCCGTGACCTACCGCGTCGGCGCGACGGTGAGGCCGACCGAGGAGCTCGCGGTCCGGTTCAATGTCCAGACGGGGTACCGGGCGCCGAACGCGACCGAGCTGGCCATCGACTACACGACCGTCCTCGGCAGCCAGATCATCGGCAATCCGGACCTGGAGCCGGAGCAGGCGACGAGCTACGAGGTCGGATTCGCGTACGAGAACGCGCGGATGTGGGCCGACCTGGCCCTGTTCCGCAACGACATCAGCAACCGGATTCAGGCCGTGGGGGATACCCGCAACGCCCTCGTCCGCATCTATCAGAACCGCGCCGAGTCGGAGCTGGTCGGCCTGGAGCTGCAGAGCAGCTTCGTGCTGGCCCGAACGGGCGATACCAGCGTGAACCTCGGGATCAACGGCGCGCATCACTTCCGGATGCGCGACCTGGACGCCGCCGCGCGCAACCTCGCCACGGACCGCATCATCCGGGTGTACGAGACGCAGGGCTCCCTGCTCCTCGGAGCGCACAACCCGGCCTGGATGGTGCAGGTGGTCGGGACGTACTACGGGCCGGTCTGGTACGACACGGAGGAGAATCTGCTCATTCCGTTCGCCGAGCCGGGACGCGGAACCATCCACCGCAAGGGGACATTCATGACCTGGAACCTGCGTGGACGCTACGAGCTGGGCGGCGGGCTGTGGCTGACGGGCGCGGTGCGCAATCTGCTGAACAAGAACGACCACCCGCTCTTCATCGCGATCAACCGGGAGCCCCTGCTCGCCAACACCGCCTTCTCGAACGGCGGCGTGGGCAACAGCATGCCGGGCCGAGCCTTCATCGTCGGCTTCGAGTGGCGAACGTGATGCCAGGCCGGCCGTCTGCGGAGCAGGCCGGGGCGGGTGTCCAGCCGCAGAGTCATGGCCGCGGGTTCAGTCGAAGGACGGCGGCTCGCGCCCGGGCTCGCGCGGCGGCAGCTCCAGGTCCACGCCGTTGGCCGGGCCGAAGTGCGAGCGGATGATGGTTGTCAGATTCCGGGCACTCGGCTTGCGTCCGACGACATCGCGCAGGATCAGTCGCGCTTCCTCTTCCATTTCCATGGAGCGGCCATTGTCCGCCGCCCGCACGCGCAGCCGGGTCTTGACGTCGTCGTCGAGGTTGCGAATCGTGATGCTCGCCATCCACCACGCCCTCCGTCCGGG
>CAYGCV010000301.1:0-5388 GCA_964348425.1 uncultured Vicinamibacteraceae bacterium | reverse complement strand
AAAGCTGCCTGAACAGCAGGGCTCAGCAAACAGACTTCTTCCACGGGCTGTTAGAGGCCGCCAGCTCAGATCGGGCGGCCGTGCGACCCGCTGAAGTCCCTGCGTTCAGGACGTGTCTCAGACACTGCTCCACACGTGTGCCCCTTCTTCGCTAGGCGGGCTGCGTTGCAGGTGCCGCGCGTCAGTCTGCCGGCACTGGCAGCGCCCAGATCCGCCGCAGCATGCCGCCGAACAGCCGCCGCGTCAGGTGGCCTTCCGCCAGCAGAAGCCAGTAGTACCGGGCGTGCTTGACGAGCCGCCCCCCAGTCTTCACCAACCGCTGCTGGAGACTCGTGAGCGACCAGCGCCTGACCCGCGGCGGCGGGACCAGTCTGCGCCAGAGGTTGCCCAGGTTGTCGGCCAGCACCCCGAGCTGGAGTCGCACCTCGTTCGCTCGGAACCGGTGGCACGACAACAGCGGCTCGCACGGGCGATCAGCTCAGAGCCAGCCTCGCTGCCGGGCGATGCACGCCGCTTCGACCCGGTTGGAGGCACCGAGCTTGCTGATCGCTTCGGACAGGTAGTTCCGGACCGTTCCTTGCGAAAGGTGCAGCGCCGCCGCGATGCCAGCGCCTGACACGCCGTCCCCGGCCAGGCTCCTGCTCGGCGCGACTGTCGCCGAGTGCAGCGAGTCTTGCCGCGAGCGCCGCCTTGATGGTGACGAGCGAGAGGGTGTGGCCGAGCAGATCGTGCAGATCGCGGGCGATCCGCTCGCGTTCCGCCACGGCCGCGAGCCAGCGCACCTCGGCCTGCGAGAGCCGCAGTGCGGCGTCGTGACGCTCGAGCTCGCTGAAGTTGATGTTCACGGTGCCGATCAGAGACGAAAGCGCACCGCCGATCAAGAGGACGAAGTTGGACAGGTCGAGCAACAGCCACTCGATCGCGATCAGCAGCACGATGCCCGCGAGCCAACCGTAGGCGTGCGGAGGCCGGGCCGCTCGTCCGACGAGGGCGCTGGCGTAGACGAAGAAGCCCATCGAGTTCGGGTTGAACGGCGTCCACACCAAGCCGATGAGCAGAATGCCGGCGATGTTGACGGGACGCGCCGGCCGGAGTGCCAGTAGCCGTCGAAGTACAGCGCCAGGAACACCGGTAGCGTGAGCACGGCCAGCGTCAGCTCGACGGGCTCGATCGGAACGAAGAACCACTTGGCGAAGAAACCAATCAACCAGAACAGCCAAAGGTAGGGTATCCAGCCGACGCGCGGCGTCGTCGGCAGCAGCCGCCGGGGAGTGCGACGAGCGCCTCGCCGGCAGCGCGACCCTCGAGACGCCCATCTGCCTCGACGAATCGATCCCGCACGCCGCCGCCGCCGAGGATATGCTGGCCCTGGGCGCCGGCCGTATCGTGAACATCAAACCGGGTCGCGTGGGAGGCTTCGCCCAGGCCCTGGCGATCCACGACGTGTGCCAGCACCACGCAGTGCCAGTCTGGTGCGGGGGATGCTGGAGAGCGGTATCGGGCGCGCCTGCAACGTCGCGCTGGCGGCGCTGCCCAACTTCACCCTGCCCGGCGACGTCAGCCCGAGCGCCCGCTACTGGACCGCGGACATCGTGACGCCTGAATGGACGATGAATTCGACAGTGATGGTGACGGTACCCGCCGACCGGCCGGGCCTCGGCGTCACGGTCGACGTGGATCGGGTCGACGACCTGACCGTGCGTACGCGGACGCTGACGGCGGCGTAGTGGCGACATGATGGTGCGCACACGGACACGGGCCGCCGTGTTGACGCTGGCCTGCGCGCTGACGGCGGCGCCGGCGGTTCCTCACGAGCCGGCCGCGACCGAGCGCGAGGCCTTCGCCCGGGTCGCGCGCGCCGGAGAAGTCATCGAGCGGTCTCCCCGGGGCAACGCGCTGCGGCGAGCGGCCGGCCAAGCGGTCACCGCGGCCGAGCAGGCCGCCGACGCCTTCACCGCGGCCGACGGCGTTCGCGATGCGGCCCTGGCCGCGTACCGCGTCGCCTATCGCGAAGCGCTGGCGGGCGCGGCCACCTGCGACAACGGCTACCCCTGCACCAACGGCAGGAGCGATCCGTTCGACGGCTTCGCCGCCGCGTTCGCCGCGCATTTCGAGCTCCTCGCCGCGGTGTCGGCCGCCAACGCCGCCTGTGTCGACGCGGTATGCGTTCCGGGCGCTGGCGAGGCACGCGCCCGGGCGGCTCGTATCCAGGGCTTGGCCGCCCGGATGCGCGACCTGGGAGCCATCGACGACCCCCGCAGGTGGAATGCGCTGGTCGCCGGCGCCAGCGCCGAGATTGCAGCGGACGACCTCCTCCATAGGCGTGCGGCCGAGGCGCGGCATGCCGCGGACCTGACCCTTGTCGATGCCGTGACCCAGGTGGTGGAGGCGCTCCATCTGGCCCGGAACCGAGTCGCGCAGCGGTCGCGGCCGGCGAGCGGCGGCCCCGCCGTGGACGCCGGGGCCGCTCCAGCCGCCGGCGCGCGCGACGCGGCGGGCACCGGCAGCGACGCCGTGTTGCGTGCGGCGCTCGACACGGCCCAGGCCGCCATGGAGTCGCCGTGCTCGCGCATCGTGGCGGCGGCAACTTCGGTTCCCGACGTGCGCCCCCCTCGTGCCGCGGAAACCGGCGCGCCGGGCGCTTCGGAGGAACGCGCCCCGGCCGACAACGTCGCTCCCGACCGTTCCGCGGAGGCTGCGCGGCCCGGCAACGACGACGCCCCCGGCAACGACGACGCCCCCGGCAACGACGACGCCTTCGGCAACGACACTGCGGCCGCGGAGGTCGGCCCGGCCGATGACTTCGCCGTTTGGGTGCGCGCACTGACGGCGGGGGCTCGCGCGGCGGAGCAGGCCGCCGCGGATGCCGAGGCCGCGGCGGGTGGCTCGGGCCGCTTGCGCGCCTCGTCGTGCAGCGACGCCGAAGCGCGTGTCGCCGCGGCGGCAGCCCGCGTCAGCAGCCTGACCGTCGGCGACGATCGGCCTCGGTTCGTTTCCGTCGGCACCGGACGGGAGGCCTACAGCGATCTCTTCCATCTGCTGGATGCCGCGCAGCGGCGCGCGCGGGCCGTCTGCAGGTCCATCGGCCGCTGATCGCGCTGGCAGCACCGGGAGCGGGGGGCACCGTGGCGGAATGGAAGCGCAGCACATTCGACCTGCCCGACGATCACGGCTGGACTCCTAGGCCCGGCAACAGCATCTTCGTGGCGAACCGGGGAGCCGTCCTCTTCGAGTACCCGTCGCACTGGGTGCTCAAGCCCGACGGGAACTCCATCTGTCTCTACGACCGGGAGGCGCCCGACGACAACATGCGCCTGCAGGTCTCGGTGATTCGACTGGGTCCCGACCGATCGATCGTCGACTGGAGCACGATGCCACCGCTCGCCAGCCTGATGGAGGACGCCGTGCTGGCCGACGACCCGCGGCAGTGCACGCGGAAAGGGCCGCTGGTCGGTGCCTCCCGCGGCAATCTAGAGTACCTGTGGCTGGAGATGGACTTCATGGACCCGAACGAGAAGCGCAAGGCGCACTCCAGGGCCTGCCTCGCCCGCGGCGGGAATGTCCAGGCGTTCATCACGATGGAGTACTGGCCCGCAGACCGCGGGACTGCCGACCAGGTCTGGAACCACGTGCTGGAGTCGCTGAAGTTGGCCGACTACCTGTACGACGACAACCCGCACTAGGCGCGACCTTGCGGATTCACATGCCCCACACGTCGATGGCGATGCCGCGACGGGACGTCAGCCGCCGGTGGAAGACCCTCTCGTCCCAGATCCTGTCCGCGGCGGCGCGGTCGATGATCACCAGGTGCCCTTCCCGCGCCGCGCACTGGTCCATGCAGGCCGCCGTTTGCTCCAGGCCCCTCCGCGATGGTCTGCTCCAGGCTGCCGTACAGCACCTTGTACTCGGTCACGACCTTGTCGACGCGCGCGGCCTCCCCGCCGCCGGCCGGGGAACGTCCATCGCGTGGGCCGCCGCCCGGTCCGCGGGCGCCCCGCGGCCAGACGATCAGCAGGTCCGTGTGGCCCCGTCCCAGGCCGTACTCCCGCTCGATCCGCCCACCGGCTGTTCACCACGCGCTGCAGGAACGCCTGCAGCAGCAACTGCGGCGACGCCTCTTGATACTGGAACCGCTTCGACCGGTGCTCCGAGTGCTCGCGGAAGAACGTCTGGAACGCCGGCAGCAGCGCGCGACGTTCAGCCCGCCGTCGGCGGCAACGTACCACGCCGCCTGCTGGTGCGCACCGGCCGATCCTGCGGGAGGAGGCCAAGGTCCCGGAGGTCCTCCAGGTCGCGGTCGGTGAAGGTCCGCACCTCCGCCCCGCTCAGCAGCGGCTCGACCACGCGCCGCACCCGATCCTCTCTCAGCTTGTCCCCCAACTGGTCCAGGTGCGTTTCCCGCCGCAGGATGATCCGTTCCTGCGCCGCCCGGAGGGCCGTCGCGACGGGAGCTCGGGGAACGTCCTCGATCTGAGCCTGCTCGGCGCCGAGTTCGCCGACTTCGGAAGCGTCACGCTGACTGTGCCGGCGTCGACGCTCGACGCGTCGGACTTCATCATCGGCTGACAGGAGGACGTCGTGACCGAGCGCGCCGGAGCCTGTCCCGAGGCGACGCTGTCACCGTCTCCGGGATCGGTCACGGCCCCCCCGGGCAGTCCGTCATCTACATCTATCCGGTTCACCGGGTCGATGGCCGCGAGCCGTGACCCGGTGAGCGACAACCGTTTGGCGTGAGCGCTCCGCTCACGCAGGCGAACGGAGGGCACGACGGCCGATCGGCGCGACCGGACGGCTCGTTGGAGTCCGATGCGGAGATCCCCACCGGGCGGTCTGGCGCGGGCGGCCCGGTACTGACGCTGCGCTGCGCGACCAGGGTCGGTCAGCCGCGCACGCGGGACCGGCCCTCGTCAAGCTTCACGACGTCTTCAACGTCGAACAGACCAAGGGTCCGCCCAAAAATAACTTCCTGCAAACGGCTGTAGTGTCGCAGTACAACGCGGCGGTCAGGCACGCTCGCGCCTAGCGACTTCCTCCACACAGACAGGGCGGACTTCGGATTGAAGGGCGGCAAGCCGACGCCGAATTGTGGCATGATTGCGGAATCTAGAGTCCGTAATGGTGCCACAATGAGACCAACCCAGTTCTCCGCCGACGCCGTCGTCACCCTGCTCCGAGAGCGGACCGTCGCCGCCCTGCCCGATGTGATGGCCGCCCTCGGTCCCCGCGTCAGCAGGCGCACCGCCTTCCGCAAGCTCAAGGACCTCGCCGCCCGCACCAGCTACTCCCATCGCGGCGGCTACTATACGCTCGACGAACTCGCCGAATTCGACGAACACGGCCTGTGGGCGTTCGCCGGCGTCCGTTTCTCCCGCGCCGGCACCCTCGTCG
>CAYGCV010000300.1:0-5389 GCA_964348425.1 uncultured Vicinamibacteraceae bacterium | reverse complement strand
ATCTCGAGGCGGGCGAGGTGGTCCTCGGCTGCCCGCTCTGCGGGAGCGAGAGCTGGCCAACCGATGCGGCGGCCCATCAGCAGCAGTAGGTCCGCGCTCCGTCGACAACGTACCGTTGCTGCGTTGTGAACGACAAGGCCGGGCGCGCCGCCGCGAGCGGCGCGCCCGGCCCTTTTTCTTCCCTCTCCGGCCTACGCCAGTCCCAGGTTGCGGAGTATCGCGAGCGCCGACCGCGAACGGTTGAGGGCGTAGAGGTGCAGGCCGGGTGCGCCGCCCGCCAGCAGCGCCTCGCATTGCCGCGTGGCGAACTCGACGCCGAACGCCGTCACCGCCTCGTCGTCGTCGCCGAGCCGGTCGAGCTCCGCCACGAGGGGCGCGGGCAGCGCCGCGCCGCAGAGCGCCGTGAAGCGCTTCACCTGCCGCGCATTGAGAATCGGCAGGACACCGGGCGTGATCGGCACGGTGACGCCGAGCCGGCCGGTCAGGTAGTCGACCATCTCGAAGTAGTCGGCGTTGTCGAAGAAGAGCTGCGAGAGGATGAACTCCGCGCCGTGCTCGACCTTGTCCCGCAGCCGCTGCCAGTCGACGTGCCGTCCCTCCGCGCACTCGGGGTGGCCCTCGGGAAACCCGGCGCAGCCGATCGCGAACTCGCTCGCCCGCGCCCTCAGCACGTCGATGAGCTCGTAGGCGTAGTCGAAGCCGCCGGGCGGCCGCCGGAAGTCGGGCTGGTCGGCAGGCGGGTCGCCGCGCAGCGCGAGGATGTTGCAGATGCCGAGGCCGGCCGCCTCGTCGAGGAAGGCGTCCATCCCGGCGTGCGTGAAGCTGACGCAGGTGACGTGCGCCATGGCCGTCAGGTGCTGCTCCCGCTGCATGCGATCGACGATCTGCAGCGTCCGGGCGCGCACGCCGTCGCCGCCGGCGCCGCAGGTGACGGAGCAGAAGTCGGGCCGGGCCGCCGCGAGGCGGGGCAGCACCCGCTCGAACAGGCTCTCGTCGCCCTGCGGCGTCCTGGGCGGGAAGAACTCGATGGAGACGACCGGCCGGCCGGCGGCGCGCTTCGCGGCGTATATCTCGGGAATGCGTCTCACGTCACTGATCTCGGGCGGAGCGACCTCACAGGATAGCGCAGGGCACTCGACGCGGCAGCGCCCGACGCCGCCGGCCCGCGGGAATTCCGGCCCGGCGGGCTTGCGCCGGGCGGCGGCGGCGAGAGAGCATAAGCGAAAAAGGAGGTTCCCCGTGCAGCTCAGGTCCCTGGCGTTGGCAGCTTGCGTGGCCGCGCTCGCCGTCTGCAGCGGCCACGACGTCGTCGAGGCGCAGGCCGCATCCACGGCCGCGGCTCAGGACGAGACGTTCACCCCGCGGGAAGTCACGGCGGACGACATCCCGCCGGGCATCCACGAGGACTCCCTGGCGCGCCTGCCGCGCATCAGCCGCGAGTCGCTCGATGCCGACGGCCAGCGCGCCTTCGACATCATCGTGCACCCGGACAGCCGCTACGCCAGCGGCCTGCGCGGTCCGATCGGCATGTGGATGTACAGCCCGCGCATGGCCGAGCATCTGTTCCCGGCCAGCAGCTACCTGCGCTTCGGGGCCGACGGCCAGCGCGACCAGCGGCTCGCCGAGCTGGCGATCCTGACCGCGGCGCGCGCCCTCGACAGCCAGTACGAGTGGTCGGCGCACGAGCCGCTGGGCCGCAACGCGGGACTCGAGGAAGAGATCATCGAGCTGCTCCGCTACGACCGGCCGCTGGACGCTGCCGGCGATCTGCCGGGGCTGGGCGAGCCGGAACGCACGATCATCCGCGTCGTGCGCGAGCTGATACGCGCGCCGAAGCTCAGCGACGACGCGTTCGAGGCCGCGCAGCGACTCTTCGGCAACGAGGGCCTGATGGACCTCGCGGGCCTAGTGGGTCACTACACGCTGGTGAACTACACCCTCAAGGCGTTCGACGTCCAGCGCCCGCCGGGCACCCTGCTGACGCTCCCGCCGCGCTGATGCCGAAGGGGCGCCGGAGCGGGGGTGCCGGCGCCCCCGCCCCGGCCTCACGCCAGCGCGGCCACCGCCGTCCGGATCTCCTCGTAGTCCGGTTCGACGCCCAGGCTCCCGGCGACCCAGTGGTAGCGGACCACCCCGCCGCTGTCGATCACCGTCACGGCGCGGTTGGCGGCGACGTACCCCTGCATGCCGGCCAACCCCGGGAACGCGACGTCGTAGGCGGTCACGACCTCCCGGTTGTAGTCGCTGAGGAAGGTGTAGGCGACGTTGTTCGCGGCCTTCCAGGCCTGCTGGACGAACGGCGCGTCGACCGTGATGCCGATGACCTCGGCGTTGAGGGCGCCGAACTGGTCGATGCGGTCGCGCAGCGCGCACATCTCTGTGGTGCACACGCCGGTGAACGCGCCGGGGAAGAAGACGAGAACCACGTTCCTGCCGCGGTAGTCCTGCAGGCTGCGCTGCCGGTCCGGGGTCTCGTGCAGCGTGAAATCGGGAGCGGGTTGTCCGACGGTGACGGCCATCGCTGAACCTCCTGGCGGACAACCCTACCACGCGGGACCATGCGGCCCAGTCTCGCGGTTTGCGGCCGGACGCTGGACGGCCGCCTCGCCGACGCGCGCGCCGGATGACAACCGCCGCCGTGTCGTGCAGAATGGCCTCATGAATCCCACCAGGAATCCCACCAGCGATGCCTCGTCCCGGCCGTTCGTTCCGTTCGTGCCGGAAGCGTCCACGCTGCCCGAGCTGACCTTCCGCGCGGTCTTCCTCGGCACGGCGATGGCGATCGTGCTCGGCACGGCGAACGCGTACCTCGGCATGCGGGCCGGCCTGACGGTGGCTGCCACCTTCCCGGCGGCGGTCGTGGCGATGGCCGCGCTGCGCATCCTCGGCGGCTCGGTGCTCGAGGAGAACATGGCGCGGACCACCGCGTCGGTGGGGGAGGCGCTGGTCGCGGGGGCGATCTTCACGATCCCGGCCTTCGTCATCACCGGCGTCTGGGACGAGCTGCAGTACTGGGAGAGCACCGCGATCATGCTGGTGGGCGGCGTGCTCGGGGTGCTGTTCATCATCGTGCTGCGCCGCACGCTGGTGGTGGAGGCCGAGCTGCCGTTTCCCGAGAGCGTCGCCGCGGCCGAGCTGGTCAAGGCCGGGCAGGGTGGCCGGCAGACGGGCGCCGCCTACGTCTTCAAGGCGATGGGTATGGCCGCGGCGTGGGAGCTCGTCAAGAACACCAACGGCCTCAAGCTGGTCTCCGACTCGGCCACCGCGTTCGTGTCGCTCGGACGCTCGACCATCGAGATGCTGGGCCAGCAGGTGAGCTACGTCGGCGGCTTCCTGCTGCAGTCGCCGGGGGCCTCGCCGGCGCTCGTCGGCGTCGGCTTCATCGTCGGCCCGCAGATCGCCGCCACGCTGTTCGCGGGCGCGGTGCTCGGCTGGCTGCTGCTGGTGCCGCTCGGCCTGTTCCTGAACCCGGCGCTCGCCGCGCAGGCGACCGACGCCGCGGGGTTCGTCGAGCTGAGCATGGAGGTCTGGCAGCGGCAGGTCCGGCCGCTGGCCGTCGGGACGATGATCGTGGCGGCGTTCTACACGCTCTACCGGCTGCGCGCGTCGCTCTTCCAGGGCATCGGCAGCGCGCTCGGCGACCTCCAGACGTCGCAGTCGGGAAGCGCCGGGCGCCAGGACATCGACCTCGGCTTCCGCAAGGTCGGCCTGGCGATCGGCGCCCTGGCCGTGCCGCTGTTCGGCCTCTACTGGTACTTCAGCGGGAGCTTCGGCGGCGCCATTCTGCTCACCGTCCTGATGGTCATCCTCGGCTTCCTGTTCGCGGCGGTCGCCGGCTACCTGGTGGGCGTCCTCGGGAGCTCCAACAACCCGATCAGCGGGCTGACGCTCAGCACGCTGCTCATCGCCGCCATCGTCATGGTCGGCATCGGCGTGACCGGATCGAGCGGCATCCTCGGCGTGCTGGCGGTGGCCGGGGTCGTCTGCTGCGCCTGCGGCATTGCCGGGGACATGCTGCAGGACCTGAAGGTGGGCCACATCCTCGGCGGGACGCCGTGGAAGATGCAGATCGGCGAGCTGATCGGCGTGACCGTCGCGGCGATGGTCCTCATCTACCCGATGATCCTGATGGATCGGGTCTACGAGATCGGCAGTCCCGAGCTGCCGGCGCCGCAGGCCGGCCTGATGGCGCTCATGTCGGAGGGCATCGTCGGCGGCGAGATGGCGTGGCCGCTGGTCATCGCCGGCATGGCGCTGGCCGGCGTCCTGATCCTCATCAGTGCGCCGTCGCCGATGCTGATCGCGGTCGGCATGTACCTGCCGCTCGCCTCGACGGCCGGGATCTTCGTCGGCGGGCTGGTCCGCTGGTGGCTGTCCCGCTCGCTCGACCAGCGGCAGGCGACCGGCGAGCAGCGCACGCGGGCCGCGAACACCGGCGTGCTGCTGTCGTCGGGCTTCATCGCCGGCGAGGCCCTGATGGCGGTCCTGCTGGCGTTCGTGGTCGGGGCCAGCGAGGCGCTGCCGTGGCTGGCCTTCCCGCAGATTGCCGACAGCGCGCTCGCGGGCGCGCTGATCTTCATCGTGCTCTACTACGCGCTGGTCCGGGTGCCGCTGAACGCCATGGGCGGCGGGCAGTCCGGCGGCGGCGCGGCCTGAGGCTTGCCGGCGGCGGCGCATGACGGGGGAAGCCGAGCGGTTCTGGAGCGCCTGCCCGCGCCGGCGGCTCGACTGGCGGCAGGCGGATGACGGGCGCTGCGTCGTGCTGCGCCCGAAGCTCGGCGAGGGCCGCGCCGGACGCTGGCTGGCGGCCCGGCTGGGCGATCCCCACTACCGCATCCGCCTCGACGACGTCGGCACGTTCATCTGGAGGGCCTGCGACGGCGCGACCCCGCTGATCGAGATCGCCGGGCGGCTGCGCGCGGAGTTCGGCGCCCGGGTCGAGCCGGCGGAGGAGCGGCTGGCGCGGTTCGTCCGGACCCTGGCGCGGTCGCGGATGATCCGGCTGTGAGCGGCGGGCCCGTGGTCCGTCAGCGGCGGCGGGGCACGTAGCGGTTCGTGATCGGCAGCCGCCGGTCCTTGCCGAAGGCCCGCGTGGAGATGCGCACGCCGGGCGGGGCCTGGCGCCGCTTGTACTCGGCGCGGTCGACGAGCTGCGCGACGCGCTCCACGACGTCCCGTTCGAAGCCCGCCGACGCGATCTCGTCGGGGCTCCGGTCCTGCTCGACGTAGGCCTCGATGATCCCGTCGAGCAGGTCGTAGGGCGGCAGGCTGTCCGAGTCGAGCTGGTTCGCGCGCAGCTCGGCCGTCGGCGGCTTGTCGATGATTCGTTGCGGAATCACCTCGCCGTCGCGGTTGCGCCAGACGGCCAGACGGTACACCCAGGTCTTCA
>CAYGCV010000299.1:0-5389 GCA_964348425.1 uncultured Vicinamibacteraceae bacterium | reverse complement strand
TGCTGCAAGAGAATTGCCAGCCATATCCGTAGCTCCAGAAACGGTGGCGGTATATGGTCCCAAGCCCCCGCGGTCGCTTGCAGGGGTCCTGCGGCCCGCGCGGCGGCCGGCGTCAGGGCTGCTTTGGATAGCCTAGTCCGGCCAGCGCCGCGGTGATCTCGTCGAGGATCGTCGGGTCGTCGATGGTGGCCGGCATCGTGTAGGGCTGGCCGTCGGCGATCTTCTTCACCGTGCCGCGCAGGATCTTGCCGGAGCGGGTCTTCGGGAGGCGCGGCACGAGGGTGGCCGTCTTGAAGGCGGCGACCGGGCCGATCGATTCCCGCACGCGCTCGACCAGCTCCGGGACGATTTCGTCGGCGCCCCGGGTGACGCCCGCCTTGGTCACGACGAAGCCGATCGGGATCTCGCCCTTGATGGCGTCGGCGACCCCGACGACGGCGCACTCGGCGACGTCGGGATGAAAGGCGAGCACCTCCTCCATCGCGCCGGTCGACAGGCGATGGCCGGCGACGTTGATGATGTCGTCCACGCGACTCATGATGTAGAGGTAGCCGTCTTCGTCCCTGTAGCCGGCATCGCCGGTCAGGTAGTGCCCCGGGTAGCGCGACAGGTACGAGCCCTCGTAGCCGGCGTCGTTGTTCCACAGCGTCGGCAGGCAGCCGGGCGGCAGCGGCAGCCTGAGCACGATGGCGCCGATGTCGCCGTCGGGCATCTCCCGGCCGTCCTCGCCGAGAATCCGGACGTCGAAGCCCGGCACGGCCCGGGTCGGCGATCCCGGCTTGACCGGCAGCGCGCCCAGTCCCACGCAGTTCGCGGCGATGGCCCAGCCCGTCTCGGTCTGCCACCAGTGATCGATCACCGGCACCCCCAGCCGCTCCCGGGCCCAGATCAGCGTGTCGGGATCGCAGCGCTCCCCGGCCAGAAAGAGCGTCCGGAACCCGGACAGATCGTGCTCGCGGATGAACGAGCCGTCCGGGTCCTCCTTCTTGATGGCCCGGAAGGCGGTCGGCGCGGTGAACAGCACGTTGACCCCGTGCTCCTCGACCACGCGCCAGAACGCGCCCGGGTCGGGGGTTCCGACCGGCTTGCCCTCGTAGAGGATCGTCGTCGCGCCGCGCAGCAGGGGGCCGTAGACGATGTACGAGTGGCCGACCACCCAGCCGATGTCCGACGCGGCCCAGTACACCTCCCCGGCGCCGACGCCGTACACGTTCTCCATGCTCCAGTGGAGCGCCACGGCATGGCCGCCGTTGTCGCGCACCACCCCCTTCGGAACGCCGGTGGTGCCCGAGGTGTAGAGAATGTAGAGCGGATCGGTCGCCGCCACGGGCACGCACGCGGCGGGCTCGGCGGCGGCGCAGGTCTCGTCCCAGTCCAGGTCGCGGCCGGCGACGAGCGCCGCCTCGGCCTGCGGCCGCTGCAGGATGATCGTGCGCTCCGGCTTGTGCGACGACAGCGCGATGGCCTCGTCGAGCAGCGGCTTGTACGGCACCACCCGGTTCACCTCGATGCCGCACGACGCCGACAGCACGAGCTTCGGTCTGGCGTCGTCGATGCGGGCCGCCAGCTCCCTGGGGGCGAAGCCGCCGAAGACGACGGAGTGGACCGCCCCGATCCGGGCGCACGCCAGCATCCCGATGACCGCCTCCGGCACCATCGGCATGTAGATGATCACCCGCTCGCCCGCTGTGACGCCCTGGGCGGCGATGGCGCCCGCGACGCGGGCCACCGCGTCGCGCAGCTCGTCGTACGTGAAGCGGCGGACCGTCCCGGTGACCGGGCTGTCGTAGATCAGGGCGAGCTGCCTGCCGCGGCCGCGGTCGATGTGGCGGTCCAGGCAGTTGTAGCAGGTGTTCAGCTCGCCGCCGGCGAACCAGCGGTGAAACGGCGGCCGGGCGTCGTCGCGCACCGTGTCCCAGCGGCGGTGCCAGTACAGCGGCTCCGCGGCGGCGGCCCAGAAGGCCTCCGGATCGTCCTGCGCGCGTCGATAGGTTTCCTCGTACACGGAAGGCATGACTGCAGATCCTATCGCAGCCGCCCGACGGCACGGCAGCCGGGACCGGGCGGCGCGCGACCGCGCGGCATGCCGGCCGCCGAGACGGTCTATAATGCGTCGATTGCATCATGCGTTCCGTCCGCACGCTCCGCACGGGCACGGTAGCCGCGGTCGTCGCCTGGAAGCTCGCGGCGCTGGCGCTGCTGCCGGCCGCGTTCTGCTGCCAGGCGATGCTCGATGCCGAGGGCGGAGTACGGCCCTGCTGCGAGGGCAAGGACCACGGCGATTTCTGTCCGCTGAAGCGCGCCGCGCACCCTGGCAGCCCGGACGGTCCCCGGATGCAGACGTGCGACTCGTTCGACGACGCCCTCATCGGGCTCCTGAGCCTCACCGGCTTCACGCCGGAGCCGTCCGCGCGGCCGGCCGCGCCGGACGCCAATGGCCGGCCCGCGCAGACCGGCAACCCCGTCACACCGTTCCACCACGCACCTCCCTCGCCGCCGCCGCGGGCCTGACACGGCCCTGACCTGACGTTCCGTTTCCGCTGTTCCAGGTTCTCGCGCGCCGCCTCGGCCCCGCGGGCTGCATGTCCGCGTCGAGCCGTGCGGCACCGAGCGGAGGTGTTCCCGCGGAGGTGTTCCCGAATGTGTAGCAGTACCGCCCGGATGCGGCTCGCCGCCGCGCTCGCTCTCCTGCTTGCCGTCCCTGCGCCTGCGGTGCAGGCGCAGGACGGCGCCCCGGTCACCGGCGTGGTGACCGACGCCCAGCAACTGGCCCTGCCCGGCGCAGCGGTCGTGCTCAGAACCACCGACGGCAGTTTCGTCGCGGCGGCGACCACGGACCGCGCCGGCCGGTTCGAGCTGCCGGCCGTCGCCGCCGGCGACTACGTGCTCAGCGCGGCGCTGCTCGGCTTCGAAGCCCGCGCGGAGACCATTGCCGTGACCGCGGGCGGCGTCTCCACCTCGCTCACGCTCGAGGTCGGCGCGTTCACGCAGGAAGTCACCGTGTCGGCGCTGATGCCCGAGGTCGCCACGGAGCTGACGATTGCCGCCGACGCCATCGAGCGTCGCGTGGCCCGGGATCTGGCGCAGTCGTTGCGTGACCACGCCGGCGTGACGGCGCTCAGGCGCGGCGCCATCAATCTCGATCCGTCGGTCCGCGGGCTGTACGCCGAGCAGATCGGCGTCTTCGTCGACGGGACCCGGACCTTCGCCGCCGGCCCGGCCCGGATGGACTCGGGGCTGAGCCACGTCAGTCCGCATGCGTTGCAGTCGCTGCGCGTCGTCCGGGGGCCGTACGCGCTGACCTGGGGCGCGGGCACGCTCAGCGCCATCCGGGCCGATACGTTCAAGCCGGCGTTCGCGGGCGGCGGCTTCCAGGTCGGTGGGCGCGCGGGCTACAGCTACGGCTCGAACGGCGACGCCAACGACGCGCTGGCGAGCCTGCACGGCAGCTCCGACCGCATCCGGTTCACGTTCCAGCACAACACGCGGATCGGCAGCGACTACCTCGACGGCAACGGCGAGACGGTGCCGGGCGACTACGAGTCGTTCGACACGCGCTGGAGCCTGGGCGGGCGTCTGGGCGGCAGCACGCTGCTCGAGTACACCGGCGGCCACCAGAAGCAGAACGACATCGACTACCCGGGCCGCATCCTCGATGCCACCTTCTTCGAGACGCAGTCCCACGCGCTCGATCTCTCGCACGTGCGGTCCACTGGCCTGGTCAGCGAGCTCGCGGGGCAGATCTACGTAAACGACAAGCGCCACGCGATGAACAACGACAACAAGCCGACGGCGCTGCCGGATCCGCACCGGACGCCGCCGTTTCCGATCGATGTCTACCTGCCGGCCGCCGCGGATACGCTCGGCGGACGGTTCCACGCGGCGCTCGCGACCGGCCCGGTGCGCTACAAGCTCGGTTTCGACACGTACCGCCTGCAGCAGAACGCCACGCAGACGATCACCGACCGCGATACCGGGCAGATCCACCACGATCGGCATCCCGTCTGGCCGGCCGCCGAGCTGAGCAACATCGGCAGCTACGCCCAGGTGGTCTACGACCGGGGGCGCAGCAGCTTCGGCGGGACGGTGCGGCTCGACCGCGAGCGGGCGCGGGTCGGCGGCGTCACTGCGTTCTTCGCGGACAACGCCGTCCCGGCGTACGAGCTGCACGAGGTGCATGGCCACTTCCAGCCCCGGACGCCGAGCCACGGCATGGGCGGCCATGGCGACGGCGCGGATCACGGCGGCGGGCATGCTGCCGGCGGCCACGACGCGGGCCACCAGAGCACCGACCCGGCGCTGCTGGTGCCGGCCGACCACTTCGGGCAGAACAACCTGAACTTCAGCGCGGCCGCCAACGCCAGCCTGCGCGTCACCGACCGCTGGCTCGTCACGCTGGGCGCGGGACGGGCCGTCCGCAGCCCGTCGGCGCTGGAGCGGTACGCCGACCGGTTTCCCGCGGTCAAGTTCCAGACGGCGGCGGAGTTCGTCGGCAACCCGCTGCTCGTGCCGGAGAAGAGCATCGAGCTCAACGCCGGCACGACGCTCCACATCGGGCAGGCGACGCTCCAGGGCGACGTGTTCTGGCGCACGATCGACGACTACATCACCGTGGCGCACGATCCCAACCTGACGCGGCGCCTGCCGCTCAGCCCGGCCCAGGTGTTCCGCTACGTCCAGGCCGACGCCGCCCGCTTCGCGGGCTTCGACGTGCGCGCCGAATCGGCGGCCGGTCCGTGGATCAGCCTGCGCGGGGGCTGGTCGTTCGTGCACGCCGAGGACCTGCTGTTCGACGAGCCGCTGTTCGGCATCCCGCCGTTCGAGCAGCACTACGCCCTCGACATCCACAACCCGTCCAGGACCCGCTGGGTGGAGCTGCTGGTCACCAACACGGCGGCGCAGGAGCGGGTGGCGACGACGCGCTTCGAGATGGCGACCGCCGGCTGGACGACCGTCGACGTGTCGATCGGCCTGGAGCTCGCCGCCGGCGTGACGCTGCGGGGCGGCGTGCGCAACCTGACCGACGAGTTCTACGTCAACCACCTGAACGCGCTCAATCCGTTCACCCGGCAGCGGATAGCCGAGATCGGGCGCAACGGGTATCTCGGACTGGAGTACGCCTTTTAGCCTTGGCGCATTCCGCGCCGACGGGGGGGTGGTTCGTGGCGTATGCTTGATGTGTCGCTCGCGGGGGCCTTGTCCCGGGCCTTGTCCCGGCGGGAGCGAAGTACGAGGTCATGATGATCGGATCACTCGTCGCTGGCCGGCGCGCGGCAGTCCGTGTCGCCTGCCGCGCCGCCCGCGCGGATGCCCCGCGCGGCGCCGTGCAGGTTGGCGACGTCGTGCACGGCGTCGGTGTGCGTATCCCGTTGGAGGGCAACGGCGCTCA
>CAYGCV010000298.1:0-5391 GCA_964348425.1 uncultured Vicinamibacteraceae bacterium | reverse complement strand
AGGTCTTCGAGCTGCATGCCTGACTGGCAGCGGCTGCCGGTCTGCACCGCGAGCTACGAGGTGCGACTCCGGCCGCCGGCCGCTCAGGCGATGCGCACCGTGCGCGGGAACTGCTGGTGGTTCTCCAGGCCCGTCTGCTTGTACTCCAGCTCCGCGGCGGTCGGCTGCACGCGGCCCTCGGCGTCGGTGGCGCGGGAGACGAGCGTGTGCTCGCCCGGGGTGGCGCCGTCCCAGTCGTAGCGGAACAGCTTCCAGGAGTAGGTGTCGGAGGCCGTGGCCGGGTCCAGCGTCGCAGGCTGCCACGCGCCGCCGTCCACGCTGACCTCGACGGACCGTAGCGGCGTGCCGTCGTGGAGCACGAAGCCGTGGACCGTGTGGCGGCCGCCGGCGCGCGTCACGCGCGCGATCACGGACTTGACCCGCAGGCGGGTGATCTCGGTCTCGTGGTAGCTCACCTCGCCGTCGATCTCCTCGGCCCACAGCGTGCGGTACCAGCGCGCCTGCCACTTGCCCAGGAAGCGGTCCTGCTGCGCCCGGATGCGGGTCAGCCACTTGACGTTGGAGACGCCGTACCAGCCGGGCACGACGAGGCGCAGGGGGAAGCCCTGGTCGAGCGTGAGCGGCTCGCCGTTGAGCGCGTAGGCCAGCAGCGGATCGGGCGACAGCGCGTCGGTGCGCGACATGCTGCGGGCGAACGGCTGATCGACCGCGTGGGTCTGCCCGCGGAAGTCGACCATCTCCTCGCCGTGGTCCGCGCCGAAGAAGACCACCTCGCGGGCCAGATCACGCAGGCCGACGTGCTCGAGCACCGTGCGCAGCCGGACGCCGGTCCAGCGGCCGTTGCTGGCCAGCCCCTGAATCATGCGGGGGCTGTTGCCGGAGCATTCGAAGCCGGCGACGGTCTCGTTGCTGCCCATGCCGCGCAGGTCGGCGAGGGAGAGCTCCGCCGGCCGCTCGACCAGGCCGCCGATCTTCAGGCTGAACGTGTCCGCCGCGATCTCGGGCTTGTCGAAGTGCTGGATGGTGTAGAAGTCGTCGCGGGACGTGAGCGGGCCGGTGATTGTCCGGATGTCGAGGACCCGCCACGTCGGTCCGAGCGCCCCGCTGCCGAACTCGTCCGGCACGTCCGTGAACGGCACCAGCTCCTCGCCCTGGGCCAGGGCCGGCAGGGCCCACTCGGGCCATCCGAACATGCCCACCCCGGCGGCGGCGAGGCCGCCCTTCAGTAGCGTTCGACGGGGCGTCTGGTGCGCCATCGTCTCATCCCTTCCGCTCGGATCGGTCGCCACGGCCTAACGGGATGCAGGTTACCACAGTCGGAGAGCGCGCCTCAGAACGCGTAGCGCAGCGCGACCGAGAGCCCGTGACCGGCGAGTTCGGCCGTCGTCTCGGCCAGCGCGATCTCCAGCGGTTCGCGGCTGCCGTCGCGCCACACGACGCGGCCGGCGCCGCGCCCGGTGTCGACGGCGCCCAGGTGCAGGTAGCGCCATGCGACGTCGAGCGTCACGCGCGGCCCCAGGGCCGTTGCGACGCCCGCCGCCGGCATCCAGGCCAGGCTGACCTGCCGTCCGCCGGGAACGACGGTCGTGGTCCGCGGGAACTCCATGCGCGTCTCGCCAATGGCGACGCGGGACACGCCGGCGCCGCCGCCGACGAACGGGGCGAACGGACCGAGACGGGGCAGGCCGAGCGCCGGGAGGTCCAGGTACGCGGCCAGCAGGCCGGAAACCGCGGAGACGTCGGCGGAAACCGCCTGCCGGCCGCTGGTCTGGACGAAGTTCGCGCGCCCCTCGAACGGGGCCCGCGGGCGATGCGCGACCACGGCCTCGATCCGCAGCGCGGATCCCGTCGCGTAGCCGACCCCGAGCTCGTAGCCCGCCGTCGTCCCGAAACCGCCCAGGGTGCTCAGCGGCGCGCCGTCGAGCCCCGTGCCGCAACCGTAGAGGGCGGCCGGCGACTCGCTCGCGCAGTTGCGGTCCGTGAACCGCGCGCGGGCTGGCCGGTCGAGCACGGCTCCCGCGCGGAAATAGAGGTCGCGGGGCGCCGGGACCGACTGGGCGGACACGCCGGCGGTCCCGGCCGTGATGAACACCGCGGTCGCCGCCGCGGCCAGGGCAGGCCATGGCCCTGCCGCGCCGCGGCGGCGGTCCTTCAGGTTGCTCGCCATGTGCATCTCCAGTTGCCGCCCGACCCGGCGGGCGGCGGCGCTATAATGCCTGTTCCGGCTCGATTCCGCACGAGGGGGGACCTGATGACGGCGGCCAGACTCGCACGCGCGGCCATGTTGGTCGCTCTGCTCTCGGCGCCGGGCACGGCCTGGTCGCAGGCGGCCGGCGAGGGCAGGCTGCCACCGACGATTCCCCTCTTCCCGCTGCAGGACGTCATGCTGTTTCCGGACATGTCGCGCCCCCTGCACATCTTCGAGCAGCGCTATCGCGAGATGGTGACCGAGGCGGTCCAGGGCGACGGACTGATCGGGATGGTGCTGCTCCGGCCCGGCTACGAAGCGGACTACGAGGGCAATCCGCCCATCTTCGAGGTCGGCTGCGCGGGCGAGATCGTGCAGGCCGAGGAGCTCGACGACGGCCGCTGGCTCATCCTCCTGGAGGGCACGGTCCGCTTCCGCGTCGTGGCCGAGGACCACAGCCGCTCCTACCGCGTGGCCGACGTCGAGGCGCTGGCGGAGCAGAACGACCAGGACGACCGGCGGGTGCTGCGCGGCTATCGCGAGCGGCTCGCCGAGGTGTTCACCGCACTGGCGCCCAGCCGCGACACGCCGCCCGAGGACGTGTCGGACGCGGATCTGGTCAACGCGCTGTCGCAGTTCCTGCCGCTCGATCCGCGGGACCGCCAGGCGCTGCTCCAGGCGGCCGGCCCGCGGGCGCGCGCCGAGGCGCTGTTCGAGCTGGTCGGCGAGCCCGCCGGAGGGCCGCGGTGACGCCCGGGCGCGGCGCCGCGCGGGCGGCGGGCGCGCCGCTGCTGCTGGCCGCCCTGGCGCTGGCGCCGCTCGCGGCCGGCGCCCGGACCGGCGCGCCGGGACCGCAGCGAACCGCCTGGGGCGACCCCGATCTGCAGGGCGTCTGGGACTTCCGCACGATCACGCCGATGGAACGGCCGGCGGAGCTGGCCGGCAAGGCGCGGTTGACCGCGGAGGAGGCCGCCAGCTTCGAGGCGCGGGAGAACAGGCGCCAGAACCGCGACCTGGTCGATCCGGAGCAGGGCGGGGCCATCTATCCGCCGGCCTCGGAAGGCGGGGTCGTGCCGTACAACGAGTTCTGGTACGACCGGGGCTCGGCGCTCGCGGCGGGCGGCCGGACCTCGCTCATCGTCGATCCGCCGGACGGACGGCTCCCGCCGCTGGTGCCGGGCGCCCCGCGGCAGGGGCGCGCCGTCAGCGCCGACGTGACCGGCGAGCGCCCCGTGCGGTTCCGCAGCGGCGGGATCGGGGCGGACGGGCCGGAGGACCGCGCGCTCGGCGAGCGCTGCCTGCTCGGCTTCAACGCCGGGCCGCCGGTCATCCCCAGCGCCTACAACAACACGCTGCAGGTGCTGCAGACGCCGGACCACGTGGTGATCCTGCACGAGATGATCCACGACGCCCGCATCGTGCCCCTGGACGGCCGGAAGCACCTGCCGCGGTCGATCCGGCAGTGGCTGGGCGACTCCCGCGGGCGCTGGGATGGCGACACGCTGGTGATCGAGACCACCAACTTCACGGACAAGACGGCGAGCTTCAACCCGACCATCCAGAGCGCCGCCGGCACGGGCGCCACGCTCCATCTCGTGGAGCGGCTCACGCGGGTGGACGCCGGCACGCTGCGCTACGAGTTCACGGTCGACGACCCCCACACCTTCACGCGGCCGTTCACCGGCGTCATCCCCATGACCCCCGCCGACGGACCGCTGTTCGAGTACGCCTGCCACGAGGGCAACTACGGGATGTTCAACCTGCTGGCGGGCGCGCGCGTGCAGGAAGGGCGCTGACGCGCGACCGGCGCAGGACGCGCACGCGCGCCGGCTCGCGGACGGGGAGAGGCGACGGGGGAGAGGCGACGGGGAAGGATGGATGCGATGAGAACGTCAACGATGCGGTGGGCGGCGGCGGCGCTGCCGCTGCTGGCGGCGTTCGGCCTGCTCGGCCCGACGCCGTTCGGCCCGCCGGCCGTCACCGGCCAGTCCGCAGCCGCGGAGGCCACGCCGTTCACCATCGACGTGCCGGACGCGGCGCTCGACGACCTGCAGCGGCGGCTGGCCCGCGCCCGCTTTCCGGACGAGCTCGAGGGGGCGGGCTGGACCCACGGCACCGACCTGGCCTACCTGCGGCAGCTCGTCGAGTACTGGCGGGACGGCTACGACTGGCGCGCGCAGGAGCGCACGCTGAACGAATTCCCGCAGTTCACGATGAACGTCGACGGGCTGGACGTGCACTTCATCCATCGCCGTTCGCCGGAGCCGGACGCGCTGCCGATCATGCTGATTCACGGCTGGCCCGGCACCTTCTTCGAGTTCTGGAAGACGGTCGAGCGGCTCGCCGATCCGGTCAGCCACGGCGGGAATGCCGAGGACGCCTTCCACGTGGTCGTCCCGTCGCTGCCCGGCTACGGATTCTCGGAGCGCCCGCGCCGGATGGGGCACTCCCGGCGGCGGACGGCCCGCATGTTCATGGAGGTGATGGCGCGGCTGGGCTACGACCGCTACGGCGTGCAGGCCGGCGACGTCGGCGCGAGCGTGGCCCACAACATGGCCGTGTACGACGCGGACCGCGTGGCGGGGTTGCACCTCAACAGTTGCGGCGGCGCGCCGCCTGACCCGGACCACCCGCACGCGGGCCTGACGGAGGCCGAGATCGAGCGGCTGCGCGAGCGGCGCGAGTACTTCAGCGACGAGGAGCGGGGCTATCAGCGCATCCAGGCGACGCGGCCGCAGACGCTCGGCTACGGGCTGAACGATTCGCCCGTGGGTCTGGCCGCCTGGATCGTCGAGAAGTACCGTACCTGGTGCGACTGCGGCGGCGATCCGGAGGCCGTCTTCACGCGGGACGAGCTGCTGACCACGGTGATGATCTACTGGGTGACGGAGACCGCCACCTCGGCGGCCCGCTACTACTACGAGGGCCAGCACATTCCCGAGCCGCCGTACGTGCCGCCGACCGACAGGGTGGAGGTGCCGACCGGCTGCACCGTCTTCCCCGGGGAGCTCGGCTTCAGTCCGCAGAGCTGGGCGGAGACGCGCTACAACGTCCAGCGGTTCACGTACATGGCGCGCGGCGGGCACTTCGCCGCGCTGGAGCAGCCGGAGCTGTTCAGCGACGAGCTGCGGGCGTTCTACCGCGGGCTGCGCTAGTGTCCTGACCCGCAAATAGCCATTATAATGGGCAGTCTTCAAGCAAGG
>CAYGCV010000297.1:0-5413 GCA_964348425.1 uncultured Vicinamibacteraceae bacterium | reverse complement strand
CTGAACCGCGTCAGGTTGACCTGCTGCTCGTCGGCCTCCACCTGCGCGAAGTCCGTGTTCACCGTGACGTCCGCCGTCAGGTTCTGGGTGACGCCGTACTTGAAGTCGAGGCCACCGTCGCCGCCGATCCGGTTCGAGATCGCCGGCGTGGCGGACAGGTCGCTCGTCAGGTCCGCGATGGCGTACGGCTTGATCTCGATGTTGCGCGAGCCGGGCGGCGCTTCGAGCCCGACCAGCGCCGCCCCCAGCGACACCTGGAAGTGGCCCCGCCCGCTCAGCGCGGCCGGAATCGGCGTCAGGTACGAGATCTCGTTCCGCCACCGGCTGCGGCGGCGGACTTGCAGGCCCCACGTCTGGTCCCGACCGGGGCTGTAGCGGAGCGACTTGAACGGGATGGCCGCCTCCATCACCCACCCGCCGTCGAACAGCCCGGTCCGCACCTCCCAGATCGGGTTCCAGTCGGAGTTGACCTGCGTCTCGTTGGTGATCTGGCCGTCGAGCCGGCCGCCGATGGGATTGACCTCGAACAGAAAGCCGTTGCGCCGGTCGAAGAACGTGTCGATGCTCCACGCGAAGTTGTCGTTCCGCACGATGCCGAAGTTGTCCCGCCGCATCTCGTTGGCCACCAGGCGGTCCGGCTCGGTCTCCCAGCAGCGGCCGACGATGTAGAAGTGCGCGTCGTCGAAGAGGATCCAGACGTCGGTCTTCTCGTTCGCGGGCGCACCCTCGTCCGGCTCGTTCTGGATGAAGTCCGACATCGGCGGCACGCGGGCGTACACCGCCTCATCGAGCCGGCCGTCGATGCGCAGCGGCTCGGCGACCCGCTCGGCGCGCACCGTCGCGCGCCCCAACGCGTCACGCGCAATCACCGCCGGCGGGACCGGCGGCGGCGGCCGATCCGGGGAGACCGGTGCGGCCGCAGGTGCGGCGGGTTGCTGGCCGCCCTCGGCGGATGCGGCCAGGCCGGCAAGCGCTACGCAGACGGCCGCGCTAGCGCCCTTCCAGCACACTCAGGTGGACTTCGGCGACCATGTGCATGTAGCCGCCCGCCCGCGCGTAGCGCCCGTCCGCGGCGGCGCGGATGTGCTCGAGCGCCTCGTCCGCCTGCCCCTGCGCCTCGTGGTACAGCCCGAGGTAGAGATGGGCGTAGAACTGGGCGGATGGCCGATCCCCGGCGGCGGGCAGGATCGCGTCCGGCTCGAGGTCGCCGCGATACAGCTCGTAGATCTCCTGCATCGGCACGCGGGAGTCGGGGCCGACCGGCAGCAGCGCCGCGCGGGCCGCCTCCGGGGACTCCTCGCGGGCGACGCACAGGTAGTGCCAGGCGGCGTTCTCGACGTCGTTCGGGTTCACCGTCCGGTGCGACTCGAACTGCCTTCGGCAGTCGCCGTAGCGCGCCACGTAGTAGAGCGCGATGCCGCGCTGCCAGAGGTAGGGCGCCTGCGCGGGCAGCAGCTCGGCCACCGTGTCGAAGCCGGCGGCCGCGTCCTCGAGACGCCCCTGCTCGAAGTCGAAGATGGCGCGGCGGAAGATGGCCTCCGCCGCACCCTGCGCGTGCACGCCGACGCCCAGCGCCGCCAGCAGCAGGCAACCGATCGCCGCGCGACAATACGTCTTCACGAGTCCCCGCTTTCTGTAGGCTCCTCGTCTGCGCCGTTCCACCGGCGCGGACTCCTACCGGTAGTCCGCGGCGGCCAGCGAGGCGCGAACGACCTCGCGGTCGTTGCGCTGCACGACGTGGCGGTTGGCGAAGGCCGGATGCGCCCAGCTCACGAGCCGATCGAACCGGCGCTGCGGCCCGAACCCGGCGCTCGACGTCGCCTCGAGCAGCATGGTCCGGTCCAGCTCCACATAGCCCTCGGGGGTGAAGCGGGCGATGATCAGGTAGCCTTCGTCGTTGCTGACGAAGTAGCGATCGCCGTGCCGCACCATGAACGCGGTGCCCCAGCGCGCCTGGGCCGTCATCTCGCCGCTCATCCAGAGCCGCTCGCCGGTGCGGGCGTCCAGCCCGCGCAACTCGCCGTAGCTGCCGACGCCGTAGACGTTCTCGCCGCTGACGATCGGCGTGGTGATCAGCGAGTGCAGCCCCTCGGTCTCGCCGGGCATCTCGCTGCGGCTGCCGCCCTTCCAGAGCATCGTGGCGCCCGGCCGGTCGGTGTCGAGCCGCATCATCAGCGAGCCGTTGTAGAACTGGCTCACCAGCAGGTAGTTGCCGTCCCGGACCGGCGTGGCGACGCTCATGCCGGCGCCCACCTCCCACGGCTCCTCCCAGTAGACCTCGCCCGTCTCCGGGTCGAGCGACGCCAGCGCAGCCGCGTGCCAGACGATGAGCTGGCGGACGCCGCCCGCCTCGTAGATCACGGGCTGGCCGTAGCCCATCTCGCCCACCACGTCGAGCGCGCGCCACAGCTCCTCGCCGGTGCGCTTGTCGAAGGCCACCACCAGCGCGTCCGGCTCGCCGCCGACGATGGCGATCAGCCGCTCGCCGTCCACCAGCGGCGCGCTCGCGATGCCCCAGGTGGCGACGCTCGTGTCGTAGTCCTCGATGTAGCTCTTGCGCCAGATCAGCTCGCCCGTCTCGACGTCGAGACAGTGCAGCATCCCCGTCGCGCCGAGCGCGTACACCCGGTCGCCGTCGACGGTGGGCGTCGCGCGCGGGCCGACGGCGTACGACCCCTGCAACATGCGGTACGTCGTGCCCCATTCGTGGGTCCACAGCACCGCGCCGGTTTCCTCGTCGAGCGCCACGAGCCGCTCGGTGCCGTCCAGCGTGCGCGACTCCGGATCCTCCTGCCAGTCGAGGACGAACACCCGGCCGTCCGCCACCGCGGGCCCCGCGAAGCCGGACCGGACCGGCGTGCGCCACGTCACCTTCAAGCCGTCATCCGGAAAACGGTCGACGATCCCGTCCTCGTGCCAGACCGCCAGCCGGCCGGCGCCGCGCCACTGGGGCCAGTCGTCGGCGGCCAAGGACTGCGCGCCCCACACGACGCCCGCCACGATGAGCACGACGAATGCGAAACGGTACCAGCCGCGAGCCTGTCTCATCCCGTCACTCCCTTTCTCTCCGATGCTCCCTGGCATTCTATTCCGTTTCGCCATCTGTCATCATGACGGGCAAAGGGGGGAAGTGCCCATGCCGAAGAAGCTGCTCGTGCTGCTGGTGCTGGTCGGAACGGCCTTGGCGTCCGGATACTCGGGGCTGGTCATGGAGAAGACGGCGGAGGCCGCCGGGACGGAGGCCGCGCAGGCTGCCGCACCCGCTGCGCGGGCGCCGTTCGTGGGCAACTGGGAGCTGGTCCGGCGCGAGCGCATCGACGCCAACGGCGAGCTGCTGCCGCCGCCCGACCCGCCGGCCCCCGGCGCCGCGGGCGAGGTGGGGTACATCATGTACGACGCGGCGGGCCACATGGGCGTCGTCATTCAGCCGCCCGGGCGGCCGGTCTGGGCCGGCGACGAGCCGAGCGGCGCGGAGGCGGTGGGACAGCTCGGGACCTACACGTCGTACTTCGGCACCTACACGGTCAACGAGGCCGAGGGCTACGTCACACATCACCTGCAGGGCAATGTCCGGCCGCCGGACGCCGCCAACGACAATCAGCGCTTCTACGAGTTCTCCGGGGATCAACTGATCCTGATGCCTCCCGGCGACGACTCCGGCGTTCGGCGCCGCATCATCTGGCAGCGCGTCCCGGACCTGCCGGAGGCGGAGCTCACGGACACTCACCGGCGCCTGTTCGGCTTCTACCGCTTCGTGCAGATCGCGCGCACGACGCTCGACGGCGAGCCCGTGCCGACCGACCAGTGGGACGACGCCTTCATCATCTACATGTCGTCCGGCCACATGGCCGTGCACATCTCGCGGCTGGACCGGCCCGTCTACACCGGCGCGCCGACCCCGGAGCAGGCGCAGCAGGCCGTGCAGACCTACGGCAGCTACTTCGGCCCGTTCTCGGTGAACGAGGAGGGGGGCTACCTGGTGCACCACCGCATCGGCAACTTCAATCCGGGGCAGGCCGGCACCGATGCGCAGCGCTTCTACGAGCTGACCGCCACGACGCTGACGCTGCGGCCGCCGGTGCGGCCGATCGACGGCGTCGAGGTGCAGGGCCAGATTACCTGGGAACGAATCAGCAACTGAGGCAGCGGCGGGCCGCCGGGAGCCTGCGCCGTGCCGCGTCAGCTCTCGGCGATGCAGTACAGGTAGGTGTCGCCCCGCATGTAGATGTCGCCGCCGACCAGGGCCATCGAGGCGCTGAACTGGTCGTCGAGCTTGTTCGTGGCCAGCACCTCGTAGGTCCTGCCGTGGCGGATCACCACGGTCGTACCGTCGCGGCCGGTGACGTAGACGCGGCCGTCGGCCGCGACGGGCGACGCCATGATGCCGCGCAGCCCGTCCATGCGCTGCGGGTCGTAGTACGGCGTCCCGGCCTGCGCGTCGAACACCGACAGGATGCCGTGCACGTACTTCGTGAAGTAGAGCGCGCCGTCGTAGTACAGCGGCGATGAGACGTAGGGGGTGTCGCGGTCGTGCGTCCAGACCACGGCCCCGGTGTCCGTGATGTCGCCCCGGGCGTCGGTCAGGCTGATCGCCTTCAGCACCGCGCCGTTGAAGCCGCTCGTCACGAAGACCATGCCGTCGCCCGCCACGGGCGAGGGGATCGTCAGCGGCGTCAGGCCGGTGGTGTGCCAGACCAGCTCTCCGGTCGCGAGGTCGTAGCTGCGCACGCGGCTCCAGCCGTTGGTGACAACCTGGGCGTGCCCGGCGTGCTCGACGACGATCGGCGTGGACCACGTGTCGAGCTCGTCCCGGTCGGTCCGCCACAGCTCCTCGCCGGTCCGCTTGTCGAACGCCACGATGTACGACTGGTCGTTGTGGTCCCAGACCACGACCAGGTGGTTGCCGTGCAGCACCGGCGTCGTGCCCTCGCCGCCCTCGGTCAGCACCCGCTTGTCGCCGAGGTCCTTCGACCACGCCAGGTTGCCGTCCAGGTCGTACACGTAGAGACCGTTCGACTCGAAGAACGCCACCACGTGCTCGCCGTCGGTGATGGCCGAGCTCGAGGCGTAGGTGCCGGCCGAGGCGTGCGTCGCCTCGTGCGGCCGGCGCTCCCCGGCGTCCCGCCGCCAGACGAGGCTGCCGTCGCGGCGGTCGAACGCGAGCACGACGTAGCGATGCACGTCGCGTTCCGGCAGGGCGCCGCGGTAGTCGTGCTGCTCGTCGTCCGCTACGCCGACGACCGCCACCCAATCGTTGTAAAATACTCATAATAAACGGTTTCTGCTGTTACTATCCGCTCGGGATCCCCATCCTGTACCCCATAATGTGAACGGGATTGCGTCGCACCTCGGCCAGCGGCTGCGGGGTAACCGTTCGTTCAAGCCGGTATCCGGCTGCTTCTACCGGTTGAGG
>CAYGCV010000296.1:0-5415 GCA_964348425.1 uncultured Vicinamibacteraceae bacterium | reverse complement strand
GGGGACCCCACTGCCCCGCGCCGCTCCCGCCGAGGCGCGCTGTGCGCGCCTTGTGGAGTCTGCACTGTGCTGCGGCGCAGACTCCTGGCCCGCCGTCACGGTGCGGGGAGCGCGAACGCCAGCATCCGGTTGCTGGCGACGATGACGATGTACTGCCGGCCGCCGACCTGATAGGTCATGGGGCTGGCGCGCACCGGCCTCTCGCTCATGTACTCGAACAGCCGCTCGCCCGTGCGGGCGTCGAAGGCGTAGAACCCACCGGTATCGGTGCCCTGCACCAGGATGTCGCCTGCCGTAACCAAATTGCCGCTCACGCCGATGGGCGACACGGTCGGCGCGCGCGCCTGCCACACCTGCTCGCCGCTGATCGGCTCGTACGCGCTGATGGTGAGCTCCGGCGGCATCTGGTTCCGCGTCGAGCTCACCTGCGACGTCAGGCCGCCGCGCCCCTGGCCGATCTCGATGGAATCGCCGACGGGCTTGACGATCAGCGCGATGGATCCGTCCTTGGCCGTCATGTACAGCAGGCCGGTGCGCGGCGAGAACGACGGCGGGCCCCAGCTCGACCCGCCGTGCGCCACGATGTAGCCGACGGTCGTCGAATAGGGCGTGTAGAGCTGCCGGGTCAGGGGGCGGTCGGCGGGGTCGGCGACGATCGGGAACGTGTTGCAGAACGGCGCCAGCAGCACGCCGCGCGCGTTGTAGGGAAACGGCTGGGTGGGCCAGATCTGCTCGCCCGGCACGTCGGTCTCGGTCGGTACGGCCATCTCCACCATCGGGTTGATCGGCGCGCCGGTCGCCCGGTCCCACAGGTACAGCAGGCAGTTCTTGCCGCCCGCGGCCACCCCGCGCACCGTCCGCCCGTCGCGCGTCGCGTCGAACAGCAGCGGGCCGGTCACGTGATCGATGTCCCACACCTCGTGGTGAATGGCCTGGTAGTACCAGGCGATCTCGCCGGTCGCCATGCGCAGGGCGATGGTGGCGTTGGTGAACAGGTTCATGCCCGGGCGGCCGGAGCCGTCGTAGTCGGCGGACGGGTTGCCGGCGTTGACGTAGACGAGGCCCAGGTCCGGGTCCAGCGCCGGCACCGTCCACACGCCGCCGCCCGCTCGCAGGCCGTCGCCCCAGGTCGGGCGCGCGAGGTCGTACCCCGCGTCGCCCGGCCGCTGCGGAATGGTGTTGAACACCCAGCGGATGGCGGCGGTGCGCGCGTCGAACGCGATGACCAGCCCGCCCGGGATGTGCTGGTCCGACAGCCCGACGCCGGCGTACAGCACGCCGTCGTGGTACGCCGGCGGCGCCATCATCTGGTGCCCCAGCGCCGCCGGGTCGAGGTCGGGCGGGTAGTCGTCGGGATACTTGTGGTGCAGGGCGGCCGCCACGATGTCGATGCGCCCGCCGGCGCCGAACGCCGGGTCCGGCTCGCCGGTCGCGGGGTCGACGGAGAAGACGGTGGTGCCGTAGAACGGGTAGAGGCGGCCGCCGCCGTAGCCCGGGCCGCGCGGGCGGACGACCCGCTTCGAGATCGAGTCGGGACCGAAGTCGCTCGTCCAGAGCCGGTCGCCGGTCGCCGCGTCGAGCGCGAAGGCGGCGCCGGCCGCGTCGTTGAAGTACAGGACGCCGTCGACGACCAGGGGCGTGACCTGCGTGATGACGTGGTCGCGCTCCATCTCGACCGACCAGGCCAGCTCGAGCCGGCCGACGTTCGAAGCGTCGATCTGGTCGAGCGCGGCGTAGCGGCTGCCGGACAGATCGAGGTTGTGCGACGGCCAGTCGAACCGGCCGGCCCCGCCGGCTTCCTGAGCGCCGGCCGGGACCACCGCGCCCGTCACGGCCGCGGCCGCGGCGGCGAGCACGACGGCGCCCGTCGCCATCCGCATGGTCGGCATTCGGTTTCCTGCTAGTTCCGGCCAGCCGCTGCCGCTTCGCGCTCTTCCACCCGCGTTCCGGCGAGAATGCCCTCCAGGCCGTAGTTGCCCTCGTGGCAGGCGTACTCGAACGTCGGCTCGGACGAGAGCGACATCGGCACCTCGGCCGTCCAGGGCCGCTCGAACGTCCGCGGGTCGTTCACCGTGAACCGGTAGAGCAGCGTGTCGTCGCCGGCGCGCGTGAAGCGCTCCTCGAGCCGCACGTCGCGCGTCACCCCCCGGAAGTTCGTCTCGTCCCGGAAGTTGGCGGTCTCGACCACCAGCGTGTCGCCGTCCCAGTAGCCGCGCGAGCTGCCCAGCCATTGCCGGACGCTCGGGTCGAGGCCGTCCCGGCCGTCCAGCGGCACGATGCGGGCGTCGTGCACCATCTCGTTGAGGATCACGACGTGGTCCTCCGTCTGGAACAACTGGACGACATTGTTGTACGCGCTCGGCGCCATCGGCGGGCCGCTGTTGAAGCCCACCAGGCAGCGCTCGGCCAGGTTGCGGTCCTCCCACGAATCGGCCGGATGCTCCGCCAGGTAGGCGCGCCGCGCCGCCTGCCGCTCGCGCGCCGCCGGCGTCAGGTCGGGGATCCGGCCGGTCGGCGGATCGACGACCAGCGAGGTGCGCCGGTCGGCCGAGACGTCCGACCCGAAGTCGAACCAGAACTCGTCGTACGTGCCGGTGCGCGTGTCGCTCGACCCGATCCCGTTCTCGGAGAGGAACTGCGTGAACTGCGCGGAGCGGGCCACGATGTTCGCCACGTCCTCCTCGGTCAGCGTCGCCCTGTCGGCGAACTCCGCAGGCCGCTCCATGGGCGTCAGTGTCGCGAAGTCCCAGACGCCCTGCAGGTCGGGCTTGCCCCACGGCGTGCGCGGTGCGTCGCCGGACTGCGCGTAACCGGGCAGCGGCGCCAGCGCCACGGCGGCCGCCGTCAACAGCAGTGCGAAGTATCGATGTCTCACGTACCCTCCCTGGAATGCCGCGCAGCCGCCACGGGCACGCGGATGCCGATCGCGGCAGTCTAGCATCGCGGCCGCCAGCGGCCGCGGCCGGCCGCAGCGAGCACGGCGTGCCGCGGCGCTCGTCCAGCGTCACGCCGCCAATGGCCCGCACCGGGGCCGGGCCGTCGCGTATGATGGAGCGAGCGGGGACGGCTTCCCCGTGGCGAGGGTCGAACAATCCGAGAACAGAGGGATTTCCGGGTAGAGGGTCTGGACTGTACGGAAGAGGCGTCCCTGATCCGGCGCGAGCTGTCCGGCCGCGAGGGCGTCCACGGCGTCAGCTTCCACGTCATCGACGGCCGCATGACGGTGGACGCCGATACCGACACGTTCGGTCCCGACGACGTCGCCGAGGCAGTCGCCCGCCTCGGGATGCGCGCCGAGCCGTGGGCGGAGTCGGCCGCGCCGATCGAGTCGTGGTGGGACCGGCACGGGCGCCGCGCGCTGGCGGCAACCAGCGGCCTCGCGCTGGCCGGCGGGCTGGTGCTGCACGTTGCCGTGGCGGGCGGCGGCCTGCTCGAGACGGCGCTGTCGCACGGCCACGGCGAGCACGGCATCGACTACCCCGTGGTCGCGCTGCTCGGGCTGGCCATCGTCGCCGGCCTGCTGCCTTCGTTCCGCAGGGCCGTCGCCTCGCTGCGGCGCCTGCGCCCGGACATGAACGCGCTGGTGCTGGTATCGGTGATCGGCGCCGTCGTGCTGGAGGAGTGGGCCGAGGCCGCCACGCTGGCGTTTCTGTACGGGCTGTCGGGGCTGCTGGAGAACTGGAGCGCACGGCGCGCCCGCAACGCCATCGGCTCGCTGCTGCGCATCTCGCCCGCCACGGCCGCGGTGGTGCACGGCGACCACGAGCACCGGCTGCCGGTGGACCGCGTGGCGGTGGGCGCCCGCGTGCGCGTGCGGCCCGGCGAGCGGGTTCCGTGCGACGGCGAGGTCATCGACGGCAGCTCCTACATCGACCAGGCGCTCGTCACCGGCGAGTCGGTGCCGGCCTGGAAGACCGCGGGCGACCCGGTGTTCGCGGGCACGGTGAACGGCCACGGCGTGCTCGAGCTGCGCACGACGCGGCCCGCCTCGGACACCACGCTGGCGCGCATCATCCGCATGGTCGGGGAGAGCCATCACCACCGCGCCAAGACCGAGCGCTTCATCGACCGGTTCGCGCTGTACTACACGCCGCTGATGTTCGCGGTGGCCGCGGCCGTCGTCCTCGTCCCGCCGCTGCTGTTCGGGGGCGATCTCGCGCACTGGTTCTACCAGGGGATGCTCATCCTGCTGATCTCCTGCCCTTGCGCGCTGGTGATCTCGACCCCGGCGACAATCGCGGCCGCCATCGCCTCGGCGACGCGCCACGGCGTCGTGATCAAGGGCGGCGCCCATCTCGAAGGGCTCGCGCGCCTGCGCACCGTCGCCTTCGACAAGACCGGCGTCGTCACCCGCGGCGAGCCCGACGTGCGCGAGCTGCGCCCGACCGGGCGCTGGACCGAGCCGGACATCCTGGCCCGCCTGCTGGCCGTCGAGATGCGCAGCGAGCATCCGCTGTCGCGCGCCATCGTGCGCTACGCCCGCGCGCGCGGCGTCGAGCCGGCGGCATTGTCCGACTTCCAGGCCGTGGAGGGGCGCGGCGCCGAGGCGCTCGTCGACGGCCGGCCGTTCTGGGTCGGCAGCACGCGCTTCGCGCGCGAGAAGACCGGCAGCGGCGAGGTCGACCGGGCGCTCGCGGAGTTGCAGCGACCCGACGGCACCGTCGTCGCCTGCGGCGCGGGCGACGACGTCTGGGCGCTGATTGCGGTGGCCGACCCGGTGCGGGCCGAGGCACCCGAGAGCGTCTCGCAGCTCCACGCCCAGGGCCTGCGATCCGTGCTGCTCACCGGCGACAACACCGTCACGGCCAACCGCGTCGGCGAGCGGGTGGGCGTGGCGGACGTCCGCGCCGAGCTGCTGCCCGACGGCAAGGCCCGGGCCGTCCGCGAGCTGTCCGCCCGCCACGGACCGCTCGCGATGGTCGGCGACGGCATCAACGACAGCCAGGCGCTGCTGGCGGCTTCGGTCGGCATCGCCCTCGGCGGCAACGCCACGGACGTCGCCGTCGAATCCGCGGACGTCGTCCTGCTGCAGCCCGATCTGCGGACGCTGCCGTTCCTCGTCGGTCACGCCCGGCGGGCCCGCTCCGTGATAATCGAGAACGTCACCCTGGCGCTGGGCTCCAAGGCGCTCTTCCTCGCCTTCATGGCGTTCGGCGCCGCGACGCTCTGGATGGCCGTGGCCGCCGACATGGGCGCCACCCTGCTCGTGACCTTCAACGGCCTGCGCATGCTGCGCCGCTCGGGCGCCGCCAACGGATCCGCACCGGACCTGGCGCTGGCCGAGGCCGGGCGCGACGCATGATTCGGTCGTTGTTGGACACCGCCCCCCTCTCTATCGGACTCCAGACTCAGGCGGGAGTGCCGCCCATAGGCGCTAACTTGTTTTCGGAACGAGACCGGCGTATCCTGACATGC
>CAYGCV010000295.1:0-5416 GCA_964348425.1 uncultured Vicinamibacteraceae bacterium | reverse complement strand
TCGTCCGGCGAGACGCGGAAGATCCTCGCCCGCAACCACCAGTTCCTCGGCGTGAACCGCGCCGTCGAGGCCGTGCGCGATCGACGGGCACGGGCGGGCAAGCTCGGCGTCTTCTGGCACACGCAGGGGGCCGGCAAGAGCTACTCGATGGTGATGTTCAGCCGCAAGGTGCGCCGCAAGCTGAGCGGCAACTTCACCTTCCTGGTGCTGACCGACCGCGACGACCTCGACACCCAGATCTACAAGACCTACGCCGGCTGCGGCGTGGTCGACCACGACCGCGACGCGTGCCGGGCGGGCAGCGGCGAGCATCTGCGCCGGCTGCTGGGCGAGCACAAGTCGCACCTCTTCTCGCTGATCCAGAAGTTCCATCAGGACGTGGACCCGGCGGCGGGCTACACGCAGCGTGACGACGTCGTCGTCATCAGCGACGAGGCGCACCGGACGCAGTACGGCACGCTCGCCCTGAACATGCGCAACGCCCTGCCGAACGCCAGCTACATCGGCTTCACTGGCACGCCGCTGTTCACCGGCGACGAGATCACCCGCAAGGTGTTCGGCGACTACGTCTCGACCTACGACTTCCAGCGTGCGGTGGAGGACGGGGCCACCGTGCCGCTCTACTACGACGCCCGCGGCGACGAGTTGGGCGTGGCCATTGACGACCTGAACGAACGCATCGCCGGCAAGCTGGAGGAGCTGGAGATCGACGACATCGACGTCGCGCAGCGTCTGGAGCGGGAGCTGAAGCGCGAGTACCACGTGATCACCGCCGGCAAGCGGCTCGATCAGGTGGCCCGCGACTTCGTGCGCCACTACTCGGCGGCCTGGAAGACCGGCAAGGCGATGCTGGTCTGCATCGACAAGGTCACCTGCGTCCGGATGCACGCGCTGATCGAGCGCTACTGGGCCGAGCGCATCGACGAGCTGGAGGCGGAGCGCGCGAAGGCGCCGGGCGAGCAGGAGGAAATCCATCTGCGGCGGCAAGTTCAGTGGATGCGCGAGACGCGCGCCGCCGTCGTCGTGAGCGAGGAACAGGGCGAGGTGGAGAAGTTCCGGCGCTGGGACCTGGACATCGTCCCGCACCGGCGGATCGTCAAGGAGGGGCTGGGCGGGACGGCGGTAGACGACGCGTTCAAGAAGGAGGAGCACCCGTTTCGCATCGCCGTCGTGTGCGCCATGTGGCTGACCGGCTTCGACGTGCCCAGCCTCTCCACGCTCTACCTGGACAAGCCGCTCAAGGCCCACACGCTGATGCAGGCCATCGCCCGCGCCAACCGGGTCAACGAGGGCAAGAACAACGGCCTGATCGTCGACTATTGCGGCGTTCTCAAGCACCTGCGCAGGGCACTGGCGACGTTCGCCGGCACGCAGCCGGGCGGTGACGGCAGGGAGATCGATCCGGCGAGACCGGACGAAGAGCTCCTTGCCGACCTGGCCGAGGCGATCGCCGTAACGCGGGGTTTTCTCGACGACGGCGGGGCGCCGCTCGACGACGTCATCCGGAAGGAGGGCTTCGCCCGCAACGCCGCCATCGTGGCCTGCAAGGAGGTGGCGAACGAGAATGACGAGACGCGCAAGCGCTTCGAGGTGCTGTGCCGCGAGGTGTTCAAGAAGTTCAGGGCGTGCATCAACGTGCGGGGGGTGAACGCCCATCGCGCAGACCGAGACGCCATCGCCATCATCTACCGGAGCCTGCAGGAAGACCGCGAGCAGGCCGACATCAGCGACATCATCCGCAAGCTGCACGGGGTCGTGGATCTCGCGATCGACTTGCGGGGGGCGAGTGTCGGCAGGGATCCGGCCGTGTACGACATCAGTGCGATCGACTTCGATCGGCTCAAGCGCGAGTTCGAGCGCAGCCGCTCGCAACGGACCACGGTCCAGACGCTCAAGCAAGCCGTGGAGCAGCGACTCCAGCGGCTCCTGGCCCGGAATCCCTTGCGCACGGATTTCCAGGAGCACTACGAGAGAATCGTCGAGGAGTACAACCGCGAAAAGGACCGCGTGACCATCGAGCGGACCTTCGAGGAGCTGCTCAAGCTCGTCCAGGGGCTGGACCAGGAGGAGAAACGCGCCGTCCAGGAGGGATTGGACGAGGAATCGCTTGCGATCTTCGACCTCCTGCGCAAGGCGGACCTGAGCGGACCGGACATCAAGCGGATCAAGGCGGTCGCCGTCGACCTCCTGCGCACGTTGAAGGCGGAGAAGCTGCGCGTCGACCAGTGGCGCGAGAAGGAGGCCACGCGGGATGCCGTCAAGGTCGCGATCCACGATTTCCTCTACAGTGAGGACACCGGGCTGCCCACCGACTCCTACTCGGACGACGAGGTGACGGTCCGGACCGACGAGATCTTCCGGCACGTATTCCGCGTCTACCCGGCGTTGCCGTCCCCGTACTACGACGCGTCGGCGGCGTGATTCCGTCAGGGAGGGCAAGACAGCGTGGCACAAGGCAGCATCGAGAGCGCGATCGAGAAGTTGCTGCTGGCCGTCGACCGGCCGGGAGACTTCTGCGCCCACGGCAGGGTACTGGCACCCATGCCGCGGCTGGAGGTGCAGGGCGTGGGCGGCCTGTCCTTTCCGGTCCCCGAGGCGCAGGTGCGGGCCTTGATCGCGGCCGCGGAGCGCGCGCCGTACGGCAAGGGATCCGAGACCCTGGTCGACAGGTCGGTTCGCGACTGCTGGCAGATCGGCCCGGAGCGGGTGCGGCTGGCCGGCGCGGCCTGGCCCGAGACGTTCGCCGGCATCCTCGGCTCGGCGGCGGCCGGCCTCGGTTGCCCGCCGGACCGGCTGGACGCGCAACTCCACAAGCTGCTGATCTACGAGCCGGGCGGTTTCTTCTCGGCGCATCGCGACACCGAGAAGGCCGACGGCATGATCGCCACGCTGTCGGTCTCGCTGCCGGCCGCGGGCGCCGGCGGCGAGCTGGTCGTCCGCCATCGCGACCGCGAGAGCGTCATCGACATGAACGCGGGCGAGCCGTCCGAGCTGGCGTTCGCCGCGTTCTATGCGGACTGCACCCACGAGGTCAGGCCGGTGACCGAAGGGCACCGCCTGTCGCTCGTGTTCAATCTGTCCCTGCGCCCCGGCGACGACGATACGCCGCGGACCGCCCCGGACCACACTGCAACGGTCGATCGGCTTGCGAAGCGGCTGGCCGGGTGGGGCCGCACCCGGGACGCGACCGACAAGCTGGTCTGGCTGCTCGATCACGAGTACAGCGAGGCGGGGCTTTGCTTCGACGTGTTGAAGAACGGCGATGCCGCGGTGGCGGGCGTTCTCGCGCGGGCCGCGGAACGCGCCGAGTGCGAGCTGCACGCGGCCCTCGTTCACATCGAGGAATACGGCACCGCGGAGTTCGCCGGCTCGCCCGACGCGTGGGGGTGGGACGGGGAGGATGACGCCGACGACGACTGGGAGATGGGCGACGTGGACGACCGCCGCCAGTGGCTGGACGGCTGGGTGCGGCCCGACGGCCATCAACCGCCGTTCGGCAAGGTCGAGCTGCTGACCGAGGAGCTGCTGCCGAGGGGGGCGCTCGACGAGGTGCCGCCGGACGAGCAGTGGGTGCACGAGGCGTCGGGCAACGAGGGGGTGAGCGTCGAGCGCGCCTATCGTCGCACGGCCGTCGTCGTGTGGCCGCGCGCCAAGGCGCTGGCCATCGTCGCGGGCGGCGGTGTCGAGGGCGCCGCCGCCTGGGTGGCCGAGGAACTCGAGCGGAACGGTGGGGTCGCGGACGAACGGATCCGGGGGCTCACGGCGCGGTTGATCGACGTCTGGCCCACCGCCGCTCACGTCCGGGACGCGCAGGGCCGTGCCGGCATGCTGCAACTTCTGTGCGCGACCGGGGACGAGGACCAGGCCGCGCGCTTTCTGCGGGAGGTTATCCTCGCGCGCTACGACGGCAGCGAGAACGAGGCCCTGGCGGTCGTCGTGGACATGATCGGACCCGCTGCCGCCCGGCGCTTCCTGCTTGACCTGGTCGGTGCGCATCTCCGGCGGCGGCCGACGGACTCGCTGGCGCTCCTCCGGTGCCTCGACGAGACGCGCGACGAATCCGCGGGCTCCGCTTGGGACGGCGCGTTGCGGGACACCGTGCGTGCGGCCCTGCTGGCCCTGCCTGCGGCGCTGCCGCCCGAATCGGAGCGGAACACCTTCCTGCCGGTCGCACGGCGGCCGGAACGGTTCGGCGAAGAGGCGGTTCACGACCTCTTCGCGCTGGCTTGGCGCCGCGGGTTGGCGGCCGAGGCCGCAACGGCGGCCGGCGCCGTCGCCGCCGAGCCGCGGGCCGTCACGCCCGACCGGACGCTGCCGGCGGCGTTGACCAGACTGCACGCCGAGGGGGGCGCGGCCGGCAGCAGCGCCTTCGCGCTGCTGTGGCGCCACGCGGCAGACTTCCTGCTGGCGCGCAGCGGGGACCAGCCCGAGAAACCGCGGGACTGGACCATCGGCGCCAACGCCGGCTGCCGGTGCGAGCACTGCAAGGGACTCCGGGCATTCTGCAAGGACCCTGTCGTCCGGATTGCCCGCTTTCCGTTGCGCAAGGACCTGCGCGCCCATCTGCACCAGATCATCGAGCGGCACAACCTCGACATCGAGCACGTGACCGAACGCAGCGGCCGGCCGTATACCCTCGTGTGCACCAAGACCCGCGCGACCTACAAGCGACGACTGGCCGAGTACGCCGAGGACGTCTCGTGCATGCGCCGGTTGGTCCGCTCGGTGCCCGGTGGAGAGCAGGCCGCAGGTTGCGCTGTGGATCTCGCGCGGCTGCGCGAGGCGGTGGCGGCGTCCGAGCCCGGGTGAGCACGGCGTCTGCGCGAGCCGCCGCGCTGCGGCGATCGGAGCAGCGCGGCGAGCTGTCCCACCTGGCCCGCCAATCGTCGCCTGACGGCTCCGCTCGGCGCCCAACCAACCCGGCAGGAGTCCGCGCCGTTCTACGGCGCAGACTCCTACGTCGACCGGCCCCGCGCCGCGATGGCCCAGACCGCCTCGACGATGCCGTTGCGGACGGCGTACATCTGGTCGTAGAGGTTCACCACCGGGTCGCAGTGCGACACGATCAGCTCCAGCTTGTCGCCGACGGCGTAGTTGCGGCTGGCGTCGTCCTCGTAGCGGATCGTGCCGAACTCGTCCGAGCCGGACGTGTAGCTCATGCCGGTCTCGCCCTTGACCCGTGACCACGGGCGATTGATGGTGCAGGCCTTGGCGCCCGCGTCGGTCGTCGCGCGGCCCGCGTACTGCGCGTTCAGCACCGTGGTCAGGATCGTCAGGGCCGGCCGGAAGTCGGTGTAGACGTCCGGGTCGTCCGCCCCGCCGATGTCGAGGTACTGGGCGTCCATGAAGACGTAGCTCCCGACCTGCACGTCGGTGAAGCCGGGCGTCTGGTGGTCGATGTTGTAGGTGCCGGTCC
>CAYGCV010000294.1:0-5464 GCA_964348425.1 uncultured Vicinamibacteraceae bacterium | reverse complement strand
GCGTCGCCCCCGGCCCCGACAGACGAACCGCCGGCAGCGTCCTCACCGCGGCCGGCGGCCGGTTGGGCGGGTCCAGCCGATCGCGCAACGCGGTCAGCTCCCGCGCCAGCTCGCCGAACGCGGTGTCGGCCGCCTCGAGCGCACCGTCGTTGGTCACGAACGCCAGGGTCATGTTCCTGGCCGGCAACAACATCAGCAGCGCGTACCAGAGCGTATTGCTGCCGTTGTGCCAGATCACGGGGCCGCCCGCCCAGTCGCGCTCGTGGCGGACCCAGCCGCGGGCGTAGCCGTTCCGAAACGGGGCGTGCAACCGCTGCCAGCTCGACCGCGAGAGCAGGACCGGGTCGCTCCCGTACTCGCCGTCGAGGTGGGCCGCGCCGTAGCGCGCCAGGTCGCCTATCGTCATGTGCACCGTTCCGGCCGGTGCGATGAGCGGAGAATTGTCGGCGCGCGTCTCGAAGGGATCGACAGGAACCCGCGTGCCGTTCGGAAAGACCAGGTGTCCCAGCGGTTCCTCATCCGGCTGCTCGCCCTTCGGCGCGCCGAAACCGGCGCTCGTCAGCCCGAGGGGCGCAAACACGCGGTCTCGAAGCAAGGTCTCGTAGGGCTCGCGGGCGACGGTCTCGGCGATGTGGCCGGCAACGGTGTAGCCGACGTTGGAGTACAGAAAGCGCTCGCCGCAGGGAGATTCGGGTTCCGCGGCGAGCGCGTCGGCGACGAAGCGCCGCCGTTCGGCAACCAGCTCCTCCGCGGTCTCGGGCCAGACGTCCTGGGACTCGGCGGGGAAGTTGGCGGCGACCCCCGCGGTATGGGTCATCAGGTGTGCCGGCGTGCAGGCGCTCCTGCCGTCCGCCATCTCGACGTCGGGCAGCAATGCGGTCAGCGCGTCGTCGGCCGAGAGCAGTCCGTCCTCCTCCAGCACCGCGAGCAGCGTGGCCGTCATCGATTTGGTAATCGATCCCAGGTGCCAGCGGTCGCCGACGGTCACCGGGATGCCGGAGTCCCGCCGGCGCTCGCCGCCGACAGCCGCCGCGGCGAGGTCTCCGTCGACGGTCACGGCAACGGCCACCGCCGTGAGTCCGGTATCGTCCCGCAACTCGGCCACGCGCGTCTCCAGAAGATCCTGGAAGTCGCCGGTCGGTCCCTCCGCCGGCGTGCCCCTGGCTCCCCGAGGCGCGCCGGGGACGGTCGCGGCCGGGAACGGCCGTTCCGGCACTTCGGCGTCGGTCGCGGCCGGCGGCTGGGCCGGTGCCGTCGACACCGCCGCGAAGCCCTGGAATGCGATCACCAGAACGAAACGCCGAACGGCGTGCATCCTCACGGTTCCGGGCGAGATGGTCGAGGTCACCGTCGACCTGTGGAGCACCAGCTACCTTTTCGGGAGGGCCATCGCATCCGCGTCGACGTGTCGAGCAGCAGCTTCCCGCGGTTCGACGTCAACCCGATTCGCAGGAGGCGGCGCCGCTGCTGTCAGGCCATGTACCACATGCGATAGCCGAGGTGCTTGTACAAACGCGGTGCCGTCTTCTTGAGATCCTCATCGAATTTCCGCATGCTGTCAGCTTGGCGAAACGATGCTTCCTGGAAGCGGCCCAGCATCAGCATCTCGAATGCCGCCGACTGCAGCACGGCTGACGAGTACTGCCCAGCGCAGGAGAAAGCCCATGGCCACGACCGAGCACGCCGTCAAGCGGACGTACGAAGACTACTGCCGAACACCGGACGAGGAGCGCTACGAACTGCTGAACGGCGAGTTGATGATGGTCCCCGCACCGAACATAAAGCACCAGAGGATTCTGAGCAGACTGGACAGGGAACTGGGCCGGTTCACCGAAGAACGGGGACTCGGAGAGGTGCTCGTCGCACCTGTCGACGTCGTTCTGTCGGACACGGACGTCGTGCAGCCCGACGTGCTGTTCATCTCCCGGGCGCGCAAGGACAGGATCACCGACGAGAACGTGCGGGGAGCCCCCGACCTCGTGATCGAAATCCTCTCGCCGTCGACCGCCGACCGGGACCTCGGGGACAAGCACGAGCTGTACGGCAGGCGCGGGGTGCTTGAGTACTGGATCGTCGATCCGGTAGCGGAGACCGTCGCCGTCCATCAACAACGACACGGGAGGCTCGAACGCACCGGCACGTTCGGCCGCGGGGAGAGCGTGCGAACGGCCGTGCTCGAAGGGCTGGCGCTCAAGCTGGACAACATCTTCGCAAGCTGAAGAGGGCGCCCGCCATCGAGTACCTGCAAGAAGCGCGCGCACTGTAGGAAGGCGGGCGCCCAGACGAACACACAGCCCACACACGGGGGGATGCACCTGGTCGCCTGTCCTGGCAAGCGGCCATGAGCGCCCGAGCGCCAGGAGGGTCTTTGGAGCTGTCGTCGTTCGTCAGTTTCCTCAGAAATGCACGCACGGTCGCTGATGGTATCATCGCCGCCACTGCCGGAGCGGTGCGGAGCACGAGACGGATCGGACGATGACTACGCAGGCTGAAACCGCGCCGCTGCGAACGGTGCTGCACGTCGGCTGCGGCAGCCCCAATCCCGGGAAGCTCCATCCGACCTTCCGCGGCGGCGCGTGGCAGGAGGTGCGGCTCGACATCGACCCGGCGGTGCAGCCGGACATCGTGTGCGACATGCTCGACATGTCGGTCGTCGCGACGGCGTCGGTCGACGCCGTCTGGTCGTCGCACAACGTCGAGCATCTCTACGCCCATCAGGTGCCCATCGTGCTGGGCGAGTTCCGCCGGGTGCTGAGGCCCGGCGGGTTCGCGCTGATCACCCTGCCGGACCTGCAGACGGTCTGCCGCTACATTGCCGAGGACAAGCTGGAGGACGTGCTGTACCAGTCGCCGGCCGGGCCGATCCACCCGATCGACGTCGTGTACGGTCACCGCCCTTCGATCGGCCGCGGCAACCGGTTCATGGCGCACAAGACCGGCTTCACCGCCAGGACCCTGCGGGCGAGGCTGGTGCGCGCGGGGTTCGCGCGGGTACGGGTCGAGCGCCGCGGCTTCGATCTCTGGGCGGTCGGGTACAGGGCGGCGCCCGACGCGTCGTGAGCGCCGGGCAGCGTCAGCGGCGCAGCGGGTCGGCTTCCTCCCCGGACTCGGCGAAGCCGAAGGCGAATCCGCCGCAGGCGCCGGTCGGCCCGGCGACGCACAGCGTGGCCGGATCCGGGCCGCGGCCTTCCGCGAAGGCGCGCTCCTCGGCGCGCGCGCCCGCGAGCAGGGCGGGCAGGCCGTAGTTGCCCTCGTGGCAGCGGGGCTCCTTGTAGATGCGGTTCGCCCGGTTGTCCTGCAGGCTCAGCTCGAAGGTGACCGTCCAGGGCCGCACCCACGTGGTCGGGTCGTCCATCGTGGCGACGTACTCGATCGTCTCGGCGTCGATCCGCCGCCAGCGCTCGACGAGGTGCAGGTTCTCGCGGGAGCCGTGGAAGTCGGTCTTGGGCGTGAAGTTGGTGACGTCGACCACCAGCGTGTCGCCCTCCCAGCGGCCGCGCGAGTCGCCCCGCCACTGGCGCACGGTGGGCGGCAGATGCGGGCGGTCGGTCACCGGGATGACGCGCTGCCAGCCCTGGCCCTGGCCGGTGTCGTAGAAGATCGACACGGTGTCGGGCGACTGCACGATCTGCAGGAAGAAGCCGGTGATGTTGCCGAAGTCCGGCAGGCGGTTGCCCATGCAGCGCTCCGACAGGCTGCGGTCCTCCGGATGGTACGAGCGGTTCACCTCGACGGTCAGGTAGTGCGGCGGCGCCTCCTCGCGCCGCGGCGACGGCGGCCCGTACGGCGGGCAGCCGGGCCGGCCCTGCCGGCAGGCTTCCGTGGCCTGCAGGAGGGCCCGGTTGTACTCGTCGATCTCGTCGCGCCGCTGCTGCGCCGCGGGCGTCAGGGCCGGCAGTTGTCCGTCCGGCGGATCGATGATGAGCGACGTCCGGGGGCCGAGGTGCTTGTGGGTCAGGAAGATCGTCGCGTCGTAGGCGCCGCCGACGTCCTGCTCGGTGCCGCGCGGCGAGCGCCGCCGGTACTGACCGAGCAGCCGCGCGCGCTCGCTGTCGATGGCGGCCCGCTCCTCGTCCGTGAAGAACTCCCGGTCGGCGTAGCGCGCCGGCCGCTCGAGCGGCGTGTCGTAGTTCGTCGTCCAGATGCCCTGCAGGTCCGGGTCGCCCCACGTGGTGCGCAGCGCCTGCCGGTCCTGGCCGGCGGCGGGAACCGGCGCCAGCTCCAGCAGCCCGATCACGCCCGCGAGCACCGCCGCCGCACCGGTCAGTTGGAGCCAGCCTCTGCTCATCTCGGACCTCTCAGTCGACGACCGTGAAGTCGGCGGCCCACTCGTGCGGCCCCCAGTGCACGATCAACCGGCCGCGCCCGCCGCCCGCCGGCGCGAGCGTGACCCCCAGCGGCCGGAACGCGCCGTCCGAGCGCGCGTAGTAGATGTCCGCCGCGGCTACATCGAAGGTCGCGTCGTGCTGCGTGCCCCAGGAGTCCGGCTCGTTGTTGAAGACGAACTGCCACCCGTCGCCCGCGCGCCTCAGCCAGAGGCCGTAGGAGCCGGCAAACCCCGGCGCGAGGTTGCCGGTCGGCAGATCGGCGCCGCCGACGCGCAGCCCGACCTCGCTCCTCAGGCGCAGGACCGGCGCCCGGATCAGCTCGACGACCGCGCCGTCTGCCGTCGAGGCCAGGGTCGGATAGTCCTCGTCCTCGACGTCCACGCTCTTCCAGTAGAGGGCGCTGATGCGCTCGCCCCCCGGCAGCACGAGCGCGGTCTCGTTGCGCTCCTCGAGCAGGTTGCGCCGGAAGATCGGGGTGGTGTCGGTGTCGCGCTCGCGCGCCGTCCCGTCGCTGCCCGCGGTGGGACGGGGCTCCGGCGGTCGCGGCGGGAGTTCGTCGAAGCGGAAGTCCGTGCTCCAGACGTGCGCGCCCCAGCGCAGGACGAGGCGGCCGGCCTCGGCCGCCGTCGCGTGCAGGGACGCGGTGAACGTGGGCGCCGCCGCGTCGGTCGCGCGATGCGCCAGCGGGATGCTGCGCGGGTCGGGCCTGCCGTCCGCGTGGGCCTCGAGCTCCCAGCCCTGGACGGTCCGCGCCAGCCACAGCTCGTGGCTGACGGGCGGCTCCGGCGCCTCGTCGTCGGCGGCCAGCCGCGGCGTCTCGGTGTCCGGCACGAGGGAGCCGATGCGCAGGGCAGGGTGGGCCGTGAGGCGGCCGACCCGCGCGCGGGAGCCGACGGCGCCCGCGAGCAGGGCCAGATGGGTACCGCCGGCGGCCGGCAGATCGGGCCGGAACGCCAAGCTGATCAGTTGCGCGTCGAGCGTCAGCTCGGCATGGAGCAGACCGTCGGCCCCGGCCCCGGGCGGCGGGGCCTGCGCGGTCATGACCGCCGTCGCCAAGCCGACTGTCAGGGCGGCCGGGGCGCGGCCGGGCGCGGCCAGGTATGGCGGTCGGGGGGCGGGGGGACGCGGGACGTGTG